>NZ_BQWE01000005.1:0-82786 GCF_023706025.1 Sphaerotilus sp. FB-3 | reverse complement strand
GGCCACAGCGTCATCGTCATCGAGCACGACCTCGACGTCATCGCCGAGGCCGACTGGATCGTCGACCTGGGGCCGGACGGCGGCTCAGGCGGCGGGCGCGTGGTGGTGGCCGGCACGCCGGAGGCGGTGGTGAAGAGCAGGAGTCATACGGGGGTGGCGCTGAAGGCGGTCTTGAAGCGTTGACACGCGGATACCCTCCGCCGTCCATCGCGCCCACGCGCTACAGTCACCCCACCTGACCTGTTCTGGAGCCTGTCCCATGCCGAACTACCGCGACCGGATCACCCTGGAGCCTGGCAAGCGTGGCGGCAAGCCATGCATCCGTGGCCTGCGCATCACCGTGTACGACGTGCTGGAGTGGCTCGCCAGCGGCATGTCCACCGCCGAGATCATCGCGGACTTCCCCGAACTGACCCCGGAAGACATTCAAGCCGCACTCGCCTACGCCGCCGACCGCGAGCGCCACACCGCCTGGGTACGCGCCGCGTGAAGCTGCTGCTGGACGAGAATCTGTCGCGGCGGCTGGTGCCCTCACTGCAAGCGGTGTATCCGGGGTCGAGTCAGGTCGATCTGCTCGACTTGTCCGGCGCGAACGACCATGCCGTCTGGACCTACGCCCGTGCGCACGACTTCGCGATCGTCACCAAGGACGATGACTACCTGGACCTGTCGGCGCATTTCGGCCCGCCGCCCCTCGTGATCCGGCTGGTCATGGGCAATTGCAGCAATGCGCAGGTACTCGCCACGCTGTGCGATCGTCATGCCGAGATCATGAACATCCTGGGTCAGGGGCGGCCAGTCGGGGTGATCGAGCTGGGCTGAACAGTGCTGGGAGGCGAAGGGCACAAGACTGTCAACGGCCATTCCAGTTTCCCCATCCCAACCGGGTTGAGCGTTGTCGTCGGCGGTTCTGCGCATCCGGGCGTGGCGCCCTCGTCATCGAGCACGATCGCCAGCCCCATCAGGCCGCCTCGGCCTTGCGCGGCCGTCCGCCCTTGCGCCCGTTCTCCCGCGACGCCTGCGCCTTGGCCTCGGTGCGCCGGCTGCCGTTGCGCACGGCGATCACCGTCGCCGCCAGGTCCATCAGCGGCTGGCTGGCCGACACCAGCACCGCACTCTGGTCCGAAAAACCGATCAGCAGGGACTGGTACGCCAGCAGGTACTCCACCGACAGCGCGTACAAGTCCAAAAGTCCGATCTCATACCTTCCCACCAACCCCTTTGAATTTCTCAACAAATGCCGCAACCTTCTGAAAGACAATTTGTTTTTTGGTCAGGAATTTTGGATTCAATGGACTCATTTTAGGCAAAACAGCATTAAGCTCAGTGCCATTGTCACTGGCAAATTCCCGCTTCAGTGAAGCAGATATATAGCGCCTAGCTGCATCAGGATTCAATCCTTCGTCACTGATCAGCTCCTGCACCTCGCGCTGCTGCTCCGCCTGAGCAAAATGGAAGAAGGCATCAATCACGCTGGCCTTGTCAACAATCTGGTCCAGATCGGTCTGATTGATGAAGTCCACCAGCAGACTTTCCTTGGCTCGATTGCCGAGGCTGGCGCGAATCACCCGCCGCACCTCATCCACCAACTCAGCCTTGCTCTTGGTCTTCTTGTTGTGCTCGAAGACCAGCTCAAGGATGTAGTCGAGGTTGATTTCCTGCGACTTCAGCAGGTCCACCTCAAAGACCACGTCGTCCCAGTCGATTGTGGACTTCTCTTTCTCGGATCCAGCCTTCTCGCGGCGCAGCCAGTCGCGCACGTCGTTGTAGGTGGATCGGTAGTCCTGAATCTTCCGCTCTGCGGGGAGCGTGATGGCCTGCAGCGCGGTCAGATCCTCGTCGCTCAGGTAGTGCCGCGCCTTGAAATCATCCACGGCCGCGGCATCCGTCAGATCGACAGCTTGGAGTTCCTTCAGGCTGGTGAACTCGTCGTAGTTCTGCAGGATGTTCTCAACGCGCAGGTACTCACCAAACAGCTTGGCGAAGGCCTTCTTGTCTGACTCCTTCTCGATTGCTGCCGGGTCAGGAAAGCGGGCCTCCAGCTCTTGCACCACATCCTTGAAGCCGCGCCTCGCCTCACCGGTAGCCGCATCGGTGAAGCCTTCCATGTACTCCTTGTAGCTCTTCTCCAGCACCACGTTCTTGGTGTTCTTGTCACCGAACAGGGTGATGGCGTCGATGGTCGCCTGCTCCAGGTCGCGGAAGGTGACGATGTTGCCGAAGGTCTTGGTGGCGTCGAAGATGCGGTTGGTGCGCGAGTAGGCCTGCATCAGCCCGTGGAAGCGCAGGTTCTTGTCCACAAACAGCGTGTTGAGCGCGGGGGCGTCAAAACCCGTCAGGAACATGCCCACCACGATGAGCAGGTCGATTTCCTTGGCCTTTACCTGCTTGGCCAGGTCTCGGTAGTAGTTCTGGAAGCCGTTGCTGTCCACGCTGAAGTTGGTCTTGAACAGCGCGTTGTAGTCGGCGATGGCCGCGCTCAGGAATTCCTTGGCGCTGCTGTTCATGGCCGAGACATCAAAGCTCTCGTCCTGAATGTCGCCAATCGCGTCCTGCTCTTCGTTGGCGGCGAACGAGAAGATGGTGGCCACCTTCAGCGGCTTGTCGCTGGTCTTCTGCAACTCCCGGAAGCACTCGTAGTAGAGCTTGGCGGCCTCCACGCTGCTGACTGCAAACATGGCGTTGAAGCCTTTGTTGCCCGCGTGCAGGCGGTGGGTCTTCTGCCGGAAGTTGGTCAGGATGTACTGGGTGATCTCGCGAATGCGATCCGGGTGCAGCAGCGCCTGCTTGTTCTCCGCCGCGCTCAGCTTCTTCTCGTCCTTCTCGGTCTCGATGGCCTTGAACTGCGGGCGAACATCGTTGTAGTCCACCTTGAACTTCAAGACCTTCTCGTCCCGGATCGCATCGGTGATCACATACGAGTGCAGCTCGCGGCCAAACACGCTGGCCGTGGTCTCGGCGCCCAAGGCGTTTTCCGGAAAAATCGGCGTACCCGTGAAACCGAATTGGCAGAACTTCTTGAACTTCCTCTTCAGGTTTTTCTGGGCTTCCCCAAACTGGCTGCGGTGGCACTCATCGAAGATGAACACCACCTGCTTGCCGTAGATGGGCAAGTCAGCCTCGCTTTTCATCAGGTTGTTGAGCTTCTGGATGGTGGTGACGACGATCTTGTTGTCGTCCTTCTCCAGGTTGCGCTTCAGGCCCGCCGTACTGTCTGATCCGTTCACGCTGTCCGGCGAGAAGCGCTGGTATTCCTTCATGGTCTGGTAGTCCAGATCCTTCCGGTCGACCACGAAGAACACCTTGTCGATGAAATCCAGCTCGGTAGCCAGGCGCGCCGCCTTGAAACTTGTCAGCGTCTTGCCAGAACCCGTGGTGTGCCAGATGAAACCACCACTCTCTAGGTTGCTCCAGTTCTTGGCCTGATGGCTGCTCTTGATTTTCCACAGAATGCGTTCCGTGGCGGCAATCTGGTAGGGCCGCATCACCAGCAACGTGTTGCTGACATCGAACACCGAATAATGCAGCAGCACATTGAGCAGGGTTTGCTTCTGAAAAAACGTGGCGGTGAAGTCCTTCAGATCCTTGATCAGCGTGTTGTCGGACTTCGCCCAATTCATGGTGAAGTCGAAGCTGTTCTTGTTGCGCTGCGTGGTGTTGGCGAAATAGCGGGTATCCGTTCCGTTCGAGATCACGAAGAGCTGCAGGTACTTGAACAGCGATTGCTCGCTGTTGAAGCTTTCCTTGCTGTAGCGATGCACCTGGTTGAAAGCCTCGCGGATGGCCACGCCGCGCTTCTTCAGCTCCACCTGCACGAGTGGCAGGCCATTGACCAGAATGGTCACGTCATAGCGGTTGGTGTGCGTACCCGTCTGCTCGAACTGCTTGACCACCTGCACCTTGTTGCGGGTGACGTTCTTCTTGTCCAGCAGATAGATGTTCTGGATGTGGCCGTCGTCAAAGACGAAGTCGTGGATGTAGTCGTCGTGGATCTTGCGGGTCTTCTCGACGATGCCATCACTGGGCTTGTCCAGCCAGGTTTCGACGAAGCGCGGCCATTCCACGTCGGAAAACTGCACATTGTTGAGCGCCTGCAGTTGCGCGCGCACATTGGCCAGCAAGTGGGCAGGCGTCTTGATGCCGGGGGCGAACTCATAGCCTTGGTTCACCAAATCCTGGATCAACTCATGCTCCAGATCACTCTCGCTCTGGTAGCTCTCTGCAGCCTTCCACTCCCGGGTGTATTGGTCCAGAACAATAAAGCCCTTGGACTCGGCGATGGCCTTGTAGTCGTTCATTCGTCAGGTGCCCTGTTGCTTCCAAAAGCCGTAGCTGTTCTTCAAGTGGTCCAGCAAAAACTTGACCGTGGCGCACTCTTGTGGCGTGGGCTGCGCAACGGCCTCATTGGACAGCGTGCTGTGGCTGGTGAACTGGATGATTCGGTTCAGATAGAGCTGCCTGTCTTGTGGTAACAACTCCGACCATCTCGGGTAGCCCAAAAAGCTGGCAGTCTTCTCGTAGAGATTGCGCAGCAAAGTGAAATGGAATCGCTCGACCTTGCTGTCAGCAATGGCCTGCTCGATGGTCTTCAGCAGGTGCAGGTGGTACGAAAAACTCTTGTTTGAATCCCCATACTTCACGGTCAAGTCGAATGTGCCATCTTCGTGGTGTTCCAGAAGGTAGCAGCCATCATTCTTTCCCTTTTTGCTCAGATCAAGCTCGTTGTGAACCACGTTATAGAACAACGGGTTGTGCGTAGTGACAATGAACTTCAGATCGGATTCACTGGATTTGATCAACCCGGCCAGATTAACCGCCAACTCGATCAAGTGATTTTCATCCAGTGAGCTGACCGGATCATCCACAAAGACATAGGTAAGGTTGTTGAATACATCGATGGAGCGCTCGCCAACTTCCGGGATGTTTTTTTCGGCAATCACCTGTTCCAGCAAGGCATTGAACACACTCCAGATGAAGTTGCTTTCTTCACCTTTGGAGATCTTGATATGAGGTTCTGATTGCTGGTTCCCACGCTCAAATGAAAAGCTGACCGACGAGAAATCCGCGCTGAAATGCGGCGTCAACTTGTCGCTGGTGTAGCGTTGGAAAGTCGTGGTGATGCTTTGGTCTTGGCCTTGCTCTTCCAGCACCCACTTGGTGAACGCATTGGGCTGAATATTCAGCTTGGGCTCGACATCCCGCTTTAAGTCGTTGTCCCAGTAAAACAAGTCTTCGGTGAAGGCACTGTAATAGAGAATTTTTTTATTAGCCAAATCCGACGAGGGCGCATCATCTTCTTCTTTCGGCGAGATTAACTGCTTGAACGCCCGCGACAAGCGAGTCTTACCTGTGCCGTTGAAGGCATAGATTAGCTGCACTTTTTTGTTGGCCTTTTGCAACTGCTCCGCGATTTCAGTCAGCGTCTTGCCCATTTTATTCCGCCACCTTTTCCAACTTTGGGAAGCTCAACAGCAAGTCACGGTAGTACTCATATTGCTTCTGGCGCAACTCGATTTCTCGGGGCAGGCCTTCGGTGAGGGAGTTTGTCAGAGCATCAAACTTGTCGAGGATGGCAACTATCCGTTTCTGCTCCACCAACGAAGGTACGGATATTTCCAGTTGCACAAGATCAGACTTATTGATAGCAGGCACCCCGCCTTCCTTTTTCAGGCCCAACAGCATTTCATTTCGCGATTGGAGGAAATAGAATAGGTATTTATTGATCAGAATATTCACATCCAATGATTGCATTTTGTAGCACAAAGGTCCGAGCCAGAATGGCTTAATTTGGTACCCAACGTATCCAATGCCTCCTTGACCCCGCGACGGCGTTGTGACGACATCGCCCGCACAGTTACTTGCTACGCTGTATCCCGATCGTGATGTTCCTGCATTGATGTAATCAAAGCTTGTCGCATCCTCAAGAATTTCAGATGGCTTTGACCCGGTATTTATATCAACCAGAGCCCCCAACTTCTTCCACTCCACACCGCCCTCTTCAAAACTCAACAACCGATCCCGATAGTGAGAGTATTGTTTTTTTCTGGCGGTCAGCTCGGCGGTCAGCTCGGCGGTCAGCTCGGTGAAGGTATCCAGGATGCGGACTATTTCGGCTTGGATTTCAAGCGATTTCTTTGGGTTGCCTGGGCAGGGGATGGGTATTTCGAGCTTTTCAATCGCGTCTATTGATAAGCGTGGAATGCTCGCCCTGCGTACCTGAGATGAAATCTCATGCCGCTTGGATAAAAGGAAGTGATACAGATATTTGCTGTTAACAACCTTTGATTCCGGAAAAAAATAGACATCATCTGCCGCCCAGAATTCAGAATCGCTAAATCCAATTTCGCCCGCAGCGCCTGCGACAATTACAAAGCATGCTCCTGCTTGGGTATTGCTTTCATGGTAGTAGCCAAGAGGCCTCATGCTGTTTTGATAAACCGCATAAGTACCGACTTCTTCCAACTGGCTTTTGACGAGTCTTCTTCCTCGCTGAGGTGACATCAACTGGCCCACTTCGATCCACTCGACCACAACGTCAACCAGCATCTTTTCCAAGAAGCCCACGCCGCTCATGCCTCCAACTCCCCGCCCTCAATCTCTTCCACGATGGCATCAATGTCTTTGCGTAGCTGGTCGATCTTTGCGACTGTGGTTTTGAGTTCGGCATTGAGCTTGGCAATGTCCACCACCTCACGGGTGTCCTTGGCCTCCACATAGCTGCTGACCGAGAGGTTGTATTCGTTGGCCGCCACCTGCTCCAGAGGGACGGACTTGGAGAAGTGCTCGACGTTGGCCTTGCTGTCGAACACGGCCATGATGTCGTCGATGTGTTTGTCCAGCAGCGTGTTGTTATTAGTTTCCTTCTTGAACAACCCGCTCGCGTCAATGAACTGTGTGGTGGTATCGGTCTTGTGCTTGGACAGCACCAGAATGTTCACGGCAATTGTGGTGCCGTAAAACAAATTGGAGGCCAGTGAGATGACACTCTCCACATAGTTGTTGTCCACCAAGTACTGGCGAATCTTTTGCTCAGCCCCACCCCGGTAGAAGATGCCTGGAAAGCACACGATCGCCGCACGGCCCTTGGACGACAGGTAGTTCAGGGCGTGCAGCACAAAGGCGAAATCCGCCTTGGACTTGGGCGCCAGCACGCCGGCCGGGGCAAAACGCTCATCGTTGATCAGGGTAGGGTCGTCGCTGCCGATCCATTTCACCGAATAGGGTGGATTGGAGACGATGGCGTCAAAAGGCCGGTCGTCGGCAAAAAACGGCTCTTCCAGCGTGTTGCCCAGCTGGATATTGAACTTGTCGTAGTTCACGTTGTGCAAGAACATGTTCATCCGCGCCAGGTTGTACGTGGTGTGGTTGATTTCTTGCCCGAAGAAGCCGTCCTCGATCAGGTGCTGGTCGAAATGCTTTTTCGCCTGCAGCAGCAGCGAGCCCGAGCCGCAGGCCGGGTCGTAGATCTTGTTGATGCTGGTCTGGCCGTGCATCGCCAACTGCGCAATCAGCTTGGACACCTGCTGCGGCGTGAAGAACTCGCCGCCCGACTTGCCGGCATTGGCAGCGTAGTTGGAGATCAGGAACTCGTAGGCATCGCCGAACAGGTCGATGTGGCTGGCGTCGAAGTCACCAAAATCCAGATCAGCCACGCCCTTGAGTACCTTGGCCAAGCGGTCGTTCTTCTCCCTGACGGTGTTGCCCAGACGGTTGCTGGTGGTATCAAAGTCAGCGAACAGGCCTTTGATGTCACGCTCGGAGGGATAGCCGATGGCCGAGGCCTCGATCGCCTTGAAGATGTGGGCCAGATCGGTGTTCAGGCTCTGGTTGGTATTGGCACTGGCCGCGACATTGACGAAGAGCTGACTGGGGTAGATGAAATAGCCCTTGGTCTTGATGGCGTCGTCTTTGGCGGCCTCGATGGTCTCGTCATCATCCGCCATGGCGGCGTAGTTCACATCGGCGTCGCCGCCGGTGATGTAGTCGATGAAGTTCTCGCTGATGAAACGATAGAACAGGGTGCCCAGCACATACTGCTTGAAGTCCCAGCCATCGACAGCACCGCGGACCTCGTTGGCGATTTGCCAGATACGGCGCTGCAGTTCGGCGCGTTGTTGTGTGCTTGTCATCTATTTGTTAGGTATGTGAATGAACTGATCGCCAGAACAGGTCCTGAGGGACAAGAGCTGTGCGGCACGGTTGGCTCACCTTGAACACGAGTCAGAGCCTGGATTGTCGAAGGCGAAGATGCCGAGTGTGGCCGAGATCACCTGGAGTCGCCACATCCCGGACAGCCAGAAGACAACCGCCCTACTCCTCGAAGTAGTCCACATCCACCTTCGGCACCTTCAACACCCGCGCCGTCACCCCCACCTCGTGATCGACCATCAGCTCGGCTAGGCGCACACCGTCGACCAGCACGATGCCCTCGACGGATTGCGCGAACTGCAGCGCCTGCGCGGTGTAGCCCGACGTGGTGATGAAGACGCCTTTCTTGGCGCGCTGGCCCGCCAGGGCGCCGTAGAACGCCTGAATCTCGGGCCGCCCGACTGTGCCCTGCCAACGCTTGGCCTGCACATAGACCTTTTCCAGACCGAGTCGGTCCAGCGAGATGATTCCGTCGATGCCCGCGTCGCCCGAGCCGCCGACGCGCTGCAGGTCGGCGCGGTTGGCCCCATAGCCCATGCGGTGCAGCAGGTCGAGCACCAGCGTCTCGAAGAACGCCGGCGTCACGGTGGCCAGCGTATCCAGCAGCTCGGCCACGACCGCGCGGCGGATTTCCTCCAGCGCCAGGCCGAGCCGCTCTTCCGGGCTGGCGATCGGCTGCGGGGGCACGCCGGCCGCTTCGTCCGGGCCGGCATCGGGTGCCACCGGTCGCAGGCGCTGCACGTCCAGGTGCACCATCGCCAGCGTACCGAGCTGCTCGGGCGTCAGCGGCGCCGGATGCTCGGCCACGAAACGCCGGCCGGCCTCCGTCAGTTGCCACCAGCCGCGCCGCGGGCTGTCCGACAGCCCGGCGCGCTTGAGCCGGTCATGCGCCCAGCCGGCGCGGTTCTTGTAGATGAGCTGCGCGCCGCTCGACAGCAGCTGCTGGCGCGCCGCGGCTTCCAGCCCGAGCGCGTCGGCCGCTGCCTCGTGGGCCTCGCGGGCGGGCGCGCCCTCCGGCCGGCCGGCGAGAAAGCGCAGCAGCGGCTCGATGAAGCGGTCGTAGGTCGGCAGCGTGGCCGGTGTTGTCGTCGTCAAGCCGCATCTCTCCCTGCTGGTGCGGTCGTGTCCATTCCCACGGCGTCCTTGTGCGTCAGCCGCAGCGCATCCAGGGCGCGGGCTGCGGGATTCTTCGATCCCGGTGAAGGATCCAGTCTAGGCAGCGGGAAGGCGCGCGGGAGCGCGTGTCACGGCCTGAAGTGAGAAATAAGCCGGGATTTCCGGGGCTGTTTTCCCGGAGAGGGTGGCGGCGGGGGTGGGTGCCCGCCTGCGCGGGCATGACGGGATGGGGGGAGGCAGGTGCCGTCTGCTGCGCCCTCACCCCTCCAGCTGCACCGCCCGCCCGATGTACAGGATCGGCCCGGTCGGGCGGTCGATCGGCGAGCCGCCCTCGGGCTCGAGGGTGATCTCGAAGAGCTGTTCGGGGCGCAGGTCGGGCAGGCGCTCGAGCGGCAGCTCGATGACGCCGCCGGCATCCGTGGTGCGCACCAGGCCCAGGGAGCTGGGGCCGGCGGCGCCGGGGGCCTTGGTCCAGAACTGCAGCGTGCGGCCCGGCGGCGGCGCCTGGGGCGGCACGACCGGGCGCAGCCGCAGCCGGCCCTGCCCCGCCGCGTCGACCCGCACCTCGACCACCCAGCCGTTGCCGCCGCCCTGCGGCGCCTGCAGCACCGCGACGAACTGCTGCTGCTGCGCGGCCGGCGGCGCCATCAGCTGCGGCACCAGGCCTGAGCCCAGCAGCACGCAGCCGGCCAGCGCCAGCCCGCTGAGCGACTGCCACAGGCCCAGGCGCTGCCACCAGGGCGGCGTCGCGGCCGGGGCACGCGCGGCGGCGGCCCCCGGCGACAGGCGCGCCTCGATGCGCCGCCACAGCCCGGCGGAGGGCTCGGCCGGCGCCACCCGGGCGCTCAGCGCCAGGAAGCGGTCCTGCCAGTGCGCGACCTCGGCGCGCAGCGCGGCATCACCGCCGAGCGCCCGCTCGAAGGCCTCGCGCTCGTCCGGCGCCAGCGTGCCCAGCACATATTCGCCAGCGGCGGCGCTGCGGTCCTCGGGGGTCTGCAGATTCAGCATGGGGACAGGCACTCCCTCAGCGCCAGCAGGCTGCGGCGGATCCACGACTTGACCGAACCCAGCGGCGACCCCAGCCGGGAGGCGATCTGCTCGTGGGTGTAGCCATCGACATAGGCGTGCACGACACAGGCGCGCGGGCGCTCCTCCAGCCGGTCGAGACAGCGCTCGAGGCCGGCGGTGTCGAGGCCGCGATCGTCGCCGTCGGGCGCAGTGGCGGACTGCAGGCGGTCCGACAGGCCGGCCAGATCCTCCGGATCGACCGCGACCGTCTCGACGCCACGGCCGCCGCGCACCGCGCGCAGCGCCTGGTGGCGCACCACGGTGTAGATCCAGCCCCGGCCGGAGCCCAGCGCCGCATCGAAGGTGGCTGCGCGCTGCCAGACCTGCAGGAAGGCGTCCTGCAGCACATCCTCGGCCAGCGCGTCGTCGCGCACGATGCGCCGCACCACGCCGAGCAGCCAGCGGCCCTCGTGCTCGTAGAGCATGCGCAGCGCGAAGCGCTCGCCGCGGGCGCAGGCCTGCAGCGCGGCATCATGGTCGAGGGTCAGGGCGGCGGCAGCGGAGGCGGCGGCAGGGGGCAAGGGCGGTCCTTTCGGTCTCGGCAGCGGCGTTTTGCCATTCTGCGAGAAGGGACTACCCAGGACCAAGGCACCGGCCGCCAGCCGTCAGCCGCCTGGGGGCATTCACCCGGCTCAGGCGCCCGGCTTCCAGAAGATGTAGTCGGCCTGGTACTGCACCACCTGGCGCTGGCCGGTCTGGCCTTCGCCGCAGGCCATCGCCGGCGCCACGCCGCCGCGGGTGGCCAGGCGCTGGATGTAGCTCACGCCCTCGAGCACGCCGCGGCCGGTGGCCGGGTTGGCCTTGACCAGCTGCAGCGGGATGTCGCCGGCCGCGGCAGGCACCAGCCCGACCTGCGTGCCGGTCAGCGCCGAGCCGTCGTCGGCCGCCCAGGTCGCCGGCGGGCCGAAGTAGCGGCCCAGCTTCATGCCGCTGCGGCTGCGCAGCTCGGCGTCCGGGCCGACGAAGACCCACTCGAACGCGCCCGGCGTGCCGGCCTTGGCGCGGCATTCATAGGTGATCTGGCCGACACCGACGGTTTCCCAGGCGACGCGGTGGCCGGCGGGCACCTGCACCGGCGTCGGCAGCGCGGTCTGCGAGGTGGCGGTCATCGAGGTGGTCGCGCCCATCGGCGCGGAGGTCGACGAGCAGGCGGCCAGGCCGGCGCTCAGCAGCACGGCGGCGGCAAAGGCGAGGCGGCGGGGGGTGGCGGCGGCGAAGGACGAGCGAACGGTCATGGCAATGCTCCCGGAGGTGAATGAATCGGAGGAGCCGTCGACGCCGGGCTGGCGACGATCGTCTCGACCTTCACTAGCCGGGCCGATGCCGGACGGATGCAGCCGGAGGCGACGCAGATGCAACAGCATGTATCCATCCTGCGATCCGACCTCAGGGGAACCCGATGGTGCCCGGCCGCACATCGTCCTAGCATCGACACACACCCCGCCGGCTCGCACGGGGCGGCCGGTCGGTCTGTCGTCCGAAGGAGGTCTGCACCATGGATCATGTCGCACAGGTCACCGGTCACCTTCCGCGCCGCGCCCGTCAGGCGGCCGACGCGCCCGAGGTCCGCCAGGTCACGGTCACCCAGCCGCTGCGATGGCTGAAACGCGGCTGGGAGGATCTGTCGCATCACCCGGCCGCCAGCCTGGGCGGCGGCCTGGCGGTCGCCGCGATGGGCGCGGCGCTGATCGTCGCCGGCCGGCATCTGCCGCACTTGGCGCCGACGCTGGTCGGCGGCTTCCTGCTGCTGGCGCCGCTGGTGGCGCTGCCCTTTCATGCGCTGTCGCGCCAGCGGCTGGCCAGCGCGCGGCCCGACCTGGGCGAGGCGCTGGCCGATGGCTGGCGCAACGCCGGCTCGCTCGGACTGTTCGGGCTGGTGCTGGCGATCGCCTTCCTGCTCTGGGAGCGGGTCGGCGCGGTGAGCTTCGCGCTGCTGTACGGCGGCCTGGTGCCGGACCTGTCGAACCTGCTGTTCGACGTGCTGCTGTCGGGCCGCTACACCGCGCTGGCCGTCGCCTTCGTCGGCATCGGTGCACTGTTCGCGGCGGCGGTCTTCGTCATCGGGGTGGTCTCGGTGCCGATGCTGCTCGACCGCGAGGACGGCGACCTGATCGCCGCGATCGCCACCAGCGTGCGCGCCTGCCGCGCCAGCCCGGCAGCGATGCTGCTGTGGGCGGGGCTGATCGTCACGCTGATGGCGGTCGGCTACGCGACCGCGCTGCTCGGGCTGATCGTGATCTTCCCGCTGCTCGGCCACGCGAGCTGGCACGCCTACCGCGACATGGTCGAGTAGGCGGGCCGCGTCGGGCTCAGGCCGGCGCCGTGCGCGAGTAGCGCAGCAGCCGCCCGCGATAGGGCAGGCCGTCGGCCTCGGGCGTGCGCAGCGTGGTCTCGTGCAGCACGAAGCCCAGGCCGCTCATCCGGCGGGTGAAGGCCGGCCGGTTGCCCCGATCGGGATCGACGATCAGCACCTCGGCGTCCGGCTCGGCATGGCGCTCGACGAAGCGGGCCAGATGGCCCTGCTCGTCGCGCTCATACAGCACGTCGCTGCCCATGATGACGTCGAAGCGTCCCTGCACCGGTGCGGCATCGGCCGGATGGGCCGCTGCCGGCACGCCCGCCCGGCCTGCCCAGTCGCCACGCCGGTAGACCAGCGGGGCGAGTGCGTTCAGGCTCAGGTTGTCATGCAGGAAATCCGGGGCCAGCGGATGGGCATCGGAGGCGGTCACGTCGATGCCACGCCGGTGGCAGACCAGGCTGGCCAGCGCCAGCCCGCAGCCGACCTCGAGAATGCGCTCACCCGCCTTGAGCGGCCGGGCCGCCATGTGGGCCGCCAGCTGCAGGCCCGAGGGCCAGAGCATGCCGAACAGCGGCCAGGTGGCGGAGGAGAATCCCGCGGCCTCGGCCCGGCCGTCGGGATCGGCGTACTGCTGGCGATCCAGCAGCGACCGGATCAGCAGGCTGTCGGCGCCACGGATGGCGACCTGCTGCTGCCGGGTCTGGTAGCCGGGCATCCGGAGCGCTTTCGCGCCGCCGGATCAGTAGCTGCGACGGTTGCCGCCGCCGAATCCGCCACCACCGTAGCCGCCGCCAGCCGGGCGATCCTCGCGGGGACGGGCGGCATTGACCACCAGGGCGCGGCCGCCGAAGGACTGGCCGTGCATGCCGGAGATGGCGCTGCGCGCATCTTCACCGGAAGCCATCTCGACAAAGGCGAAGCCCTTGGACCGACCGGTTTCGCGGTCGGTCATGACCTTGGCGGAGGCGACTTCGCCGAAGCGGGCGAAATGCTCGCGCAGATCTTCGTCGCGCATCGTGTAGGGCAGATTGCCGACGTAGAGCTTGTTGTCCATGATGGACCTTTCCAGAAATGCCGCGGAATGTGACGTGCCTGCCGCAGGCGCCAGGCGATCCGGGCCTGCCACCGGCGCCAGCCGGCGGTCAGCCCCGTGAATCAGAAGCGCCGACGCGGAGCGGACGGCGCGCCACCCGAGCGGGGCTCGAGGTGACGGAAGGTGATGCGACCCTTGTTCAGGTCGTAGGGCGACAGCTCGAGCGAGACCTTGTCACCCGCCAGGATGCGGATGTGGTGCTTGCGCATCTTGCCGCCGGTGTAGGCGATGAGGCTGTGCCCGTTCTCGAGCTTCACGCGGAAACGCGAGTCGGGCAGCACTTCCTCGACCTCGCCGCGCATTTCGATGAGTTCTTCCTTGGCCATGAGCAGAATTCCTGTGCAGTGGCGCCCCGTCCTGAATCGTTCAGGCCGGCAGCGCGGGTTGGTGGAGGTACCCCAGGCCCTGATCCAGCGCGTACTGCGCGGCGGCCTCGGATGAAGGGAACAGCGGGATGAAGCGGTAGACCCGATCATGGGTCCCCTCGCCACGGCCGCTGCGAATGGAGAGCGACGCGGCATACCGACCGCAGTCGGTGCGTCGGGTGGTGGAGGACAGGATGAACCTGCCCACGGTGCGAATGTCAGGAGAAGAAGGAATCAAGGAACCGGCGCCGCAGCAAGGGCTGCCAGCGCGAGACTGCCTGGAACGGTCGGCAGGACTGCCCGACGAGGGCAGATCAATGTCCCGAGTCACGCCACTCCTGCCGCAACAGCCACAGGAGTCGGGATCGATGTACCAGACGGAGCTTGCCTGGAATGGCGGGCCAGTCACGAACCGGACCGACCTTGCCGAGGACGCGATGCCCCGAGGGGCATGGAGTGCGACGAAATGCTGCTGAGGTAAGCGAAACGGCAGCAATTCCGCCGCACTATAGCACGACTCATGCCGCCCTTGGCGGTCAGCCGATGATCAGACGTTGAACAGGAAGTTCATCACGTCGCCGTCCTTGACGACGTACTCCTTGCCTTCGGCGCGCATCTTGCCGGCGTCCTTGGCGCCCTGCTCGCCGCCGAACTGGATGTAGTCCTCGTAGGCGATGGTCTGGGCGCGGATGAAGCCGCGCTCGAAGTCGCCGTGGATGACGCCGGCCGCCTGCGGCGCGGTGTCGCCGACGCGGATGGTCCAGGCGCGCACTTCCTTCACGCCCGCGGTGAAGTAGGTCTGCAGGCCCAGCAGCCGGAAACCCGCGCGGATCAGGCGGTTCAGGCCCGGCTCGTCCTGGCCCATCTCGGCCAGGAACATCGCGCGGTCCTCGTCGTCCATCTCCGACAGATCGGCCTCGGTCTTGGCGCAGATCGCCACCACCGGCGCCTTCTGCGCCTCGGCGTAGGCCTTCAGGCGGTCGAGCAGCGGGTTGTTCTCGAAGCCGTCTTCCGACACGTTGCCGACGAACATCGCCGGCTTGGCGGTGATCAGGCACAGCGGCTTGAGGATGAGACGCTCTTCCTTGCTGAAGTCGATCGAGCGCACCGGCTGCGCCTGATCCAGCGCGGCCTGGCACTTCTCGAGCACCTTCACCAGCGCGGCGGCTTCCTTGTCGTTGCCCGAGCGCGCGGCCTTGAGCGAGCGCTGCAGCGTCTTCTCGACCGTGCCCAGGTCGGCCAGGCACAGCTCGGTCTGGATGACCTCGATGTCGGCGATCGGATCGACCCGGCCGGCGACGTGGATGACGTTGTCGTCCTCGAAGCAGCGCACCACGTTCACGATCGCGTCGGTCTCGCGGATGTGGCTCAGGAACTGGTTGCCCAGGCCTTCGCCCTTGCTCGCGCCCGCCACCAGACCGGCGATGTCGACGAACTCGACGATGGCCGGCAGGATGCGCTCGGGCTTGACGATCTCGGCCAGGCCGTTCAGACGCGGATCAGGCACCTCGACCACGCCGACATTGGGCTCGATGGTGCAGAACGGATAGTTCTCGGCAGCGATGCCGGCCTTGGTCAGGGCGTTGAAGAGGGTGGACTTGCCGACGTTGGGCAGGCCGACGATGCCGCACTTGAGGCTCATGATGACAATCTCTTGGAGGGGGCACGGCCGGGCCGCGCGAAAGGATGCGCGATTGTAGGGGCGCGGTCCGTTCAGAAACGCACCGTGCCGCGCCCGCCCTGCCCCACCGCCAGCCGCCGCCCGACGCCCTCGACGATGACCGCGTTCATGCCGAAGCTGATCGCGCCGCCGACGCGCGGATCGGCCCGGTAGCCCGCCAGCGTGTCGCCGGGTTCGTGGCCGGGCACGGCGGTGTCGGGGTCGATGTTCGGGATCGGGCAGCGCGGGCAGGGCTTGACCAGGCGCAGCACCACCGGGCCGTCCGGCGTGGCGATGTGCAGCTCGTCGAGATGGTCCTCGGCATGCGCATCCAGGCCGGCCAGCACCAGATTGGGCCGGAAGCGCTGCATCGTCACCGCCGGCTGCCCGCGTGCGGCCAGGCGGCGGTTGAGCTCGTCGAGCGCCGCCTGCGACACCACCAGGATGGGATAGCCGTCGGAGAAGGCGTTCTCGGCCTCGATCTCGCCGGTCCACTTGCGGCTGGAGAGCCGGCGCTGGCCGGCCTCGAAGCGCACCGCCCGCACCGGCTCGCCCAGGCATTCGCTGAACCAGCGCGCGGCGCCCGGACCGGCGGAGCGGGCGGCGACCTCGTCATCCCAGACCCGCACCCGCAGCCGCTCGCCCAGCGGCTCGGCCGGCAGCTGGAGCGGCGCGAGGCCCGGCGCCTGCAGCTGCAGGCTGGCGTCGGCCGCGATCGCCGGGCGGATCAGCGCCATGCGCGGATGTTCGCGCTGCGAGACGAACTCGCCCGCCGCATCGACCAGCATCCACTCGCGGTCGCCGGCCAGGCCGGTGGCGGCCAGCCGGGCCTCGGGCACGCTCAGGCCCGCGCAGGACTTGACCGGATGCAGGTGCAGCGCGGCCACGGTGAAGGCGCTGCTGCCGTCGTCAGCGTCGAAGGGGGCGGAGGTGTCGGGGAAAGGCATTGTCGGGATCTCGGTCGGGCTGTTCCTACAATCTTGCCCCATCATGCTCGTGCCTCCCTTCGCCTCCAGTCCGGCCGGCTCCGGACACTCCTCCGCCTCGACGCTCGATGTGCTGATCCGCGGCGGCGGCCCGGTCGGCACCAGCCTGGCGCTGGCGCTGTCGCGCGAGGGCCTGAAGGTCGGCCTGCTGGCCGCCCCGCCCCGGCGCGATGCGGCGCCCGATGTGCGCACCTATGCGCTCAATGCCGGCGCGGTGGCGCTGCTGCGCGAGCTGCGGGTCTGGGACGCGCTGCCCGAGGACGCGCGCACCGCGGTGAGCGACATGCAGATCCGCGGCGATGACGGCGGCGCGCTGGAATTCAGCGCCTGGCAGCAGGGCGTGGCCGAACTGGCCTGGATCGTCGACGCCGCCGCGCTCGAGCAGGTGCTCGGCGAGGCGCTGCGCTTCGCGCCGCATGTGCAGCGGCTGACGCAGCCCGCGCCGGCGGCGCTGACCGCCATCTGCGAGGGCCGCGACTCCGCCACCCGCGAGGCGCTGGGCGCCGGCTTCGAGGCCTTCGCCTACGGCCACCTGGGCGTGGCGGCGCGGCTGCTCAGCGACCGGCCGCACCACGGCGTGGCGCGGCAGTGGTTCCGCCATCCGGACATCCTGGCGCTGCTGCCCTTCGACCGGCCGCAGGCCGGCCACGGCTACGGCCTGGTCTGGTCGCTGCCGCAGGACGAGGCCGAGCAGGTGATGGCGCTGTCCGACGCCGAATTCGCCGCACGGCTGCAGGAGGCCACCGGCGGCGCTGCCGGCCGGCTCGAGCCGGTGTCGCCGCGCGCGGCCTGGCCGCTGCGGGTCGGTCAGGCCTCGCGCTGGTGCGGCCCCGGCTGGGTGCTGCTGGGCGATGCGGCGCATGCGGTGCATCCGCTGGCCGGCCAGGGCCTGAACCTGGGGCTGGCCGATGTGCGGGTGCTGGCGCAGGTGCTGGTCGAGGCGCGGCGCACCGCACCGTGGCGCCCGCTCGGCGACGAGCGCCTGCTGCGCCGCTACGCCCGCGAGCGCAGCGTGCCGACGCTGGCGATGAGCCGGCTGACCGACGGCCTGCTGCACCTGTTCGCGCAGCCCGCGCCGCCGCTCAGGGAACTGCGCAACCACGGAATGACTCTGGTCCAGCAGCTCGGCCCGCTCAAGCGCTGGCTGACCGCCCGGGCGCTCGACGCCTGACCTCCCGGCCCTCTACCCTCTGGCCTCTCCCCGCACCGATCCCACCAAGGACCCTCCATGAAGCTGCCGCGCCCTGCTTTCCCCGCCTTCGCCACCGGCCTCGGCGCCCTGGCGCTGGCCCTGCTCGCGGCCGCGCCGGCCGCACGGGCCGACGAGAACGTCATCCGCAAGACCCTGGCCGAGCGCTTCCAGAACCTGCCGAAGATCGACGAGGTGCGCCCGGCGCCGGTGGCCGGCCTGTGGGAGCTGCGCCTCGGCACCGAGGTGATGTACACCGATGCCAAGGGCGCCTACCTGATCCAGGGCTCGATCATCGACACCGCCACCCGCAAGGACCTGACGCAGGAGCGCATCGACAAGCTGACCGCGATCGACTTCGCCTCGCTGCCGCTGAAGGACGCCATCGTCTGGAAGAACGGCAACGGCAAGCGCCGCATCGCCGTCTTCGGCGACCCGAACTGCGGCTACTGCAAGCGGCTGGAAAAGGACCTGATCAACGTGAAGGACGTGACGGTCTACAACTTCGTCATCCCGATCCTGGGCGGCGACTCGGCCGACAAGGCCCGCTCGATCTGGTGCGCCAAGGACAGCACCGCCGCCTGGCGCGGCTGGATGGTCGACGGCGTCGCCCCGCCGCGGGTGATGGGCCAGTGCGACGCCTCGGCGATCGAGCGCAACGCGGCGCTGGCGCGCAAGCACAAGGTCAACGGCACGCCGGCGATCGTCTTCGAGGACGGCACCCGCGCGCCCGGCGCGATTCCCGCCGCCGAGATCGAGAAACGGCTGGCGGCGCTGGCCAGGTCCTGAAGCCGGCTCAGCCGAGCCGGTACTGGCAGATCCAGACCTGATCGAGCGCCGGGCAGACCAGCCGCGCGCAGCCGACCTCGCGCGCCGACGGCGCGACCAGCTGCTGGTAGTGGCTGCAGACCCGGCCCGGCCGGCACTGGCGCGTCTCGGGATCCAGATCGGCGCCCTGCTGCGCCCACTGGTCGACGACATAGGCCGGGTCCAGCGGCTGCAGCGCGGTGCGGCCATCCTTCCAGCGGTAGGCGCTGGACCAGTACATGTTCTCGCCGATGTGCAGGTCCGGACTGGGCTGGGCCTCGCAGGGCTGGCCGCGACCGCGCTCGAGCTGCAGCGCCCACTGCCCGGCCGCACGCGCCATCTCGTCCGACCAGGTCAGCGGCCGAACCCCGGCATGCAGGCGCCACTCGTTGTGGCGCTGCAGCATCGCCTGGCGGGCCTCGGACGGCAGCACGGCGCGTTCGCCGGCAGAAGGTGCCGCCACGGCCGGCAAGCACGAAGCGGACAGCAGGACCAGGGCAGGAAGAAAGCGCGACAGCACGGCAGACCTCGGCGAGGCCGATCGCACCTCCGGCGGATCGGCAGGACAAAAGCCGCCACTATAGTGACGGATTTATCATTTCAATCGCCGAAAAAGCGCCGCACCGTGCCGTACCACGGCGCGCCGCGTCGAACCGCCGGTTCAGCGGTGGGTGAAGCCCGGTGCGCGCTTCTCGAGGAAGGCGCCCATGCCCTCCTTCTGGTCGGCGCTGGAGAACAGCGCGTGGAACAGCCGGCGCTCGAACAGCAGGCCTTCCGACAGCGGCGACTCGAAGGCGCGATCGACGCTTTCCTTGGTCGCCATCAGCGCCAGCAGCGAGTAGCCGCACATCGCCTCGGCGGCCTTCGCGGCCTCGGCATGCAGCTCGGCCAGCGGCACGACCCGCGAGACCAGGCCGGCGCGCTCGGCCTCGGCCGCGTCCATCATGCGGCCGGTCAGCGCCAGGTCCATCGCCTTGCTCTTGCCCACCGCACGCGGCAGGCGCTGCGTGCCGCCGGCGCCGGGAATGATGCCCAGCTTGATTTCCGGCTGGCCGAACTTCGCGTTGTCGGCCGCGATGATGAAGTCGCAGGCCATCGCCACCTCGCAGCCGCCGCCCAGCGCGAAGCCCGAGACCGCCGCGATGATCGGCTTGCGCACCTGGCGGATGGTGTCCCAGTTGCGCGAGATCAGGCCCTTGCGGAAGGCGTTCGGGAAGTCGAACGGATGCATGACCGAGATGTCGGCGCCGGCGGCAAAGGCCTTCTCACTGCCGGTGACCACCACGCAGGCGATCGAGTCGTCGGCATCGAAGGCCAGCAGCGCCTCGCCCAGCTCGTCCATCAGGCCATCGTTGAGCGCGTTGAGCGCCTTGGGCCGGTTCAGCGTGATCCAGCCGTAGGACAGCGCCTGGGCGCCGCTGCCCGGGCGGGTCTCGACAAGAATGTTCTCGTAGGTGCGTTCGGTCATGGCGGGAGATCCTGAGCGAGGGGGACGGGGAACGGTACAGCACCATGCTGCACCGCAGCAGGCGAGACTATAGAACGACCGTTCTATTTTGTCGCTGCGGGCGAACCCGCCTGCCGCGGCACCTCCGACAGCTGCAGATCGAGCCAGGTGCTGGTGTCCTGCTCGATGCGGATGCGCACCGGCAGCATCTGCAGCGTCGGCGCATACCAGATCTGCGCGCTGAGCAGGCTGCCGCCACGGCGCACCGCCTCGGCCGCGGCCTCGGGCAGCGCGGTGGTGATCGGCACCGGCCGCACATGCAGCGTCTCGAGCGGGCCCAGCGGCGTGTTCACCGGCACCCGGGCGCCGACCTCGTAGACCCAGCGCCGCACCCGGTGCGGCAGCGCCAGGTCGAACTCGATCTGCTGGCCGGGCTGGCGCAGCTCGGGCCGGGTCGAGAACAGCCAGACCATCTGGATGAACTGGCTGGCGCTGTCCTGCACGTCGGCACGTGCCGGCATGCGCCGGCCGTCGGCCAGCTGCACGCCCTCGCCGTCCAGGCTCATCAGCACCCGCCGGTCGCGGCCGACGATCTGGCGCGTCTCCTGCTCGTAGCGCTGCGGGCGCAGGCCCTCGGGCGTGATGCGGCCCTCGCTGCTCATGCGCCGCGACATCAGCGGCGCCAGGCTCGGCCCGACCGAGACCTCGAGATGGACCTGGTAGCGTTCGCCCGAGCGCAGCCACTCGACCTGGGCCTCGCCGTGCACCTCGCCCTGGTACCAGCCGGTCAGCGTGTAGCGCAGCCGGGTCGAGGCCGGCCACTCGAAGGCCGGGCCGGACGCCGCCGCGGCCGGCGCGCTCGCTCCAGCCGCAGCCGTGACCACGGCCCCCGGCGGAGCCGCCGCGACGCTGCCCGGCGCGGCCAGCGGATCGAAGTCGGGCGACTGCGGTCCGGCCGAGGCCGGCGGGGGCTCGGCGGACACGCTGATCTCGGCGGCATCGGCCAGCAGCGGCGCGGAGGCCGGTGCTTCGGGCGGCTCCAGCGGCTCAGGCCGATCAGGCTGCGGCGCAGGTGCGGCTGGCGCGTCCGGCGCCGCCTGCGGGCGGGCGGCCGACCGGGGTGCGGCGGCGGCAGCAGCCACCGGCGGCAGGCTCTGGGCGATCTCGCGGGTGTAGACCGCCGACAGGCGCTCGATCGCCGGATCCGGCGCGGTCGACGCCCGCAGGCGCTCGCCGAACCAGACCAGCAGCAGCGCATGCAGGCCCAGGACCGCCGCGCCCAGCGCCGCCAGCAGCCTCAGCCTGCGCATCGGTGCGCGCGGCTCAGGCGCCGGCGCGAGTCAGCCACGCCCCGCGGCGGCGACGCACCGCGGCCGCCGGCTTGCCCTGCAGCGACAGCGCCACCGCACCCTCGACCTCGCGCCCCTGCGGCAGCGTCAGGTGCAGCAGCCGGCGGTCACGCGCCACCAGCAGCGGCAGCGGCTGCTCGAAGGCGCCGTAGAGCGTGAGGTCTTCCGGCTTGACGACACGCCAGTCGCCCAGCGCCAGGATCTCGTCGCCGGCCGACAGGCCGGCGGCCTCGGCGAGCCCGCCCGCCAGCACCGACTGCACCTTCAGCCCGGCGGTCGCCTCGTTGAGCCGCGCGCCCAGGCGCTGCTGCAGCAGCGGGCGCTCGCGGCGCAGGTCGACGCCCAGCGCGGGCAGCAGCTCGGCCAGCGGCAGCTCGTCCGTGCCGTGCACCCAGGCGGCGATCTCGGGCGCGAAGTCGCGCCGGCCCACCCGGCGCAGCGCGGCCAGGATGTCGTCCTCGCCGATGGGGCCGCCGCCGCTGGCGCGCCACAGCTCGCGCATCACCTCGTCGAGCGAGCCGCGCCCGGCCGCGCGCAGCGTCAGGTCCAGGCACAGCGCGATCTGCGCGCCCTTGGTGTAGTAGCTGACGGTGGCGTTGGCGCTGTTCTCGTCCGGGCGGTAGTACTTGACCCAGGCGTCGAAGCTGGCGGCCGCGGCGCTCTGCACCCGCCGGCCCGGCGTGCCCAGCACCTGGTTGGCGGTGCGCGCGACCAGGCGCAGATAGCGCGCCTCGTCGATCAGGCCGGTGCGCACCAGGAACAGGTCGTCGTAGTAGCTGGTGAAGCCCTCGAAGAACCACAGCAGCCGCGTGTAGTTCTCGCGCTGCAGCTCGTAGGCGGCGAACTCGCGCGGCTTCAGGCGCTTGACGTTCCAGGTGTGGAAATACTCGTGGCTGATCAGGCCCAGCAGCGTGACATAGCCGTCGGCGCTGCTGGCGTCGCCGCGGCGCGGCAGGTCGCGGCGGGTGCAGATCAGCGCGGTGCTGTTGCGGTGCTCCAGGCCGCCGTAGCCGTCGTCGGTGGCGTTGAGCATGAAGACATAGCGCTCGAAGGGCGGCGGGTCGCACCCGTCGTCGCGGCCGTGCCAGAAGCGGATCTGCGCCTCGCAGATCTTCTTGGTGTCGGCCAGCAGGCGCTCGCCGTCGAAACCCGGCAGGGCGCCTGCGACGACGAACTCATGCTCGGTGCCGCAGGCGGTGAAGCGGCCGCGCCAGAAGGCGCCCAGCTCGAAGGGATGGTCGATCAGCGCGTCGTAGTCGGGCGCCGACCACTCGCCCGGCGCCACCTCGGGCAGGCCGGTGGCCACCTGCCAGCCCTCGGGCAGGGCGCCCAGCGTGACCCGGTGCTCGTCGGCCTCGCGGCCCTCGGCACGCAGGAAGACGCCGGTGCCGTTGAAGAAGCCGCGCTGCGCGTCCAGCCAGGCGCAGCGCACCGAGCTGTCGAAGGCGTAGACCCGCCAGCTCAGCGTCAGCGCGCCGCGGCCGCTGCAGTCGGCCTCCCAGGTGTGCTTGTCGATCTGCGTCAGCGCCACCTCGCGGCGGCCCTGGCTGGCCTTCAGCCCGCTCAGGTGACGGGCGAATTCGCGCACCAGATAGCTGCCCGGAATCCACGCCGGCAGCGACAGGCGCTGGCGCGGGGCCGGATGCGGCAGCGTCATCGTGACGCGGTAATGGTGGCTGCGGAGATCGTCGATCTCCAGATGAAGTCGGATCATGCGGGGCGCGGTCGGTTCGGAGATCAGGCCTGGGCTGCGGCCAGGAAGCAGCTCAGCGCAGCCACCGCGGTGAGCCGGAAACGCAGCGTCAGCCATTTCGACAGGCCGGCGGCGGGATAGACCCGCCGGTCGATCAGATAGCAGGCGATCAGCAGCACCGCCTGGATCACCAGCCCGGAGGCCGGCGGCATCACCACCGACACCCAGGCCAGCAGCGACAGCGTGACGCCGGTCCACAACCGGCGGTGCGGCACCGCCAGCACCAGCATCGCCAGCGCCCAGTGAATGCCGCCCAGGAAGGACACGATGATGCCGGCATAGACCGCCAGCGACAGCAGCACATAGGGCTGCACATCGGCACGCACCACCATCGACAGCAGCGCCCCGAAGCCGAAGGGCAGCAGCCCGGCATAGCCCAGGCGCAGCGCCAGCTCGTCAGGCGCGGCAGGCAGCCGCGCGGGCAGCGACGGCGGAGGATCGACAGGCAGCAGGGGCGAGGCGGACACGGTGGATCTCGGCAAGACAAGGGCGCCGCAGGGCGCGATGCCGGATTGTCACCGCAGCAGCGCGGACGCGCACGCCGCCGGGCTGATCCTCAGGGCGCGCACCAGCGTCCGGACAGTGCGGCGTCGCGCGCATCGAACACCGCACGGCGATGCCCCTGCGGATCCAGGGACAGCCAGTCCATGCGCTCGACCCGCAGGCGCATCACCGCGAAGTGCGCGCGCTGGCCGCGCGAACGGTCGAGCGACGCTTCGGCCTCGCCCTCGCCCTCGCCCTCGCCCTCGCCCTCGACATCGCCATCGGTCTTCGCGCCGCTGTCGTCGAAGGGCTGGCCCGGGCTCAGCGGCGAGAGATAGTCCTGCGCGGCGCGGGTATGGCGCAGCAGCGCCCAGCGCGAGGTCACGTACAGCCCTTCGGTGCTGACCAGGATGCGCCCGCCCAGCCGCAGCTGCCAGCCCAGCGTCCGCGACCAGCACAGCAGCTGCGCACGCGGATCGGCCTGCAACTGCGCCACCTTGGGCGAGCGGGCGTCGGTGTAGAGCAGCAGCGTGCGCGAGGCGACATCGACCTCGCGCAGCACCACGGTGCGCGCCTGCGGCCCGAACTCCGGACAGACGGTGGCCAGCACCGGCTGGCGCCATTCATGGGCGCGGTCCTGAGCGGCGCCAGCCAGCTCGCGCCACAGCGTGGCACCCAGCTCCTCCAGCGTCGGTCCGGACAGGGATGTGGCATTCATCGATCGACTCCAGGCAGCGCCGCCGCGGGATACGGCATCCACGGCCCCCCGACGCTGCCAACAGCAATGGACAGTGTCCGGCAAGCGCCGGACGCATGGCTCAAGGAATTCCAGAAATTCCCGGCTCAATTGTTTATTTATCAGGAATGTTTCATTGAATATTTAGCGATTTATAAACGTATTTCATCTCAATACAGTCACGGACATGGACAGCACTCACGAAGGAAGACCCACCATGACCCCCACCAAGACCACCAAGACCCTGCCCGCCCTGATCGCCCTGCTGGCCGCCGCGACGCTGTCGGGTGCCGCCCTGGCCGACGAGAGCCCGCGCAGTTTCGAGCATGAACATGTCGGAACGCCGAAGAACCGCGCCGAAGTGATCGCCGAGCTGCGCGAGGCCCAGGCCAGCGGCGAGTTCGAGCGTCTGCATGCCGACGAGCCCGCCGCGGTGCGGGTGCGACCGGCCGCCAAGGCGCGCAGCACCGCCGGCAGCACGCCGACGCTGCGCTGATTCCAGCCAGGCTGAGCGACGGCGTCGTCGCTCATCCGCCCGGCGCGGCCAGCTGCCGACGCCGGAACAGCTCCAGCACCGCACCGTCGTCATGCTCGGCCAGACCGGTCGAGCAGGCGGTGCGAAAGGCCGCCAGCGCCGCCTCGCCGAAGGGCGAACGCTCGCCGGCGGCCTGCAGCATCTGCAGCGCCAGCGTCAGATCCTTCGTCAGGATCTGCATGTGCGCGCGCGGCGCATGGTCGCCGTCGAGCGCTCGCGGCATCCGGTCGTCGGTGATCCAGGATTGCCCCGAGCTGGCCGAGATCACCTGCTGCAGCAGGCGCGGGTCCAGCCCCATGCGCTCGCCGGTGGCCAGCGCCGCGGCGCCCGCCACCAGATGCACGCCGGCCAGCAGGTTGTTGATCAGCTTGACCCGGGCCGCGTCGCCAGGCTTGTCGCTGACCAGGAAAGTGCAGCCGGCCAGATCGGCCAGCACCGCGGAGTGCCGCAGCCGCGCCGCCTCGGCGCAGGCCAGCATCAGGCTGAGCGTGCCGTTGCGCGCCTTGAGCGGACCGCCGGAGACCGGCGCGTCCAGCAGCTCGGCGCCGCGCGCGCGCACCAGCCGCGCGAAGCGCTCGACCTCGGCCGGCGCGATGGTGCTGCAGATCATCACGTCGACCGGCGGCGCCGACAGCACGCCGCCCGGGCCGCACAGCACCTCGTCGACCTGCGCCGCGTCGACCACCGCGATGATCAGCAGCTCGCAGGACTCGGCCACCGCCGCCGGCGTCGGCAGCACCCGCGCGCCCGACTTCGCGGCGATGCGCTCGGGCACCTTGCGCAGGTCGCGCACGTTGACGCCGTGGCCGCGATCGATCAGGCGCTGCGCCAGCCCCAGGCCGATGTTGCCGATGCCGATGACGCCGATGTCCACGCGACTCAGCCCTCGCGGCGCAGCGCCGGGAACAGGATCACGTCGCGGATGCTGGGCGAGTCGGTCAGCAGCATGATCAGGCGGTCGATGCCGATGCCGCAGCCGCCGGCCGGCGGCATGCCGTATTCCAGCGCGCGGATGAAGTCGGCATCAAAGAACATGGCCTCGTCGTCGCCGGCCTCCTTGTTGGCGACCTGCGACTGGAAGCGCGCGGCCTGGTCCTCGGCGTCGTTCAGCTCGGAGAAGCCGTTGCCGTACTCGCGGCCGGTGATGAACAGCTCGAAGCGCTCGGTGATCGTCGGGTTGGTGTCCGACGCCCGCGCCAGCGGCGAGACCTCGACCGGATAGTCGATGATGAAGGTCGGCTGCCAGAGCTTCTCCTCGACCGCTGCCTCGAACAGGCCGAACTGCAGCTGCGACAGGCCCCAGTGCTTCGGCGGCTCCTCGCCGAGCGACTTCAGCCTGGCGTGGATCGCGTCGGCGTCGTCGGCCTCGGCTGGCGAGAGGCCGGCGTGCACCACCAGCGAGTCGCGCACCGACAGGCGGGCGAAGGGCTCGTCGAGGTGGACTTCCTTGCCGGCGTAGGTCACGCGGGCTGCGCCGGTGGCGGCGATCGCGGCCTGGCGCAGCAGGTTCTCGGTGAAGTCCATCAGGTCATGATGGTTCCAGTACGCCGCATAGAACTCCATCATCGTGAATTCCGGGTTGTGCCGGACCGAGATGCCTTCGTTGCGGAAGTTGCGGTTGATCTCGAACACGCGCTCGAAGCCGCCGACCAGCAGGCGCTTCAGATACAGCTCCGGCGCGATGCGCAGGAACATCTCCTGGTCGAGCGCGTTGTGGTGCGTGATGAAGGGCTTGGCGTTGGCGCCGCCCGGGATCGGATGCAGCATCGGCGTCTCGACCTCGAGGAAGCCGTTGTCGATCATGAACTCGCGGATGCTCGACACCGCCTTGGAGCGGGCGCGGAAGCGCGCGCGCGCGGCGTCGTCGGTGATCAGGTCGACATAGCGCTGGCGGTACTTCTGTTCCTGGTCGGTCATGCCGTGGAACTTGTCGGGCAGCGGGCGCAGCGCCTTGGTCAGCAGGCGGATCGAGGTGACCTTGATCGACAGCTCGCCGGTCTTGGTGCGGAAGAGCGTGCCCTCGGCGCCGAGGATGTCGCCCAGGTCCCAGCGCTTGAAGTCGGCCAGCTTCTCGGGGCCGACATTGTCCTGGGTGATGTAGAGCTGGATGCGGCCGGTGCCGTCCTGCAGCGTGGCGAAGCAGGCCTTGCCCATGACGCGCTTGAGCATCATGCGGCCACCGATGCAGGCGCTGATCGGCGCGGCCTCCAGCGCCTCGTTGTCACGGCCTTCGGCGGCGGCCAGCAGGTCGGCGGCGTGGTCACGCGGCTTGAAGTCGTTCGGGAAGGCGACGCCCTGGGCGCGGATCTGGCTGAGTTTCTCGCGGCGTTCGGCGATCAGCTGGTTGTCGTCGGCGGGAACGGGAGTGGGGGCGGCGTGGCTCATCGTCGGCTCGGCTCGGCCCGGCCGCGGCGGGCGCGGCAGGCGGGTGTCGTGTGGAGGGAAGGATTTCGCGGCGATTCTAGGCCCGCCCGGGCCGCCGCCTAAAATCGATCGACCGCCCCGCCGCCCCTTCGCGGCGCCTCTGCCGCCTGTTTTGCCACCATGACCGTCGCCTTCCCCATCACCGACCGCAAGATCCGCTTCGCCCTGGTGGGCTGCGGCCGCATCGCGAAGAACCATTTCGGCGCGCTGGCGCAGCATGCCGACCGCGCCGAGCTGGTGGCCGTCTGCGACAGGCTGCCCGAACGCGCCGCGGCCGCCGCCGCGCAGACCGGCGCACGCGCCTTCACCTCGCTGGAGGCGATGCTGGCTGAAGTCGATGCCGACATCGTCGTGCTGACCACGCCCAGCGGCCTGCATCCGCAGCAAGCGATCCGCGCCGCGCGCGCCGGCCGCCATGTGCTCTCCGAAAAGCCGATGGCCACCAAGTGGGACGAGGGCATGGCGATGGTGCGCGAGTGCCGCGACGCCGGCGTGAAGCTCTTCGTCGTCAAGCAGAACCGCCTGAACGCGACGATGCAGCTGCTCAAGAAGGCGATCGACGACAAGCGCTTCGGCCGCATCCACATGGTCACGGTCAACGTCTTCTGGACCCGGCCGCAGAGCTACTACGACGAAGCGCCGTGGCGCGGCCGCTGGGACATGGACGGCGGCGCCTTCATGAACCAGGCCAGCCATTACGTGGACATGGTCGACTGGCTGGTCGGCCCGGTCGACAACGTGCATGCCTACACCGCGACGCAGGGCCGCGACATCGAGGCCGAGGATTCGGGCGTGATGAGCCTGCGCCTGCGCGCCGGGGGACTCGCCAGCATCAACGTGACGATGCTGACCTACCCGAAGAACCTCGAGGGCTCGATCACGGTGCTGGGCGAGCGCGGCACGGTGCGCATCGGCGGCGTGGCGGTGAACGACATCCAGCACTGGGAGTTCGACACGCCCCGCCCCGAAGACGAGCAGATCAAGGCCGCCAGCTACGCCACCACCTCGGTCTACGGCTTCGGCCACCCGCTCTACTACGCCAACGTCATCGACACGCTGCGCGGCGAGGCCCATGCCGAGGTCGACGGCTACAGCGGCCTGCGCTCGCTGGAGGTGCTGATCGCCGCCTACCGCTCGGCGCGCGACGGCGTGCGCGTCGGCCTGCCGCTGGTGTTCTGATCCCCCCTCGATCCGGAGAACCGACATGGACGCACCCGCCTGGCACCACGACACCGCGATCATCGACGACGGCGCCCAGCTCGGGCCCGGCACCCGGGTCTGGCACTTCAGCCACGTCTGCGCCGGCGCGCGCATCGGCGAGAACTGCTCGCTCGGCCAGAACGTCTTCGTCGGCAACGACGTGGTCATCGGCTCGGGCGTGAAGATCCAGAACAACGTGTCGGTCTACGACGCGGTGACGCTGGAGGACGACGTGTTCTGCGGCCCCAGCGTCGTCTTCACCAACGTCTACAACCCGCGCGCGGCGGTGTCGCGCAAGAGCGAATACCTGCGCACCGTCGTGAAGCGCGGCGCCACGCTGGGCGCCAACTGCACGATCGTCTGCGGCACCACGGTGGGCGAACACGCCTTCATCGGCGCCGGCAGCGTGGTCAACCGCGACGTGCCGGCCTTCGCGCTGATGGTCGGCGTGCCGGCCAGGCGCATCGGCTGGATGAGCCGCCACGGCGAACGCCTGGGCCTGCCGGTGCGCGGCGAGGGCGAGGCCAGCTGTCCGGCGACGGGGGAGCGGTATCGGCTCGTCGGCGACGTGGTGATCATGGTGGAGTGACGGATGACGAACGACTCCCTAAACCCACAAGCAGCGCCTGCCATCACGAGCAAGCGGGCTCGCGTCACCAGACCGGCGGCCGCTCCTCGCCTGCAAATCGAGCATCTTGGGCCGATCCTGTCGGCCGATGTGACCTTCGGCGACCTGACCGTGATCGTCGGCCCGCAGGCTACTGGCAAAAGCATCTTTCTACAAACACTCAAGCTGCTGATCGACCGCGATCACATTCACGACACCTTCCGCCATCACAACGTCAATGTGGCAGGAAGGGCCGAAGCCTTCTTGGAAGGCTATTTTGGCGGCGGCATGGCCGGGGCCTGGAACGCGGAAACCTCCGCGCTGACCTGGAACGGCAAGAAGATCAACCTGCCGGACTATGCCTCGCCCGGAAAGGCGCCCAAGAGTCGCATCAAGCACGAACGGCTTTTTTATATTCCTGCGCAGCGCGTCATGAGTCTGCCAGGCGGCGTGTCTCAGAATTTCGGGCAGTTCAATTACGGCGATCCCTACACCCTTCGCGTTTTTAGCGATGCCGTGCATGACCTGATCCAGAACGAATTCGGTGCCCAGGGAGAACTGTTCCCCTCCCCGCGGAAGCTCAACAAGAGTCTGCGCACCCCGATCCACCAGCATCTTTTTGGTGGTGGCAAGCTACTGATCGACGAGTCGAACTTCACGAAGCGTCTGGCGCTGCAGCTGGATGGCCAGTCCAAAGCGCTAGGCTTCTTGTCTTGGTCTGCCGGTCAGCGCGAATTCACGCCGCTGCTGATGGGCCTATACTGGCTGTGCCAAGTCCCCAACCCTCAGCGCATGTCAGGCGCAAGCCAGGACGAGGTGATCGAATGGGTGGTGCTCGAAGAGCCGGAAATGGGCCTGCACCCCCAAGGCATCTCCGCCGTGCTGCTGCTGGTTCTGGAATTGATGCGGCGAGGCTATCGGGTCGTCATTTCGACCCATTCGCCGGTCGTGCTGGAAATGATCTGGGCCATACAGGAGTTCAAGCAGCTTGGAGCCACGGAAAAAGACATCCGCGACCTGTTCAGCCTGAAGGCAGAGGACTCCGCCAAGAAACTGGCTCAAGCCGCCCTGTCGAAGGATTACCGTGTCTACTTCTTCGACCGCCAGAGTCCAGTCCGGGACATCTCGGCGCTGGACCCGGGAGCGCTGGAGCAGGCCGAATCCGAATGGGGCGGCATCACCGGCTTCTCATCCCGCGTGAACGCCACCATCGCCACCGCCGTGAACCGCGCAGCAGTCCGCACCGGAACCTCGATCTGATGGCCACCCGTCGCCAAGCCAGCGCTCGATCCGGGCAAGCCCCGTCCGACTTCGAGCACGCCTGCCGCCATGCGGAACTGGAGCCGCAACCCGGGCTGAGCGCCGTCAAGGGTGAATACCGTCCGGGCGTGGCGCTGAAGCCAGGTCACCGCCACACGGCAAGCGTCGATCTGGATGCCTGCCTTCTGGCCAGCGAGCCCACGGCAGCCCGGTGGGACTACGGCATCGGCATGCGCGGTGAGTCGGGCCAGGAACGTCTGGTCTGGCTGGAAGCCCACCCGGCATCCAGCACAGGAGAAGTGCAGAAGATGCTCGACAAGCTGGCCTGGCTGAAAGACAAACTGAACCAGCCCGCCTTCGAGCCTTTGCGCCGTCTCGAACACGAGGTCTCGGCCTACCGCTGGCTGGCCATGACCGGGGCCATCCGCATCCTGCCCCACAGCGCGGAAGCCCGGCGACTCGCCAAGGCGGGCCTGTCGTCTCCTCAGCGACGAGTCGAGCTGCCCTGACGCCATGCCCCTTGCCACCGTGTTCAGCCCATGGCGCCGGCTCCTGATCCTGGCCGCCACCCTGGCGCTGGCCTTCTGGACCCAGACCCAGCTCGCGCTGGCCGGGCAGCGCTGGCACCGCGAGCGGCTTCACCAGTTCGTCGGCAGCCCCTTCCCCTCGGCAGACGAGCTGCAGGCGATGGACTGGGGCACGCCGCTGCTGCTGGCGCTGCTGCCCTGGGTCGTGGCGCTGCTCGGGCTCGGAGTGCGCCGCTGGCGGCGCCGGCGAGCCGCCTGAGCCAGTCGGATCGGGGCGCTCTGCAACAATCCTCGGGCGCCTGCTGCACGCGCCTTTTTCCTCCGCCTTCCTCCGCTCATCCACTGCGCCATGTACATCGACACGATCCGGCTGGAGAACATCCGCGGCTTCCGGGAGCTGGAGTTCAGCTTCGACCGCGGCCAGGGACAGTACGCCGGCTGGACGGTGCTGACCGGGGACAACGGGTCGGGCAAGAGCACGGTGCTGAAGGCGATGGCACTGGTCCTCGCAGAAAACATCCGGGCGGCACTACAGCCCAGCTTTCGCGGCTGGGTTCGCTCAGGAGCGGGCGACGGAAGAATCGAGCTACACGCCATCGCACATGGCAGCACAGGCCATCGGGCACACATCGAGATCGTCGAGCACCCTGCAAGAGTGGGCGGTGTTCTCATGCCAGACGCCATGGGTGTATTCGATTCGCATCCGATAGATGGGTTTTCCTGCGGGTACGGGCCATTTCGCAGAATCTCCCGGGCAGCGCCGGACATGTCCGACCTGATGACCGCGCCGGTCATCGAACGGTTTGTCACCTTGTTCCAGGAAACGGCATCGCTCGTAGAAGTTGATCGCTGGCTCCGCAATCTGAACTACAAGCGACTGGAACAGAAGCCTGAGGCCGAGGCCACGCTCGCCATCGTTCTCGAACTGCTCAACGACGATTTCCTGCCCAATCAGATCACCGTCGATCGGGTCGATTCCGACGGGCTGTGGCTGAAGGACCGCGAGGGAAATGCGCTGTCCTGGGCCGACATGAGCGACGGCTACCGCGCTGCGCTGGCCCTGCTCGCCGACATCCTGCGTCACATGGTCAACGCCTGCGGCACGGACGATCTGACCGGACGGGATGACGAGGGGCGGCTGTTCCTGAAACCGGCCGGCGTCGTGCTGATCGACGAGATCGACGCCCATCTGCATCCCGAGTGGCAGCGGGAGATCGGTTTCTGGCTGAAGCGCCATTTCCCGAACATCCAGTTCATCGTCACCAGCCACAGCCCGCTGATCTGCCAGGCGGCCGATCCGAACGGCCTGTTCGTGCTGCCCGAGCCCGGCAGCGACGAGCCGGCCCGGGCGCTGACGGCGGAGGAATATCAGGAGGTGATCTCGTCGCGGCCGGACACGATCCTGCGCTCCGCAGCATTCGGCTTGCAGAACACCCGATCGCCCGTGGCCGTCGAAGCCCGGTCGGCCTTTGCGGACCTGCGCACCAAGCAGCGCGCAGGCGGCAAGTTGACCCAGGCCGAACAGGTGGAACTGGAACGACTGCGCCAGTACATCAACCCGGACGAAGAGCCCTGAGCGATGCGCCGCCTCACGCGCCCGCCTCTGCCCGCCCGGACCAGCGCCTTTCTGGCCCGCTGCCAGGAACGCGCCGACAACGCGCAGGAACAACGCACCCTCGACATCGAACGCGAGTGGCGCAATGCCCGCCAGCGCAAGGCCCTGACTGGCGTGCTGGACACATTGCGCACCATGAGCGGCCCGCACTGGCGCTGCATGTACTGCACCGACTCGCACGGCTGCGACATCGAGCATTTCCGTCCCAAGAAGCACTACCCGACCCATGCGTTCCACTGGCTGAACCTGCTGCTGTGCTGCACGACATGCAACCGCAAGAAGGGCGACCAGTTTCCGATGCTGAATGGCGCCCCGCTGCTGATCGACCCGACCGTGGACGATCCATGGGAACACCTGGACTTCGAGCCGGAGTCTGGCCTGATCAAGGCACGCTACGATGCCCAATCGGATCAGCGCTCTCCGAAAGGGCTGGAAACCGTACGCCTGCTGGCACTGGACCGCCGGGAAGTGACGGTCGGACACAGCAAGACGTTTCGGCGCCTGAAAAGGACGGTCGAGCGCGCACTGGATGCCGGCGGATCCGCACCGGCACTCATCGCCGAACTGCTGGAGGAGGACGACCACGGCCTGCTGCCCTGGTGTTTCGGCGAGATCAGCCGAACCGTCGAGCCTCTCTCCGACTTGCGTCTCCAACAACCTGACACCTGGATGGCCTGCGAAGCGGCCTTTCGTTGAGCACACTGCCCATGCAATTCATCGACCTCAAGACCCCCTACGCCGCGCTGAAGACCGACATCGACGCGGCGATCCATCGCGTGCTCGATCACGGCCAGTACATCATGGGGCCGGAGGTGAAGGCGCTCGAGGCCGCGCTGGCGACGTTTGCCGGCACGAAGCACTGCGTGACCGTCTCCAGCGGCACCGAGGCGCTGCTGATCGCGCTGATGGCGCTGGGCGTGAAGGCGGGCGACGAGGTGATCACCACGCCCTTCACCTTTGCGGCAACCGCCGAGGTGATCGCGCTGCTGGGCGCGCAGCCGGTCTTCGTCGACATCGAGCCCGACACCTGCAACATCGACCCGCGACTGATCGAGGCGGCGATCACGCCGAAGACGCGCGCGATCATGCCGGTGAGCCTGTACGGCCAGGTCGCCGACATGACTGACATCAACGCGATCGCCGCGCGCCACGGCCTGCCGGTGGTGGAGGACGCGGCGCAGAGCTTCGGCGCCACCTACCAGGGCCGGCGCAGCGGCGCGACCAGCACGATCGGCTGCACCAGCTTCTTCCCGAGCAAGCCGCTGGGCTGCTACGGCGACGGCGGCGCGCTCTTCACCGACGACGACGCGCTGGCCCAGGCCGCGCGCGAGATCCGGGTGCACGGCCAGAGCGCGCGCTACACGCACACCCGCGTCGGCGTGGGCGGACGCATGGACACGATCCAGTGCGCGGTCGTGCTGGCCAAGCTGCCGCGCTTCGAGTGGGAACTGCAGCGTCGGCGCGAGCTGGGCGCGCGCTACCACGCGCTGCTGGCGCCGCTGGCCGCGCAGCATCCCGGCTTCGGCCTGCTGACCGTGCGGCCGGACCGCGACTGCGTCTGGGGCCAGTACACCGTGTTCGTGCCGGAGCGGGCCAAGGTGCAGGCCGCGCTGCAGGCCGCCGGCATCCCGACCGCCGTGCACTACCCGAAGCCGCTGCACCACCAGGCGGCCTACGCCGCCGGCTGCTGTCCCGACTGCTGCCCCGGCAGCCTGGACGCCGCCGCCCGCGTGATGAGTCTGCCGATGAGCCCGGACCTGACCGAGGCCGACCAGGACCGCGTCGTCGCGGCGCTGGCCGAAGCGCTGGCCGGGCTGGCCGCGGACGCCTGAGCCGGTCCGAGATGAGCGAGTCTTCCGCGCCGCCGGCCGGTCGGGCCCCGGCCGGACTGCTGCGCGCCAGCCTGCTGCTGCTGCTGGGCAGCGCCGCGGCCCAGGCCATCCCGCTGCTGCTGGGCCCGCTGCTGACGCGGCTCTACAGCCCGGAGGAGTTCGGCCGCTTCCAGCTCTTTGCCTCGGTGGCGACCAATCTGGCGGTGCTGGGCTGCGGCCGCTACGAGTTCGCGCTGCCGCTGGCCCGCGACGAGGCCGAGGCCCAGGCGCTGCGCCGGCTGTGCTTGCGCCTGCTGATGGCGCTGACGCTGCTGTGCGTGCCCGGCGGCGCGCTGGCCGCCTGGCATCAGGACGAGCTGGGCTGGCTGGCGCTGCCGGCGGCGGTGGCCAGCGCCAGCCTGGCCTCGCTGGCCACGCTCTGGGCCACGCGCGAGCAGCGCTTCGCCGACATGGCCGCGGCGCGCTTCAGCCAGCACACCGGCACGACGCTGGTGCAGCTGCTGCTGGGCTGGCTGCACTGGGGCGTGGGCGGGCTGATCACCGGCAGCATCGCCGCGGTGGCGGGCGCGATCGCGCTGCTGCGGCTGCCGCTGGGCGGACTGCGCCACACCCCGGCGCCCGAGCGCACGCTGGAGCGCGAGATGGCGCGCCGGCACCGCGAGTTCCCGCTGCTCAACACCCCGCATGCCTTCGCCGGCGCGCTGCAGGACACGCTGGCGGTGGCGCTGATCGCCGCCCAGCTCGGGCCGGCGGCAGCCGGCTTCTGGGCGCTGTCGCTGCGCTATCTGAAGGCGCCGGCCACGCTGGTGGGCGGCGCGGTGTCGCAGGCGCTCTATCCGAAGCTGGTCGCCGCCGGCGGCAGCACGCCGGCGGCCCGCACGATGGTGCGCCGGGTGATGGCGGTGCTGCTGGCCGGCGGCGCCGCGCTGGCGCTGGCGCTGCATCTGCTCGCACCGGCGCTGTTCGGCTGGTTCTTCGGCGCGCAATGGCGCCCGGCCGGCGAGCTGGCGGCGGTGCTGGCGCCCTACATCGGCGTGCACTTCGTCGCCGCGCCGCTGGCAGTGGTGACCATGGCCTGGCAGGCCCAGGGCTGGGCGCTGCGCCTGGCGCTGGTCGGGCAGATCGCCTTCGTCGGCGCGCTGGCGCTCGGGCTGCATCTGGGCGGGCTGCAGGGCGCCGGCCAGGCGGTGTCGCTGGCGATGCTGCTCTACTTCGGCTTCTACTTCTGGCGGCTGGCCACCTGGCCGGTTGCGGAGACCCCGCGATGAACACCCTGGCGCTGCGCGCTGCCCTCAACCGCTGGCGCCGCCGCCTGCTGTGGCCGCTGCGGTTCCGCATGCTGTTCGGCGAACGCTCGCACGGGCGCGACCTGCCGCACACCCGCATCGCGCCGTCGACCTGCATCGAGCACGAGCACGGTCTGCGCCTGGGCGACCATGTCTTCATCGGCCACTTCAACCTGATCGAGGCCGGCGCCGGCGTGACGATCGGCGACGGGGTGCAGATCACCAGCCACTGCGCCATCGTCACCCACAGCTCGCACCGCAGCCTGCGCCTGCTCGGGCCCGCCTTCGCGACCTGGGCCGGACCGGGCGAGCGCCCGGGCTGGATCGCCGCGCCGGTGGAGATCGGCGCCTGGAGCTACATCGGTCCGCACTGCGTCATCGAGGCAGGCAGCCGGATCGGCCGCGGCAGCGTGGTGCGCGCCGGCACCCGGGTGAGGGGTTCGTTTCCGGATTTCGCGGTCCTGGAGGGCAGCCCGGCGCAAGTGGTCGGCGACAGCCGCGACGGGGATGAGACACTGCTGCAACGACATCCGCAATGCAGGGAGCATCACGCCGCCTGGACCGCCGCACCGGCGCCCGGCCCGGCTGACGACGACACACACCGCCGCTGACATGGCCCGACGACTGATCCGCGACCTTCCCGAAGCCCTGCCAGAGACCGACCCGCCTGCCTACGGCCGCTGGCGCCATGTGCTGATCGGCGACGCCGAGAGCCCGCACCTGCTGAAATGGGCGCGCGCGCTGGCGCCGCAGGTCGACCTGTGGGTGGCCTCCAGCCGCGGCTTCGCGCCGGGCTTCGACACGCTGGTGCCCGAGCGCTGCCGCTTCGCGCTCGGCGAGGACACCCGCCACGGCGGCGGCAATGTCGGCGTGCTGCGCCGGCTGCCCGAGCTGGGCCGCTGGCTGCAGCGGGTCGACGCCGACTGGCTGCACCCGCACTACCTGACCTCGCACGGCACGCTGACGGTGGCGGCGAAGAAGGGCTGGAAGCTGCGCGGGCAGATCTGCGCCTCGGCCTGGGGCAGCGACATCCTGGTCACGCCGCAGCGCGGGCCGCACTACCGCTGGATCACCTCGCAGGTGCTGCGCGCCAGCACGCTGACCACCAGCGACTCCGAGCACATGGCCGCGCAGATGCGCCAGCTCGGCGCCGCCGAGGTGCAGGTCTTTCCCTTCGGCCTGGAGCGCATGCCGCCGGTGCCGGTGCGCAAGGCGCCGTGGACCTTCTTCGCCAACCGCGGCCTGGAGCCGATCTACCGCCCGGAGCGGGTGATCTCCGCCTTCGCGACCCTGGCCAGCGCCTTCCCCGAGGCGCGGCTGACGGTGGCCAACGACGGCTCGCTGCGCGGCGCGCTCGAGGCGCGCGTGGCCGAGCTGGGCCTGTCGCGCCATGTGGCGTTCGTCGGCCGGCTGGACGCGGTAACGCAGCAGCGCCACTACGAGCAGGCGCAGTGGTACCTCAGCCTGCCCTCGAGCGACTCGGTGGCGGTGTCGGTGCTGGAGGCGATGGCCAGCGGCTGCATTCCGATCCTGTCGGACCTGCCGGCCAACCACGAGCTGGTGCGCTCCGGCCACAACGGCCTGATCCTGACCGACACCCCGATCGAGCTGATGAACCTGCCGACGCAGCTCGCGCCGCTGCTGCCGCAGGCGCTGGAGATCGGCCGCGACAATCACGAGTGGGTGCGGCTGCACGGCCAGTTCGCGCCGGCGGTGGTCGGCCTGCTCGACCGCATGGCCGAGCTGATGTGAGCCGCCGTCCCCGGAGCCCGATGAATCTTCTCTACCTGAACCACTATGCCGGCGCGCCCGCGCTCGGCATGGAATTCCGTCCCTACTATCTCGCGCGCGAATGGGTGCGCCTGGGCCACCGGGTGCAGATGGTGGCCTGCGCGACCTCGCATGTGCGCGCCACCGCACCCACGCCCCGAGGCCGCCCGGTCGAGCAGCCCGAGCACCAGGACATCGACGGCATCGACTACCTGTGGTTTCCCGGCCCGCCCTACCAGGGCAACGGCCTGGGCCGGGTCAAGAACATCTGGGCCTTCCTGAACCAGGTCTGGCGCGCCGCGCCGGGCATCGCCCGGCATTTCCGCCCGGATGTGGTGATCGCCTCCAGCACCTATCCGATGGACATCTGGGTGGCGCGCCGCCTGGCCCGGCTGGCCGGCGCGAAGCTGGTCTTCGAGGTGCACGACCTCTGGCCGCTGTCGCCGATCGAGCTGGGCGGCATGTCGCCGCGCCATCCCTTCATCCTGATGTGCCAGAAGGCCGAGGACGATGCCTACCGCGACGCCGACGTGGTCGTGTCGATGCTGCCGAAGGTGCACGAGCACATGGCCGGGCGCGGCCTGGACCTGCGCAAGCTGCACATCGTGCCCAACGGCATCACGCTCGACGAGTGGGACGGCGCGCCCGAGCCGCTGCGCGAGGATGTCGCCGGCGCGGTCGCGGCGGCGCGGGCCGCCGGGCGCACGGTGGTGGGCTACGCCGGCTCGATGGGCCTGCCCAACGCGCTCGACACGCTGCTGGACGCGGCCAAGCGGCTGCGCGATGCCGGTGCCGCGATCGCCTTCGTGATGGTCGGCGGCGGCCACGAGCGCGATCGCCTGGCCGAGCGGGTGCGCACCGAGGGCCTGGAGGCCAGCGTCACGATGCTCGCGCCGATCCCCAAGCGCCAGATCCCGAGCTTCCTGGCCGGCATCGACATCGCCTACATCGGCTGGCAGCGCGTGCCCATCTACCGCTTCGGCATCGCGCCGAACAAGCTGATGGACTACATGATGGCCGGCTGCGCGGTGCTGCACTCGGTCGAGGCCGGCAACGACCCGGTCGCGGAGGCCGGCTGCGGCCTGACGGTGGCGCCGGAGTCGCCGGACGCGGTGGCCGAGGGACTGCGCCGGCTCGCCGCGCTGCCCGCGGCCGAGCGCCGCGCGATGGGCGAGCGCGGCCGCGCCTTCGTGATGGCGAACCACACCTATCCGGTGCTGGCGCAGCGCTTCATCGACGCGGTGCGCTGAAGCCGGCGCGCGGCGGCCCCGGATTCAGGATCGGATTCTGGATCTGATCCACGGCTCACCGGGGGCCGGCGGCGCCTAGCATGCGCGGATGGCCCGTCTCTCCGCGATGATGTCGGTCGCGCAGGCCGGCCTGACTCGCCTGCCTCCGGAGCAGGAGCGCCTGCGGTCGCTCGAGCGGCTGGCCACCGGCCTGCGCATTCACCGCGCCGGCGACGATGCGGCCGGCCTGGCCATCTCCGAGCGGCTGACCGCGATGCTGCGCGCCCGAGGCGCGATCGGCCGGGGCCTGAACGAGGCCATCGGCCGGGTCCAGCAGGCCGACGATGGCCTGGGCCGCATCGCCGAACTGCTTCAGCAGGGCCGCGAGCTGGCGCTGGCGGCCGCCAACGGCAGCCTCGGCGACGACGATCGGGCCGGGCTGCAGCAGGGGCTGCGCACGCTGATCGACCAGATCGACGCCACGGCCGCCGGCACGCGGCTGTTCGGCCACAGCCTGCTGAGCGCACCACGGACCTCGGGGCTCACGCCGACCCTGGACGAGGTCTTCGGCCAGACCGGACGCACCCTGTCGCTGAGCTCGGGCCTCAGGCCGCTGGCCTATCTTCCCGCCGGCATGCGCAATGTGCAGGTGGAGATCGACGCGCTGGGCGCCGACGACGACCTGCAGGTCTTCACGCCCGACGGCCGCCATGTGCTGGGCACCGGCCTGCATGACATCGGCTGGCGCCAGAACGGCATCGGCACCGCCGCGCAGCTCGAAGGCCAGGTGATGCTGCGCGCGCTGGGCTTCGAAGCCGGTGCACGACTCGAGGCCGGCGCGCTGCTCGACGGCCGCAGCGGCTTTGTCGACCCCGGCCCGCCGGGCGGGGTGCCGGCCAGCCTGATGAGTACCAGCCTGGGCGGCATGACCCTGGGCTACAGCGGCGACGGCGACCACCATGACGGCACGCCCGACGACGGCCAGGTCAGCGGCCCCTGGCGCCGCGAGACGCTGACGGTCGGCGAGGTGACGCAGCCGCTGCTGCTGATGGTGACCGGCGCCGGCCGCTTCGAGGCCCGCGCCAGCTGGTCGGATGCGCAGGAGGTCGACCGCACGATCGACCGCTCGCGGCTGGAGGTGCTGCTGCAGGCCGATCCGGGCCAGCCAGCGCAGCGCCTGTCGCTGGAGGTGCTGCCCGCCGACAGCGGATCGCTGGGGCTGGCCGGCGTCGGCCTCGCCAGCCGGGAGGCCGCCGAGGCCAGCCTGGCGGCGCTCGACCAGGCGATCGGGCGGGTCAGCCAGCACCGCGGCCGCTTCGGCGCCCTGCACGGCCGGCTCGAACGTGCGCTCGATCTGGGCGAGAGCGCCTCCAGCACCGCCCTCGCGGCACGGGGCCGCATCCTGGATGCCGACATGGCCGCCGAGCTGGGCACGCTCACCCGCCAGCAGGTGCTGGCCCGGGCCAGCCAGGCGCTGCGCAGCCAGGCCGCCGCCCTGCCCCGCCAGGTGCTCGGTATCCTGCTGGGGGCGGGGTCCGGGACATCCTGATCTCGCCGGCCGACCGCCGCCGTGGCAGCATGCGCAGCCATGGCCCTCCCCCCTCTTCCCGACGCCCGCGCCGATGGCGAGACTGCCCGCATCGAACAGCGCTACGCCCGCCGCGCCGCCGCCGGCCTGGCCGACCGCTACAGCCTGCTGCAGCCCGATGTCTGGCAGACGGTGCAGGAGCGCCAGCGCGCGATGCTCGGCCTGTTCTCCCGCCATGGCTGGCATGACCTGGCGCAGCCGCGGGTGGTCGAGGTCGGCTGCGGTGCCGGCGGCAATCTGCTGGAGCTGCTGCGCGCCGGCTTCCGCCCCGAGCATCTGTGCGGCATCGAGCTGCTGGCCGAGCGTCATGCCGAGGCCCGCGCGGTGCTGCCCGCCGGCGTGACGCTGCATCTGGGCGACGCCTGCGCCGCGCCGCTGCCCGAAGCCGGCGCCGACCTGGTGCTGCAGTCGACCGTCTTCTCCTCGCTGCTGGACGATGCCTTCCAGCAGCGCCTGGCCGACACGATGTGGCGCTGGGTGCGGCCCGGCGGCGCGGTGCTCTGGTACGACTTCACCTGGAACAACCCGCGCAACCGCGATGTGCGCGGCGTGCCGCTGGCGCGGATGCGGGCGCTCTTTCCGCACGGCCGCATCGAGGCGCAGCGCCTGACGCTGGCGCCGCCGCTGGCACGCGCAGCCTGCCGCCTGTCGCCGTCGCTCTATCCGCTGCTGAACATGCTGCCGCCGCTGCGCACGCATGTGCTGGCGTGGATCGGCAAGCCGGTCAGCACACCCGTCAGCGCGCCCGTCAACGCACGGTAACGGCGCCGGCCGGCGCCTCCACCTGCTGCATCACCCCGGCCGCGGCCAGCAGCCGCAGCCGCGCCGCATGCCAGCCGGCCAGCGCGCGCACCTGCTCGAGCCGGGCCTCGGCCAGCAGCGACTGGCTGGAGAGCAGCTCGGAGATGTCGGCCACGCCCTTGTCGTAGCGGCGCGCGGCGCTGGCGCTGGCGGCCTCGGCGGCCTGCGCCAGCTCGGCGGCGGCCGGCAGGGTGCGCCGGGCGGAGAGCGCGTCGGCATGGGCGCGCAGCACCTCGAGCGCGACCTGCTGGCGCGCCTGCTCGAGCTGGGCCTCGCTCTGCGCGAGCTGCGCCTGCGCGCCGCGGATGCGGTAGGTGTGGCCGAAGCCGTCGAACAGCGGCAGCGTCAGCCGCAGGCCGTAGGTGGTCACGCGGCTGCCGCTGGCATAGAGCCCCTGGTCGGGCTGGCCGTCGACATGGCGGGCGGCACTGGCGTCCAGCGTCGGCAGCCCTTCGGCGCGCACGCTGCCGACCCGCAGCCGGGCGATCTGCAGCCGCGCCTGCGCCGCCAGGATCGACGGATGGCGCGCCCGCGCCTCGTCGAGCCAGCGCGACAGGTCCTCGGTCTCCTCGTCCTGAGCAGGGTCGAGCTGTGCGGGCAGGCGCAGCGGCGTGCCATCGGCCAGCCCCATCAGGCTGGAGAGCGTGAGCTGCGCGCGCCGCGCCTCGCCGCTCGCGCGCTCCAGCGCGAGCTGCGCACGGGCCAGCTGGGCGCGGGCCTGCAGCACATCGCTGCCGGCCACCAGGCCGTGGCGTTCGCGCCGCTGCGCGGTGTCGAGCGCCTCTCGCGCCTGCGCTCTGGCCTGCTCGCGCATCGTCACCATCGCCTGCGCGGTGATCGCCTCGAAATAGGCCGAGACCAGCGCCGCCATCAGCCGCTGCACCAGCGCATCGCGGGCCGCACCGGCGGCGGCCAGCAGCCGCTGCGCCCCGTCGCGGGCACCGGCGCGGGTGCCGAAGTCGAACAGCCGCCAGTTCAGCGCCAGGCTGCGGGCGGTGCTGGCCTGGTCGACCGACTGGCCGCTGCGGGTGGACAGCGTGGTGGTCGACTGCCGCGACACGCTCGCCTGCAGCCGCGGCCAGAAGGCGGCGCGGGCCTCGCCCAGCGCGGCCGCCTGGGCCTCGATCTCGGCCTGGGCCTGGGCCAGCTGGGGATGCCGGCACAGCGCCAGCGCCAGCGCATCGGCCAGCGACAGCGGCGGCGCGCCCTCGGACGGCTCGGCGCAGACCGGCGGCGGCACGGCCATCGGCCCGGCAAGCATCGGCACCTGCAGCGGATCGTGCAGCAGATCGGGCACCGAGGGTCCGGGCGCGACGCGCAGCAGGTCGGGCGGCTCGAGGGAGGCGGCAGACCGCGCGGCGCCCGGCAGCACCGCCAGAGCGCCCTGCAGCAGGGCGGCGGCCACGAGCGGGGCCCGATGACGGGGCTGGCGGATCGGCTCAGCGCTCACGCAGGCTCTCCCGACCCTGCTGCAGCAGCGGCGACAGCACATATTCGATCAGGCGCCGGTCGCCGGTGCGGATCTCGGCGCTGCCGCTCAGGCCGGGCGTCAGCGGCACCGCCCGGCCGTCGACCTGCAGCACCGGCTGCTCCAGCGTGATGCGCACCGCATAGACCGGACCGCGCTTCTCGTCCTGCACCGCATCGCGCGAGACCTGCGCGACCACCGCCGGCACGGTGCCGTACTTGGTGTAAGGGAAGGCGTCGATCTTGACCTGCGCCGGCTGGCCCTCGCGCACGAAGCCGATGTCGCGGTTCTCGACCCGCACCTCCATCTCGACCTGCGCCTGGGTCGGCACGATCTGCATCAGCGGCTGCGCCGCCGGCACCGCGCTGCCGACGGTGTGCACCGCCAGCTGCTGCACCGTGCCGTCGACCGGCGCCACCAGACGCAGCAGCTCGCCCTGGGTTCGCGCCCGATCGAGCTCGGAGCGCGCGGCGTCGATCTGGCGCTGGCCCTCGACCCGGCTGTCCTGCGCGGTGCGGCGCATCTCGGCGGTCAGCGCCCGCTGCTGCGCGCGAATGACCGCCAGCTGGCCGGCGATCTCCACGCGGGCCTGCTCGCGCTCCATCCAGGCATGGCGCGAGACATCGCCGCTCTGCAGCAGCTCGGCATGGTCGCGGGCGCGCTGCTCGGCCAGCGGCAGCGCCTGGGCCAGACGGCCGGCGTCGGCCTCGAGCCGTGCCAGCCGGCTGCGGTACTCGCTCCACTGGTCCTGCAGATGCTGCTCGGCCAGACGCTGCTGCAGCGGATCCAGCACCGACAGCGGCGCCAGCCGGGGCGCGCCGGCGCCAGGGCGCTCCAGCGCGGCCAGCAGGGCGGTGGCGCGCTCCACCTGCGCCTGCGCCTGTGCCAGGGCCTGCGCGGCGCGCCGGCCCTCGCTGTCGCTCAGGCGGGTGTCGAGCTCGACCAGCAGATCGCCGGCCTTCACCACCCGGCCTTCCTCGACATGCAGCGCATGCACGCGCGCCGTCTCGACCGCCGCCAGCGTCTTGGTCTGGCCGCGCGGTACGATGCGGCCCTGGGCATTGACGACGATATCGGTGCGCCCGATCACCGACCAGGCCAGCAGCGCCAGCACCAGCAGCATCAGCAGCCGCGCGGTCCAGCGCCCCGAGGGCGAGACCGGCCGCGCCTGCAGCGACAGCGCTGCGGGCAGGAATTCGGCCTCCTCGGCGGTATGCGCCGGCGGCGTGAGCTCGCGGCGATGCGACCAGGCATGGGCCCAGGCGCGGCGATAGCGGCCGAGCAGCTCGCCCCAGGCCTGCAGACGGTGGCGCAGGCTCATGCCGCACCTCCGTGCTGCAGGCCGTGCAGATGGGTGTAGATGCCGCGCGGATTGCGCAGCAGCTCCTCATGACTGCCGACCTCGGCGATCTGGCCGCGCTCCATCACCACGATGCGGTTGGCGCCACGCACCGCCGAGAGCCGGTGCGCGATGATCAGCACGGTGCGCCCCTGGCAGATCAGGCGCATGTTGTCGTGAATGATCTTCTCGCTCTCGTAGTCGAGCGCGCTGGTGGCCTCGTCGAAGATCAGGATGCGCGGATTGGTGATCAGCGCACGCGCGATGGCGATGCGCTGGCGCTGCCCGCCCGACAGGCCCGTGCCGTGCTCGCCGACGACCGTGTCGTAGCCCTCGGGCAGCTCGCAGATGAACTCGTGCGCGCCGGCCAGCTTCGCCGCCTGCATCACCAGCTCGATCGGCGCGGCGGGATGGGCCAGCGCGATGTTGTCGCGCACCGAGCGGTTGAACAGCGTGTTCTCCTGCAGCACCACGCCGATCTGCTGGCGCAGGCTGGGCGTGTCGATGATCGCCAGGTCCTGGCCGTCGACCAGCACCCGGCCGCGGTCGGGCACATAGAGGCGCTGCACCAGCCGGGTCAGCGTGCTCTTGCCCGAGCCGGAGCGCCCGACGATGCCGATCACCTCGCCCGGACGCACCTTCAGCGACACCTGGCGCAGCACGTCGGCGGCGTCGGGGCGGTAGCGGAAGGAGACCTGGTCGAACTCGATCGCGCCCTGCAGCCGCGGCAGCCGCGTCTTCTGGCCCGCGACCTCGGGATGCGTATTCAGGATGTCGCCGAGCCGGCTCATCGAGATGCCGACCTGCTGGAAGTCGTTCCAGAGCTGCGCCAGCCGCAGGATCGGGCTCGACACCTGGCCGGCGAGCATGTTGAAGGCCACCAGCTCGCCCACCGTGAGCTGCTTGTCGATCACCAGCGTGGCGCCGATCCACATGATCGCCGCGGTCACCAGCTTGCTGGTCAGCGTGACGCCGCCGCCGGCCACCGTGGCCACGTTCGTCACCGCCAGCCCCGACGAGACATAGGCGGCGAGCTGCTGGTCCCATTTCTGGATCCAGCGCGGCTCCACCGCCATCGACTTGACGGTGTCGATGCCGCTGATCGTCTCGACCAGGAAGGACTGGTTCTCCGCGCCCTTGTTGAACTTGTCCTCCAGGCGGCGGCGGATGACCGGCGTGAACACCAGCGACAGCAGCAGATAGACCGGAATCGAGGCCAGCACCACCAGCGTCAGCGTCACGCTGTACCCGAACATCACGCCCAGGAAGACGAAGGAGAACAGCAGGTCCAGCACCAGCGTCATGACATTGCCGGTCAGGAAGCTGCGGATGTTCTCCAGCTCGCGGATGCGCGCCACCGAGTCGCCGACCCGGCGCGACTGGAAATAGGCCAGCGGCAGGTTCAGCAGGTGGCGGAACAGCCGCGCGCCCAGCTCCACGTCGATCTTGCTGCTGGTGTGCGCGAACACCCAGGTGCGGATGCCCGACAGCAGCGCCTCGAACACCATCGCGCAGATCAGGCCGATGGCGATGACGTTGAGCGTCTGCATCGCGTGGTTGACCAGCACCTTGTCCATCACGACCTGGAAGAACAGCGGCGTGGCCAGACCGATGAGCTGCAGCACCAGCGAGATCAGCAGGATCTCCGCCAGCAGCCGGCGGTACTTGACCACCGCCGGAATGAACCAGGTGAAGTCGAACTTCGCCATCTGGCCGGAAAAGCTCGCCTTGCTGGTGAACAGGATCAGCTCGCCGGTCCAGGTGCGCAGCAGCTCCTCGAGCGCGATGACCGCCGGCGGCTCGCCCGCGCGCTGGATCAGCACCCGGGTGCTGCCCGGCAGCTCGGTGCCGGCCGGCAGCGCGGCCGTGCCCTCGATGCGCGCGACGACGAAGAAGCGCCCGGCCGCATCGCGCGCCACCGCCGGCAGCGGCGCACGCGCCAGCCGGCGCGGATCCTGGCGCACCGCCCGCGCGTTCAGCCCGAGCTGCTGCGCCGCCAGCAGCAGGCGCTGCAGGTCGAAGGGCTCGCGGCCATGCTGGTGACGCAGTTGCGCCTCGTCGGCGGCAATGCCGTGCAGCGCCGCCATCGCCAGCAGCGCCCACAGGCCGGAGTCGGGCGCAGGCGCAGCATGAGCCGCAGGAGCAGCAGAGGCTGCAGAGACGTCAGGAAGCGGGACGGAGGCGGCGGAAGTCATCACGGAGCAGGCGCGGGGCGGAGCGAGCAGCGCGGATCATGCCGCGCCTCGGCGGAAATGGAAAAGCCGCCAGGTGCGCCTGCGTACCCGGCCCGCGCGACGTGGCGCTCACGCGTCAGGTCAAGGACATCTTCCCGGAAAGCGCCGGCAGCCCGTGCGCCGCACGCGCCCTCAGGCAGCGCTCCTCGCCGGGCTGCAGCTCGTGGCAGGGCGAGGGTCTCTGCGGGTAGATGGTGCAGCCGACCTCGCGCCCGATCTCGCCGGCCAGCGCGACGCAGCGCACGCCGCCGGCGCGCTGGCCGGTGCCCTTCATGCAGCTCATCCAGGGATTGATCGCTTCGGTCAGTGCCTCGGGCAGGCCGAGGGACTCGGCCTCGGCCCAGTAGAAGGACACGCGAAAATGGGCGCAGCAGGCGCCGCAGCTCTGGCAGGGATTGAAGTCGGCCATGGGACGCGAACTTATCACCGTTCGGAACTGCATTAGCATCGGCGGTTCCCGCCGCATCCCCCGAAGCCCTGCCGCCGATGTCCTCGCCCACCGCCCCGTCCGATCCGACCCCACTGCCCTTCCTGCCCTTCGCGCTGCCCGAGATCGGCGAGGACGAGATCGCCGAGGTGGTCGACACGCTGCGCCACGGCTGGGTGACCACCGGCCCGAAGGCACGCCGCTTCGAGCAGGACTTCGCCGCCTTCCTGGGCGACGCCGGCCCGGTGCCGGGCCTGGAGGCGATCGCGGTCAACTCGGCCACCGCCGGGCTGCACCTGGCGCTCGAGGCCGTCGGCGTCGGCCCCGGCGACGAGGTCATCACCACCACCCACACCTTCACCGCCAGCGCGGAGGTGGCGCGCTATCTGGGCGCCGACGTGCGCCTGGTCGACATCGACCCGGCCACGCTGTGCATCGACCCCGCCGCCATCGAGGCCGCCATCACCCCGCGCACCCGGGCGATCGTGCCGGTGCACTTCGCCGGCCGCGCCGCCGAGATGGGCGAGATCCTGGCGATCGCGCGCCGCCACGGCCTGAAGGTGGTCGAGGACGCCGCGCACGCGCTGCCCACCACGCACGCCGGCCAGATGATCGGCACGCTGGCCAGCGATGTCACCGTCTTCAGCTTCTACGCCAACAAGACCATCACCACCGGCGAGGGCGGCATGGCGGTCACGCGCGATGCGCAGCTTGCCGCGCGCATGAAGGTGATGCGTCTGCACGGCATCAACCGCGACGCCTTCGACCGCTTCACCGCCAAGGTGCCGAGCTGGTACTACGAGATCGTCGCGCCCGGCTTCAAGTACAACCTGACCGACATCGCCGCGGCGCTGGGCATCCATCAGCTGAAACGTGCGCGCGAATTCCGCGACGCGCGCGCCCGCATCGCCGCGCACTACGACACGCTGCTGGCCGATCTGCCGCTCATCCTGCCGCCGCAGCCCGCCGCCGGCGATCTGCACTCCTGGCACATCTACGTGCTGCGCCTGCGCGAGGACGCGCCGGTCGGGCGCGACGCGGTGATCGAGGCGCTGTTCGCCGCCGGCATCGGCAGCAGCGTGCACTACATCCCGCTGCACCAGCAGCCCTACTGGCGCGAGCGCTACGACCTGCGCGCCGAGGACTTCCCGCACAGCCAGAAGGCCTACCTGGCCACCTTCAGCCTGCCGCTGTATTCGCGCATGACGCTGGCCGACGCTGAGCGGGTGGCCGCGGTGCTGCGCGGCGTGCTGGCACGCTGAGCGCCGGGCGGTCTGCGCACGACATGGCCAAGCGCCTGCTCGACCTGCTGCTGGCCGGCTGCGGCCTGATCGTGCTCTCGCCGGTGCTGCTGGCGATCGCGCTGGCGATCCGGCTGGACTCGCCCGGGCCGGTCTTCTTCCGCCAGGTGCGGGTCGGCCGCCACGGGCGCGAGTTCCGCATCCACAAGTTCCGCACGATGACGCACGCGCCGCAGGACCGCGGCCCGCAGCTCACCGTGGGCCAGGATGCGCGCATCACCCGCGTCGGCGCGCTGCTGCGCCGCACCAAGCTCGACGAGCTGGCGCAGCTGATCGATGTGCTCGAGGGCGCGATGAGCCTGGTCGGCCCGCGGCCCGAGGTGCCGCGCTATGTGGCGCTCTATCCGGCCGGGCTGCGCGAGAAGGTGCTGTCGGTGCGCCCCGGCATCACCGACTTCGCCTCGATCGAGTACCGCGACGAGAGCACGCTGCTGGCACGCAGCACCGACCCGGAGCGCACCTACCGCGAGGTGGTCCTGCCGGCCAAGCTGGCATTGCAGGCACGCTACGTCGACGAGGCGGGCGTGCTGACCGACCTGAGGCTGATCCTGCGCACGCTGCGCGCGATCCTCGAACGATGAGCTGGCACACCCTCGACACCCTGCTGACCCGCATCCGGCCGCACCGCGAGCCGCTGGCCCTGGCGATCGACGCCGCGGTCATCGCCGCGTGCTGGAACATCACCTACCTGTTCCGCCTCGGCTTCGAGCGCGGGTGGAGCGCGCGGCCCTCCTACGACGGCTGGGTGCTGGCCGGGCTGCTGGCGCTGTACGTCACGGTGTTCGCGCTGCTGAAGGTGCCCAAGGGCATGTGGCGCTTCTCCGGCTTCGGCGAGGTGCAGCGGCTGACCTTCGCCTGCGCGATCGCCGGGCTGCTCGGCGCGGTCGGCGTACTGATGGCGCAGCTGGTGCAGGTGCCGCGTGCGGTGCTGGCGCTGCATCCGGTCGTCAGCCTGATGGGGCTGGCGATGGTGCGCATCGGCTACCGCATGCTCTACGAGCACATGCGCGGGCGCCTGTCCGGCTCGATGCACGAGACGAGACGCGCCCTCGTGCTGGGCGCCGGCGACGCCGCCAAGCTGCTGATGGCCGGCATCCAGCACCACGGCTGGGTGGTGGTCGGCCTGCTCGACGACAACCCGCGCAAGCTGGGCGCGCGCATCGGCGGCGTGCCGGTGCTGGGCGATCTGGAGAGCGCGCCGCGCTGGGCCGAGGTGCACGGCATCACCCACCTGATCGTGGCGATGCCCTCGGCCTCGGCGGCGCAGCGCCGCCGCGCGCTCGACCTGGCGGCCGCCACCGGCCTGCCGGTGGTGACGGTGCCGACCGCCGCAGAGCTGCGCGAGGGCCAGGCGGTGGCGCAGGTGCGCGACATCGAGCCCGAGGACCTGCTCGGGCGCGTGCCGGTGCAGCTCGACGAGGGCGGCATCAGCGAGTGCCTGTCGGGCAAGGTGGTGCTGATCACCGGCGCCGGCGGCTCGATCGGCTCGGAGCTGTGCCGGCAGGTGGCGCGCTACGGGCCGCTCAAGCTGGTGCTCTACGAGCTGAGCGAGTTCGCGCTCTACCGCATCGAGCAGGAGCTGGGCGAGCTGTTCCCGCACATCCCGCTGGTGCGGCTGGTCGGCGACGTGCGCGACCCCGAGCACCTGGCCGCCACCTTCGCGCGCCTGCGCCCGCAGGTGGTCTTTCACGCCGCCGCCTACAAGCATGTGCCGCTGATGGAGGAGGACAACGCCTTCTCCGCGCTGCGCAACAACACGCTGGGCACCTGGCGCGCGGCCAGCGCGGCGGCCGCGGCCGGCGTCGAGCGCTTCGTGCTGATCTCGACCGACAAGGCGGTCAACCCGACCAACGTGATGGGCGCGACCAAGCGCGCCGCCGAGATGGTGATCTCGCGGCTGGCCGCGCGCATGGCCGCCGGCGAGGGCCGCACCCGCTTCATGGCGGTGCGCTTCGGCAACGTGCTGGGCTCGTCGGGCAGCGTGATCCCGAAGTTCAAGGAGCAGATCGCCCGCGGCGGCCCGGTCACGGTGACGCACCCGGACATCACCCGCTTCTTCATGACCATTCCCGAGGCCGCGCGGCTGGTCGTGCAGGCCGGCGCGATCGGCGAAGGCGGCCAGGTCTTCGTGCTCGACATGGGCGAGCCGGTGAAGATCGTCGATCTGGCGCGCGACCTGATCCGCCTGAGCGGCCACACACTGGCCGAGATCCCGATTGCCTTCAGCGGGCTGCGCCCGGGCGAGAAGCTGTTCGAGGAGCTGCTGGCCGATGCAGACGCGACGCTGCCGACGCGCTTCGAGCGGCTGCGCATCGCGCGGCTGGATGCGTCGGCCAGCTCGCTCGACGAGGTGCAGCTGCTGCTGGACTGGGCCGCCGGCCGCTCGAGCGCGCCCGACGACGAGGTGCGCGAGCGCCTGGCGCGGCTGGTGCCCGAGTACCGCCCGGCGCGGATCAGGTCGGCAGGCTGAGCGGCACGGCAGCGAGGGTGACGGGGCTCGAGCGCATGCGCTCGCGCAGCAGCTTCGCCTCGAGCGGCCGGCCCAGCAGATAGCCCTGCAGGCGCTCGCAGCCGCACAGCCGCAGCGCCTCGCGCTGTTCTGGCGTCTCCACGCCTTCGGCCAGCGTGGCCATGCCGGTGGCCTGGCCGAGCTGCACGATCAGCCGCACGATCGCCTCGGCCTGCTGCGCCCGCGGCCCATCCCCGCCCAGCACGGTCACGAAGCTGCGATCGATCTTGAGCAGGTCGACCGGCAGCTCGGCCAGCTGCGCCAGCGAGGAATAGCCGGTGCCGAAGTCGTCGAGCGCGATCGACACGCCCAGCAGGCGCAGCGCGTGCAGCTGCTCGCGTGCGCGACGGGCGTCCTGCATCAGCACCGTCTCGGTCACCTCCAGCTCGAGTCGATCGGCGGACAGACCGGTGTCGGTCAGCGCCGAGCGCACGCTGTCGACCAGCGCATCGCCGCGCAGCTGCAGCGCCGAGAGATTGACCGCCAGCCGCATCGGCTCGGGCCAGCCGGCGGCCTCCTGGCAGGCGCGGTGCAGCACCCAGTCGCCCAGCAGGGCGATCAGGCCATGCTCCTCGGCCAGCGGCACGAACTCGGCCGGCGAGATCCAGCCCCGCACCGGATGGCACCAGCGCAGCAGGGCCTCGGCCCCGCTGATCCGGCCCTCGGCCAGATCGAACTGCGGCTGGTAGTGCAGCATCAGCCGGCCGGCCTCGGCATGTTCGCCGGCGGGCGCGCGCAGCAGCAGGCCCAGATCGCGGACCAGGCCGTGGCGACGCATCAGCTCGGCGCGCATCGGCGCATCGAAGGTGCGCGCGACATCGCGACCGGCCGCCTTGGCGGCATACAGCGCCAGATCGGCATCCTGGAACAGGCGATCGGCATCGGGATGAAGCACATCCCAGGAGGCGACACCCAGACTCGCCCGCACCTCGACGGCGGCCTGCTCGTCCTGCCAGACCGGGTGCAGCGCCTGCAGCAGGGCCTGCGCCATCGCCTCGCGCTCGGCCACCGGGTGGGAGCGGTCGATCAGCAGGGCGAATTCTTGACATCCTCCCCGCCCTAAAGGACGGGGATTCCTCCTGCGAGACGCGCATGTCCGCGCGCAGCGATGTTCAGGGCAGCGTTCACGTCGCGGTGGTGTTCCGCGCCGCAGTCGCAGCATGTCCATCGCCTCATTCGCAGACCTGTCCTACCTTTCGGACTGCTGGCGGGAATGACCCCGCAGCTCGAACAGGTCTGGGTTGTGTAGGCTTCATTCACCTCTTCGAACACGATGCCGGCCTGATGGCTCTTGTATTCCAGCATCGTCTTCAACATCGACCATCCGGCGTCCAGCGTGGACTTCGCCATCCTGGTCTTCACCATCGCACCGGCCTGCACGTTCCCGACGAAGATCGCCGCGTTGCGCGCGACCAGCCCCGTCGAGAACTTGTGCATCGCGTCCTTGCGCGTGTTGGCGATCTTCGCGTGGATCGCGCGCACCCGGTCTTTCTTGCGCGCCCGCTGGGCGATCCCCAGCGCGCCCTCATGCTTGCGGTACAGGCCGGACGCCAGCTCTTCGCCGTCCGAGCACGTCGCCGTGGTCTTCAGGCCGAGGTCGATCCCCACCAGACCGGTGCCGGCCGACTTCGGCACGTCCACCTTGACGCACACGTTCAGGTACCACCTGCCGCGCGCATCCTGCGAGAACGATCCGGCGCGCAGATCGAACCGGCTCAGGCCGTAGCTGTCCCACAGGCTGAACTTGTGCCCAAGGAAAGCGATCTGCCCGGCCTTGTACTTCGCACCGCCCGCCTTGAACGGTACCCAGCCCAGCGAATACTTCGCCGACTTCGGGTTCGACACCCGCCAGTTCAGCCGGGCTCGTCTGAACTGCTTGCGCCGGGTGGCGTACTCCTCGCACACCAGTTGCACCGTGGCACTGCCGATGCGCACGCCTTCGCACTTCGAGTACCCGGCCGTGAGCTTCTGCAGGTCGAACCCACTCAGCCACTCGCGGCGCTCGCGGATCGCCCGGCTGCTCGTCTCGTTACAGTAGTTCCACACCTGATTCACCTCGCGCGCCATCAAGGACAGCACGGCGGCGTGCTTGTCCTTGATGCGCAGCTTGAGGGTCTTGGTGGCTTCCATGAAATCACTGTAGCACAATTGGTCTATGACACAAGAAACTGACTATCGACGGGGCAGACACTGCGTTTTTGCCATTCATGCCCACTTGGTCTTCGTGACCAAATACAGGCGCGGAGTGTTCCGACAAGAGCACCTCGACCGCCTTCATCGCATCCTTGGCGACGTGTGCAAAGACTTCGATGCCGAGCTGATCGAGTTCAACGGCGAGCGCGATCACGTCCACCTGCTCATCAACTACCCGCCGAAGGTCGCGTTGAGCGCGCTGGTGAACAGCCTGAAGGGGGTTTCATCGCGCCTGTTGCGCAAGGAATTCGGGGACTTCCATCCGTGGCTGAAGCGCCGGGGCGTCTTGTGGTCCCCGTCCTACTTCGCCGCGTCTTGTGGTGGAGCGCCAATCGAAATCCTGCGTCAGTACATCGAACAGCAGCAAGCCGTTCCGGCTTGAACGCTCGACCCCGGGCTGAACCCCGGGGCTTGTCGCTTCGTCCGGGTCAGCACATCGGTGTGGGCCAGACGCTGCAGCTCGCGCGACTGCTCGCGCAGCAGCGTGACATCGCGCACCACGCCGCGCCAGCTGACGATGCGCGCCTCGGCATCGAGCAGCGGCACGCCGCTGACCGTCCAGTGCTGCCAGGCGGTCTGCAGCAGCTGGCGCGAGGGCAGACGCAGCGCCAGCGCCCGGAAGGGTTCGGGCTCCGACAGATGCCGGGCCAGCTGATCGCTGCCCTCGGCATCGCGCAGCAGCTCGATCAGGACACGGCCGATCAGCAGATGGGCATCGCTCACGCCCAGCGCCTGCGCCATGCGCGAGGAGATGCGTCTCAGCCGGCCGCGGGCATCGGTCTCCCAGAGCCAGTCATCGGCGTGATGCTCGAAGTCGCGCAGCAGCAGGTCGAGCGCATGGCGCTCGCGCCGGGCGGTGGCCTCGGCCTGCAGCCGGTGGCGCACGCTGCGCCCGATCGCGTTCAGCGACACCATCACCAGCACAGCCATCAGCAGCGTCAGCGGCACCGAGACATCGCGCACCAGGCCGTCGATCTGCAATACGCCCAACAGCACGCCGGCCGAGGTCACCAGCGTCCAGCCCATGCCGCCCCAGCGCAGCGGCGCCCCGGCCATCGCGCCGATCGGGATCGCGGCGCAGGCGATCATGCCCAGCAGATAGCGCCGCTCCGCATCGACCTGCGGATAGATGAAGACCGAGATGCCGGCAAACATCAGCCCGGTCAGCATGCTGTGGCCGATCAGGCGCCAGCGCACCGCCGGCTGCGCCAGCCGAGCCAGCGGCCAGCCCAGGCTGCGCAGCACATCGAGCAGCTGCAGCAGCCCGGCCGCCGCCAGGCCGACCGGCCACAGCAGCATCCAGCGCTGCGCCCCGCTCATCACCGGATGCACCAGCCACAGCACCAGCAGCCCGATGCCGATCGAGCTGCCGGCCGCCATCACCGCCATGCGCAGCACCGCCTGCATCAGCCGCCCCTGCTCGAGCCCCAGCCCGTCGGCGTCAGCCCAGCCGGACCGGTCGCCGATCAGCGTGGAGCGGGATTCGGCAGCAGGCATGGAGCAGGTGAGCAGCGAATGAAAAATGACAAATGACAGGAGACAAAACAGGAACGGAGCCGGGCAAGGCGGCGCGGATTATCGCGATTCCGGCACGGAAACGACCGAGGACCACTCCCCGGTCGGTCGCGTCGCGGCCACACGGCGTGTGGCTTCCTTCACATCCAGTGCCGCAGCGAACAGATAGCCCTGCACCTGGTCGCAGCCATGACGGCGCAGCACCTCCAGCTGTGCCGGGGTCTCGACGCCCTCGGCCAGCGTCTTCATGCCCAGCGCCTGGCCGAGCTGCACGATGGTGCGCAGGATCTGGTCGGCCTGCGGCCCGCCCCCGTCCAGCGCGACGACAAAGCTGCGGTCGATCTTCAGCGTCGTGATCGGATAGGTGCGCAGCGACGACAGCGAGGAATGCCCGGTGCCGAAGTCGTCCAGCCCGAGCCGGATGCCCAGCGTGCGCAGCGCCTGCATCCGGGTGCGCGCGCTGGCCGGATCGGCCAGCACCGCGGTCTCGGTGATCTCCAGCTCCAGGCGCCGCGGCGCCAGCCCGGTCTCGGCCAGCACCTCGGAAACGGTGCGCACCAGATGACGTCCGGCGAACTGCACGCCCGACACATTCACCGCGATCTTGGTGTCGCCGCCCCAGCGGGCCGCGTCATGGCAGGCCTGGCGCAGCACCCACTCGCCCAGCGCGACCACCAGCCCGGTCTCCTCGGCCACCGGCACGAAATCCGCCGGCGAGATCCAGCCGCGCTGCGGATGGCGCCAGCGCAGCAGCGCCTCGAAGCCGGTCAGCCGGCCGTCGGCGACATCATGCTGAGGCTGGTAATGCACGCTCAGCCAGCCGCAGGACGGCTCGGGCTGGCGCTCGCCGCCGCGTGCGAGCCGGCGCCGCGCCGCCTCCAGGGCCTGACCCAGCTCCTGGATGACCAGATGCCGGCCGGCCATGCGCTCGCCCATCGCCGCATCGAAGAGCCGCACCATGTCGCGCCCGGCCGCCTTGGCCTCGTACAGCGCGATGTCGGCCTGCTGCAGCAGCCGTGCCGCGCGGGTGCCCGGCCCGTCCCAGGCCGCGGCGCCCAGGCTGGCGCGGATCTCCACCCACAGCGTCTCGTGCTGCCAGGGCTCGCGCAGCGCCGCCAGCAGCGCCAGCGCCAGATCCTCGCGCTCGACCGTCAGCATCGGCCGCTCGACCAGCAGCGCGAACTCGTCGCCGCCCAGCCGGGCCAGCACTCCCTCGGGCCCCAGCACATCCAGACCGCGCTCCTCGAGCACCGCACGCAGCCGCCGCGCCACCTCCTGCAGCAGCAGATCGCCCACCAGATGGCCGAAGTGATCGTTGACCGTCTTGAAGTTGTCCAGATCCAGCAGCAGCAGCGACAGCGGGCTGTCATCGTCCGCACCGGGCACCGGCGGCGCCCGGCGGGCCAGCGCCTGCACCGCGGCCTCGGCGCGCTGCTGCAGCACGTGGCGGTTGGCCAGACCGGTCAGGGTGTCGGTGCACGCCAGCCGCTCGAGCTCGCCGGACTGCTGGCGCAGCAGCGTCACATCGCGCACGATGCCGCGCCAGCCGGTCTGCAGCCCGAGTGCGTCGAGCACCGGCACGCCGCTGATCGACCACCAGCTCGGCGGGCGGCCGGGCCGGCTCACCGCCACCTCGATGCCGCGAAAGGGCTGGCCCGACTGCAGCGCCGCCATCAGCGCCATCAGCTCGGCCGGCATGCGGGCATCGATGCGGCCGCGAAAGCCCTGGCGCATCGCCAGCGAGGCGCCGCCCTCGCCGCTGCGCAGCACCTGCACCAGATCCTGCCCGACCAGCACCTGCGGCGCCTTCAGGCCCAGCTCGGCGGCCATGCGTGGCGCCACCTGCCACAGCCGGCCGGCCCGGTCGCCGCTCCAGGTCCAGGCGTCGGACTGGGTCTCGAAGTCGCGCAGCAGCATCGAGATGGTGTGCTCGCCGCGGGCCGCCTCGCTCTGGGCCTGCAGCCGCGCCAGCAGCGTGCGCGACACCCCGCGCACCGAGACGCTGACCAGCAGCCCGATCAGCACCAGCAGCGCGAAGGCCACCGAGAACACCGGCGTGCCCACCACCAGCAGCGCCAGCAGCGCGCCCACACCGAGCGTGCCGGCCCACAGCGCCGAGAGCACCGGCAGCGCCGCCAGCTCGATGGCGCCGGCGCACAGCGCCCCGCCCAGCATCACGCCGACCAGGAACTGGCCCTCGCGGGCCATTTCGGGAAAGGCCTGCACCGCCAGCATCGCCAGCAGCAGACTGAACAGGCTCACCGGCCAGCCCAGGCGCAGCAGCGCCAGCGTCGAGCGCAGCGCCTCGTCGTCACGGCGATCGAGCCGGCGCATGTCCAGATGCCAGACCAGCGCCAGCAGCGTCTGCAGCGCCGCCCAGGGCAGGATCCGCGCCGGTCCGAGCGCCTCGGCGCACAGCCAGGCCGCCACCGCCGTCAGCAGCAGCAGCGAGGCCGTCATCCGGGGCACGATCTGCAGCACCCCGCGCACCTGCTGCGCACGCCAGGGCGCCTGCGGCAGCTCGTCTGGCCGGGAGCGGCTCATTTTCGGTTCGACAGCTTCGACAGGTTCGACATTCATCGGACGAAAATTCTCGAGCTCCGCGCGCGAGCCACCCAGGTCGGAATGCTCGGGCAGCGTCACGCACCGATCCCGGCCCTCCAGACGCGGGGGCCACGGAACCGGATCGATGATCGCCGGGAAAAGTAACGCTTTTCCGCCTCGGCCGCCCTGATTCCGGCTGAAATCGCCCGCACCGCACGCCGATGACCCCGGGACATCACGTCCGGATGGCGAGAGGCGCCAAGACCATGAAGAACACCGAGAACGTCGAGCGTGCGGCGGACATCGTCCGCGACGCACTGAACCTCATGCGCAAGCACAGCGTGCCGATGCATCCGGTCAACTACGCGGTCTGGCATGCCTACGCCAGCGGCGAGAACCTCGATCTGCGCAACGCGATCGACCGCTACATGCTGCAGCACCTGCATCTCGACGATGCGGTGACCGAGGCGCTCTACCGCCGGCATGTGATCGGCAGCAGCGCCGATCCGGCCCTGCTGCAGCGCATGAGCGAGCGCATGAGCAGCGCGCTGGGCCAGGCGGCCGAATCCGCAGCCCGCGCCGGCGACCAGACCGCCGCCTACGGCAGCTCGCTGTCACGCTTCCAGGACGGTCTGGCCGGCCAGGCGCTGCCGGGCCTGGAAGAGATTCTCGCCACCACCCGCCAGATGCAGGCGGCCATCCAGGCCCTGCAGCGCCAGCTCGGCGACAGCCGCCAGGAGATCGGCCAGCTGCGCGACGAACTCGAGCGGGTGCGCCAGGAGAACCTGACCGACACGCTGACCGGTCTGCCCAACCGCCGCGCCTTCGAGCAGCGCCTGGCCGCCTGCATGACGCTGGCCGCCAGCGCCGGCATGAACAGCCACGCGCCCTGCCTGCTGATGCTCGACATCGACCACTTCAAGCGGGTCAACGACAGCTACGGCCACGGCACCGGCGACCAGGTGCTGTGCACGGTCGCCGCGGCGCTGCAGGCCGGCACGCCGGACAACGCGCTGGCCGCACGCATCGGCGGCGAGGAGTTCGTGATGCTGCTGCCGGCCATGCAGCTGCAGAGCGCCCGGCTGGTGGCCGAGCAGCTGCGCCAGAAGGTCGCCTTGCTGCGCACCCCGGCGCGCAGCAAGACCGGCGCCGAGCTGCAGGTGCAGGTCACCGTCTCGATCGGCCTGACCTCGCTGCAGCGCGGCGAGACCGGCCGCCAGTTCATCGAGCGCGCCGACCAGGCGCTCTACCAGTCCAAGCACGGCGGCCGCGACCGCATCACCGTGCGGATGGGCTGAGCAGCGGCCGCAGGAAGCGCCCGGTGTGGCTGCCCGCGCACGCGGCGATGTCCTCGGGCGTGCCGGCCGCCAGCAGCGTGCCGCCGCCCGAGCCGCCCTCCGGGCCCATGTCGAGCAGCCAGTCGGCGGTCTTGATGACGTCCAGGTTGTGCTCGATCACCACCACCGTGTTGCCGGCCTCGCAGAGCTGGTGCAGCACCCGCAGCAGCAGCTCGATGTCGGCGAAGTGCAGACCGGTGGTCGGCTCGTCGAGGATGTAGAGCGTGCGGCCGGTGTCGCGCTTGGACAGCTCCAGCGCCAGCTTCACCCGCTGCGCCTCGCCGCCTGACAGCGTGGTCGCCGACTGGCCCAGGCGGATGTAGCCCAGGCCGACGTCCATCAGCGTCTGCAGCTTGCGCGCGATCGAGGGCACCGCCGAGAAGAACTCGCGCGCATCCTCCACCGTCAGCTCCAGCACCTCGGTGATGTTCCTGCCCTTGTAGAGCACCTCCAGCGTCTCGCGGTTGTAGCGCTTGCCCAGGCAGGTCTCGCAGGGCACGTAGACATCGGGCAGGAAGTGCATCTCCACCTTGATGACACCGTCGCCCTGGCAGGCCTCGCAGCGCCCGCCCGCGACGTTGAAGCTGAAGCGCCCGGCGCCGTAGCCGCGCTCGCGGGCGGTCGGCACCTCGGCGAAGAGCTCGCGGATCGGGGTGAAGAGGCCGGTGTAGGTCGCCGGGTTGGAGCGCGGCGTGCGCCCGATCGGGCTCTGGTCGACGTTGATGACCTTGTCGAAGTGGCCCAGGCCCTCGATCTCGTCATGCGCCTCGGGCTCCTGGTGGCTCTGGTAGAGCTGGCGCGAGACGGCGGCGTAGAGCGTGTCGTTGATCAGCGTGCTCTTGCCCGAGCCGGACACGCCGGTCACGCAGGTCATCAGTCCGACCGGGATCTCGGCGGTCACGCCCTTGAGGTTGTTGCCGCGGGCGTTGCGGATGCGCAGCACGCGCGGCGCGCCGTGCTCGTCCTTCAGGAAGGGCCGGCGCTGCCGGGGCACCTCGATGCGCAGCACCTGCGCCAGATAGCGGCCGGTGGGCGAGTCCGGCGAGGCGGCGACCTGCTCAGGCGTGCCCTGCGCCATCACCTGCCCGCCGTGCACGCCGGCGCCCGGCCCCATGTCGACCACATGGTCGGCGGCGCGGATCATGTCCTCGTCATGCTCGACCACCAGCACCGAGTTGCCCAGGTCGCGCAGGTGCTTCAGCGTGCCGATCAGGCGCTCGTTGTCGCGCTGGTGCAGGCCGATCGAGGGCTCGTCGAGCACATACATCACGCCGGTCAGGCCCGAGCCGATCTGGCTGGCCAGGCGGATGCGCTGCGCCTCGCCGCCGGAGAGCGTGTCGGCGCTGCGGTCCAGGCTCAGGTAGTTCAGGCCGACATCGTTGAGGAAGCGCAGCCGCGCGCGGATCTCGCGCACCACCTTGTCGGCGATCTCGGCCTTGGCGCCCTGCAGCCGCAGCGCATCGAAATAGCGCTGGCACTCGGCCAGCGTCGCATGCTCGACCTGGTAGATGGCGCGCGCGGGCTGGCCGTCGGCATCGACCAGCAGCACATGGCGCGCCTCGCGCCGCAGCCGCGAGCCGCCGCAGTCCGGGCAGGACTTGTTCGACATGAAGCGCGCCAGCTCCTCGCGCACCGCCGACGAGTCGGTCTCGCGGTAGCGGCGCTGCAGATTGGGCAGGATGCCCTCGAAGGGATGCGCGCGCCTGACGCTGCGCTTCTTGCCGGCCGCGCCCTCGGCGGCGTAGGTGAAGCTGATCTCCTCGTCGCCGGAGCCATGCAGCACCACCTGGCGATGCTCGGGCGCCAGGTCCTCGAAGGCGTCCTCCAGGTCGAAGCCGTAGTGGGCCGCGACGCTCTCCAGCATCGAGAAGGTGTAGGCGTTGCGCCGGTCCCAGCCCTTGATCGCGCCGCTGGCCAGGCTCAGCGACGGGAAGGCCACCACCCGCTCCGGGTCGAAGACATCGACATGGCCCAGGCCGCCGCAGCTCGGGCAGGCGCCCACCGGCGAGTTGAACGAGAACAGCCGCGGCTCCAGCTCGGCCAGCGAGTAGCTGCAGACCGGGCAGGCGAACCTGGCCGAGAACAGATGCTCGGCGCCGGTGTCCATCTCCAGCGCCAGCGCGCGGCCGTCGGCGATGCGCAGCGCCGCCTCGAAGCTCTCGGCCAGGCGCTGCTGGACGTCGGGGCGCACCTTCAGGCGGTCGAGCACCACGTCGATGTCGTGCTTCTCGGTCTTCTTCAGCGCCAGCGCCGGCACGTCGGCCGCCTCGACGATGCGCCCGTCGATGCGGAAGCGCACATAGCCCTGCGCCTGCATCGACTCGAACAGCTCGACGAACTCGCCCTTGCGGTCGCGCACCACGGGCGCGAGCACCATCAGCTTGGTCTCCTCCGGCAGCGCCAGCACCGCGTCGACCATCTGGCTGACGCTCTGCGCCTGCAGCGGCAGGCCGTGGTCCGGGCAGTGCGGCGTGCCGGCGCGGGCGAAGAGCAGGCGCAGGTAGTCGTGGATCTCGGTGATCGTGCCCACCGTCGAGCGCGGGTTGTGGCTGGTGGCCTTCTGCTCGATCGAGATCGCCGGCGACAGGCCCTCGATCACGTCGACATCGGGCTTGTCCATCAGCTGCAGGAACTGGCGCGCGTAGGCCGAGAGGCTCTCGACATAGCGGCGCTGCCCTTCCGCGTAGAGCGTGTCGAAGGCCAGGCTGGACTTGCCCGAGCCCGACAGCCCGGTGATGACGACCAGCGCGTTCTTCGGCAGGTCGAGGTCGATGTTCTTCAGGTTGTGGGTGCGGGCGCCCCGCACCGAGATCAGCGACGACAGGCGCGCAGGCGGGAACGGGGGAACAAGCGGATCAGCGGACGACATGGGGCGACAGGCGGCGAGCGGCGGCAGGAAGGCAACCGGCCATCATAGCGACAGCCCTGCCCCTGCCGACCCTGGGGACGCTGACCGCAGGCCCGGGAACGCGAGATACTCCGAGCGGTACAACCTGACCCCGGAAAGAACACAGCCACCATGGGACAGCCCCTTCCGATTGCCGTGACGAGCACGCAGGCCTCCGGCACGTACCGCCCGCAGGCGGAAGTCTGCGCCTCCTGCAGCGTGCGCCAGTTCGCGCTGTTCGGCGCGCTCGACGAGGCGGCGCTGGCGCAGATCCACTACCGCATCGCCGACATCCGCCTGGAGCCGGGGCAGACACTGTATTCGGCGCAGGACAGCGGCAGCGCGGTCTTCACCGTGCGCCGCGGCGTGCTGCGCATGGAGCGCAGCAGCGAATCGGGCGAGCGGCGCATCCTGCGCCTGGCCGGACGCACCGACCTGATCGGGCTGGAATCCATCCTGCACCAGACCTACGCGGCCGACGCGGTGGCCTGCACCGAGGTCGAGGTCTGCCGCATCCCGCGGGTGCTGATCGACGAGCTGTCGGTGGCGCACCCCGGCCTGACGCGCGACCTGATGAAGCGCTGGCAGCGCGCGCTCGACGATGCCGACGAATGGCTGACCGAGCTGGCCCGCGGCCCGGCGCGCCACCGCATGCTGCGGCTGCTGCTCAAGCTCAGCGAATACGGCGAGGACGACGGCCGGCTGTGGCTGCCCACCCGCCAGGAAATGGGCGCGATGCTCGACATGACCTTCGAGACCGCCAGCCGGCTGGTCTCGGCGCTGCGCCGCGAAGGCGTGCTGAAGTCCGTCGACGGCCGCCAGGCCCGGCTGGACATGGACGCGCTGATGGCGGCGCTGAGGGAAGACGGGGAGCGTTGAGCCGGATCAGATCCGCAGCCCCTTCCACGCCAGCCACGACAGCGCGACCAGCTGCACCACCACCGTCAGGTGAAAGGCGGCGCGGAAGGACGGCTTGACCGACTTGTGGCGCAGCAGGTGATGCGCGGCGATCGCGCCGGGCCAGCCGCCGATCAGGCCGAAGGTCAGCAGGGTCGATTCCGGGGTTCGCCAGCGCCCGGCCTGCGCGGCGGACTTGTCGGCGGCGTAGAGCGCGAAGCACAGCAGGCTGGCCGCGGCATGCCAGGCCCAGATCCAGCCGGGCAGGCGGTGCGTGGCGGTGGCGACGATCAGCACCAGCAGCAGTGCCGCGATCGACAGGCCGGCCACCCGCAGTGACGGACCGCCGCGCTGCGCCCGCTCGGACCGGGAGGCCGCGGTGCGTTGCGGCCGGGCCGCTCTGGCCTCGTCGGCGTTGCGGCGGCGCTGCTCGACGGCGCCGGCCGGCAGCGCGTCCACCGTCGGCCAGCCGTGCAGCGGCAGCACGCCTGCGGCCTGCGCGCGGCCGTCACGGCCGCGTTCGGTCTCGAAGCTGACCTCCACACCCGGCGCCGGACGCTGCACCTGGCGCAGCTGGCAGGCGCTGGCATGCACGAAGAGGTCCGGCCCGCCGTCATGCGGCCGGATGAAGCCGAAGCCCTTGCCATCGTCCCAGCGCTGGATGACGCCCTGTCGTCGCATGCTCTTCCTCCTGATTGCGATCAATTTTCCAGATCCGGGAGGATAGCGAAGAGGCGGGCCTCGCCCTGCCCCGGCTCAGCGCGGCGTCACCGGCGGCTCGACATACTTCTCGACCACCGCACCATCGACGGTGTAGCCGCTGACGCCCATGTCGGTGTCGCGGCGCTCGGTGCGCAGGGTGCCGGTGATCCAGACCGTGTCCATGCTGCGCAGGCCCTTGGCGGGAATGGCGGCCTTGACATGCACGATCTGGTTGGCCGGCGGCGGCGGCGAATGGATGCAGGCGCCGAAATACGGCACCAGCAGGAACTCCTTCCACTCGCCGGCCTGGCCTTCCAGAGGCACCAGATAGCCGGGCAGGCGCACCTTCTGGCCGTTGAGTTCGGGACGGGTGGGTGCGGCGTCCCAGATCTCGCGCACCTCGCGCAGCAGCGCGTCGGCCTTGGGATCGCCATCCTGGATGCGCGACAGGTCGCCACGGTTGCGCAGCCTGGCGGCCGGATCCCAGCCCGCCGGGACCATCTCCTCCCACTTGAGCTGGCGCACCGGAGCCGCCTTGGCGGACTTGGCTGCGGCGGCCGGCTTCGGCTCGGTGGCGCGGGCCGGCAGCGTGCCCAGCAGCACGGCGCCCGCGACCAGCGCCAGCGCCAGCCGCGCGGCCTTCATCGTCGTTCTCGTTGTCGTTCTTGTCGATCGCATCACAGCAGTTCTCCTGTCGATTCCTGGAGTGTCGGCGGGGACGGGCCTCGCCCGCTCTAGGCGCGCGGCGACAGCCCGTCGGCCAGCGACAGCCGGTAGGCCCGCCAGCCCGGCACCAGGCTGGCCAGCCAGCCGCCCAGCAGCAGCGCGCCCATCAGGCGCATCTCGTCGGGCCCCGGCCAGCGCGCGTGCAGCACCAGCCCCCAGTGGGCCTGGACGAGGTCGCCCAGCAGCGCGATCGCGCCGGCCGAGGCCAGCGCGCCCAGCAGCACGCCGCACAGCGTGACCAGCGCGCCCTCCACCGCCAGCAGCGCCAGCACCTGGCGCGGGCCGGCGCCGACCGAGCGCAGAATCGCCAGCTCGCGCCGGCGCGCGTCCAGACCGGCCAGGATCACCGCGACCAGCCCGGCCAGGCTGACCACCGCCACCAGCACGCTGACCGCCTGCAGCGCACGCTCGCCCGCGCCCAGCACCTCCCACAGCTCGTCGAGCGCCACGCCGGGCAGCACCGCCATCAGCGGCTCGTCGCCGTAGCCGCGCACCCAGCGCTGCACCGAGAACACCGCCGCGCGGCTCTTCAGCCCGACCAGCACCGCGGTCACCGTGCGCGGCGTCAGGTCCTGCGCGGCGGCGGCCTCGGCCGACATCTTCGCGCCGGGCATCGGCGCGCCGGCGATCCAGTCGATGTGGATGGCCTCGATGCCGGAGAGCGGGATGTGCACCGAGCGGTCCACCGGCGTACCGGTGCGCGCCAGGATGCCGACCACGGTGAAGGGCTTGTCGGCATGGTCGTTGGCGGCGAAGGCGCCGTCGCCGTGGCTCAGCACCAGGCGCTGGCCCAGGCGATAGCCCAGCCGCTCGGCGACCTCGGCGCCGATCACCGCCTCGAAGACATGGCCCGCGCCGTCGCCGAAGGCCCGCCCGGCCGCCAGCACCAGCGACTGGCGCTCGCCATAGCGGAAGTGCGTGAAATAGGCCGGCGTCGTGCCGACGACTGCAAAGCCCCGGTGGCTGTCGCCCAGCGCGATCGGCACCGTCCAGGCCACCTGGCGCTGCGCGGCCAGCGCCTGCACGCTGTCCCAGCCGATGTTGTTGGTCGCGCTGCCGACCCGGAAGACCGCGTAGAGCATCAGCTGGACCGCGCCGGTGCGCGGGCCGACGATCAGGTCGGTGCCGGAGACCGCCTGGGCGAAGTTCTGCCGCACGTCCTGCCTCAGGCGCTCGATGCCCATCAGCAGGAAGGTCGACAGCGCGATCGACAGCACGATCAGCGCCAGCACGAAGCGCCGGCTCCAGGCGCTGCGCGCGGCCAGTCCGAGCAGCGCGCTCATCGCTCGGCTCCGGGGCGGGCGGCGCGGTTCAGCGCCGGCAGGTCGATCTGGCGCGCGAAATGCCCGGCCAGCCGCGCGTCATGGCTGACCAGCACCAGCGCGCTGCCGGCCTCGCGGCAGCTCGACAGCAGCGCGTCGACGAAGCGGTCGCGGGTGTCCTCGTCCAGCGCCGAGGTCGGCTCGTCGGCGATCACCAGCTCGGGCCGCCCGGCCAGCGCGCGCGCGCAGGCCACACGCTGCTGCTGGCCGACCGAGATCTGCGCGGCCGCGCTTCCACAGCGAGGCGTCCAGCCCGAGCCGCGCCAGCCACTGCTCGGGCTCGTCGGCGCCGGCGCAGCGCGCGCGCCGCCGCGCCGAGAAGCGCAGCGGCAGCCGCACGTTGTCGATCACCGAGAGATAGGGCAGCAGGTTGAACTGCTGGAAGATGTAGCCGACATGGTCGGCGCGCAGCCGGTCTCGCCGCGCCGCGGACTGCGTGCGCCAGTCCTGGCCGAGCAGCGCGACGGTGCCGGCGTCGGCCACCAGCACACCGGCCATCAGCGACAGCAGCGTGCTCTTGCCGCAGCCGCTGGGGCCGCGCAGGAAGACCGCCTCGCCGGCAGCCAGATCGAAGGCCGGCACATCGAGCGTGTCGACCGCCGCGCCGGGCCAGCGGTGGCGCAGGTCGCGCAGCGACAGCAGCGGGCTCATCGGCCCCAGCGCAGCACCCGCGCCGGACGCTTGAGCACCGACTTGAACTGCCCCGCCGGCGTGACGATCTCCGCCTCGACCCGGGCGATGCGGCGATGGCGGTCCAGCAGGCCGCCCAGGTCGATCGAGGTCAGCGCCTGCGGCTGGGCGCAGCGCAGCACGAAGGTCGCGTCCAGATCGGCATGCTCGCCCTTGGCCGCGCCGCCGGCCTGCAGCACCGGCGCATCGACGGTGGCCGACACCGGCTGGCACTGCGCCGCCGCATCGGGCGCGAACAGGCCCTGGCCGGCGCGCAGATGCTCGAGCAGCGCCTGCGCGGCCTTCTTCTCGGCCTCGGTGCGCGGCGCGCGCTCGAAGCCGAGCAGGCTGTCGAGCGGCGCCTCCAGGCCGATCGTCAGTTCCTGGCCCTCCAGCGCGATCTCCAGTGCGATGCGCCCATGCTCATGCGCGCCATGCCCGGCCGGCGCATGGGCATGGGAATGCGCATGTGCGCCGGCAGCGACGGCCGCCGCCGGCAGCAGCGTGGCCAGGCCCAGGCCAGACATCAGGGCGGACAGGACAAAGGAGCGCAGGTTCATGGGGCAGGAGCTTCCGTGATGGAGATGAAGACGGGATGAGGACTCAGGACGGCAGCGGTGCGGCACAGGCCACCCGGTCGCGGCCCTCGCGCTTGGCGCGGTGCAGCGCCTCGTCGGCACGCGACAGCAGCTGCGGCAACGAGGCGCAGTCCGGCGCCAGCACCGCCACGCCGATGCTGACCCGCGCCGACACCACCGCACCGTCGGGCAGCACGATGCGCTGCTCCGGCAGCGCGCGGCGCAGCCGCTCGGCCACCGTCAGCGCGCCGTCCAAGCCGGTGCCCGGCAGCATCAGCGCGAACTCCTCGCCGCCGTGGCGGCCGCAGAGATCGTGCTGGCGCAGCGGCCGGTGACACTGCTCTGCCACCACCTGCAGCACCCGGTCGCCGGCCGCCTGGCCGTGGGTCGCGTTGATCTGCGCCAGCCGGTCGATGTCGACCAGCAGCAGCGCCAGCGGCGTGCCATGGCGCAGCGCCAGCCCGACTTCGCGCTCGGCGCGGTCGAAGAAGTGGCGCCGGTTCAGCACCCGGGTCAGATCGTCCTGCGGACTGAGATCGAGCAGGCGCACCCGCTGGTGATCCAGCAGCGCCAGCAGGTCGAACAGCAGCAGGGCCAGCGGCGGCAGCAGCAGCGCCGGCACCAGCAGCAGCGCGGCCAGCACCTGCAGCGGCGGCACAGGCCAGCCGAGCAGCGGCTCGGCCGCCAGCGCCAGCACGGCGGCCGGCGGCAGGCAGAACAACAGCCCGGCCAGCACCAGCCTCAGGCAGGCGCGGCGACGGTTGTGCGCCAGCAGGTGATGGCGCAGGCGACGGATCAGGGGGGATTCGGCAGACATGGCAGGACGCCCGGAAGCGCGCACGGCACGCGATGCCGCCGATATCGTCGCCCGGCTCGGACGCCTGAACCATGTCGGGGTTCGCCGGCCGCATGTCTGCCTGATCCTGCTCGGTGCCCGGCCCCGGCGGGCTCAGCGCGACGCCGCCGCCGGCCCGCGCAGGCCTGCCAGCAGCGTCGCGGCGTTGTGCGACATCATCTTCAGATAGCTGTCGGCCACGCCACCGGGCGCCGACAGCGCATCCGAATGCAGCGTGCCGCCCACCACCGCGCCGGTCTCGCGCGCGATGCGCTGCACCATCCGGGCATCGGAGACGTTCTCGACGAAGACCGCGCGGATCTGCTGGCGCCGGATCTGGCGGATCAACCGGGCGATGTCGGCGGCCGAGGGCTCGCTGTCGGTGTTCCAGCTCTGCGCGGCCAGGAACTCGAGGCCGTAGGCGGCAGCGAAATAGCCGAAGGCGTCATGCGAGCTGACCACCCGGCGCTGCTGCGGCGCCAGCGTGGCGAAGTCGGCGCGAATGCGCCGGTCCAGCGCCGCCAGTTCGGCATCGTAGGCCGCGGCGCGGCGGCGCAGCAGCTCGGCCTGGGCCGGCCGCGCCGTCACCAGCGCATCGCGGATGCGCGCCACATAGTGGCGGGCGTTGGCGATGTCTTGCCAGGCATGCGGATCGGGCGCACCGCCGCCGCTCTGGGCAGAACCCTGTCCATGGCTGTGGCCATGTGCGTGACCAGCATGGTCATGTCCGGCCTCGACCGGCGCGGCGCGGGGCTTGAGGCCGTCGCTGCAGGTCAGCACCGGCCCGCGGTAGCCGGCCGAGCCGATCAGCCGGGTCATCCAGCCCTCGAAGCCCAGGCCGTTGACGATGACCAGATCGGCCTGGGCCAGACGGCGCACATCCGCCGGCGAGGGCTGGAAGACATGCGCGTCGGCATCCGGCCCGACCAGCGCCGAGACCTCGGCCACCGGACCGGCGACCTGCGCGGCCAGATCGGCCAGGATGGAGAAGCTCGCCACCACCCGCAGCGGCCGGTCGGCGGCGGCGGCCGGCCGAAGCGCAGTGCCGAGCAGCGCCGCCATCGCCCCCAGCGAGGCGCGGCGAGTCAGGTCAGAAGAATCAGGCATGGACATCAGCAGCAGGAAGCGCCCCGCCGCAGCAGGCCGTCATGACGGCCGAAGAGCAGCGACAGCACATAGATCACCCCGGCGACCAGCACGATGGCCGGCCCCGAAGGGAGGTCGGCGTGAAAGGACAGCAGCAGTCCGATCCAGCCCGAGAACATCGCGATCAGCGCCGCCAGCAAGGCCAGCGGCGCCAGGTCGCGCACCCAGAAACGTGCGGCGATGGCTGGCACCATCATCAGGCCGACCGCCATCAGCGTGCCCATGGCCTGGAAGCCGCCGACCAGATTGGCCACCGTCAGCACCAGCAGCACGCCGTGGCTGAGGGCGCCAGGGCCGCCCACCGAGGCCAGAAAGCCGGCATCGAAGCTCTCGACCACCAGCGGCCGGTACAGCAGCGCCAGCAGCATCAGCGTCACGCTGGCGATCGAGGCCACCAGCAGCAGCGCCGCGTCATCGACCGCCAGCACGCTGCCGAACAGCACATGGATCAGGTCGACGCTGCTGCCGCGCATCGAGATCAGCAGCACGCCCAGCGCCAGCGCAATCAGGTAGAAGGCGGCGAAGCTGGCGTCCTCGCGCTGGTGGGTATGGCGGGTGACCGCGCCGGCCAGCAGCGCCACCGCCAGCGCGGCCACGAAGCCGCCCAGCCCCATCGCGGTGACCGACAGGCCGGCGATCATGTAGCCGACCGCTGCGCCGGGCAGCAGCGCATGGGCCATCGCGTCGCCCAGCAGGCTCATGCGGCGCAGCACCAGCAGGCAGCCCAGCGGCGCGGCGCCCATCGACAGCGCCACCACCGCCACCAGCGCGCGGCGCATGAAACCGAACTCGGTGAAGGGAGAAAACAGCAGGTCCTGCAGCGCCTGCAGCACGCCGGCACCCTCGCTCATGCAGCGCAGGCGCCCAGCAGCTCGGCCGTGGCACCCCAGGCCCAGCGGCGCCGGCCGTCGAGCTGCAGCATCCGGTCGAAATGGGCCTGCACCTGGGCCTGGTCATGCAGCACCGCGACCACCGCCCGGCCCTGGTCGCGCCAGTCGCGCATCAGCGCCAGCAGGTCGGCGGTGGTGGCCTCGTCGACCGCGTTGAACGGCTCGTCGAGCAGGATCAGGTCGGCATCCTGCAGCAGCAGCCGCGCGAACAGCACCCGCTGGAACTGGCCGACCGACAGATCGGAGATCGGCCGCTGCGCGCAGCCGAGCAGCCCGACGGTGGCCAGCGCCTCGTCGACCTCGCGGCGCAGTCCGCCGCCCAGTGCCTTCCACAGGCCGATGCGCGACCAGGCGCCCAGCGCGACCACATCGCCGACGCGGATCGGAAACTGCCGGTCCAGCACCGACTGCTGCGGCAGGTGCGCCACCCGCAGTCCGGCCGCACGCTCCAGGCGCCCGGCCACCGGCGCCAGCCGCCCGGCCAGCGCCTCGACCAGCGTGCTCTTGCCGGCCCCGTTCGGGCCGGTCACCGCGGTCAGCGTGCCGCGCTCGAAGTTGCCCGACAGCGCCGAGACCACCTCGCGGCCGCCTCGCGCGAGCGTCAGCCGATCCAGCCTCAGCAGCACGCCGCCCGCCGGCACCGGAGCGCTCACATCAGCGCCCAGTCCACCGCCAGCCACAGCAGCAGCACCAGCACGGCCGCCCCCGCGCAGCGGCTCAGCGCCGAGGCCATCAGCATCGCCGGCTCCCGCGGGCATGTGCAGCCGGGTCAGCGGCAGGGCGAGGTTCATCAGCGTGGACAGCATCGTGGCAATCGTGGGAATCGGCGCCGGGGGCGCAGTCGACGCACAGGCCGTGCAGCGTCAGGTCATGGCGTGCGACCCGGAAACCGGGCGGGGCCAGATCGTCCATCGTGCCCGGGCAGGCATGAATCGGAAAGACGCGGCGGCAGGCGGTGCAGTGGAAATGATGGTGGTGGTGATCGCGAGCGTCGTGGCCATGCTCGCCGGCATGGCGGCTGCGGACGCAGACCGCCTCGTAGCGAGCGGACTGGCCCGGCAGATCGACCTTCAGCACCTCGCCGGCCTCGAGCAGCGCGGCGAGCTGGCGGTAGACGGTCGAGAGGTTCAGCGTCGGCACGCTGCGCTGGCCCAGCGCGCACAGCTCGGCCGGCGAGAGCGCGCGGGCGCTGTCGCGCAGCGCCTGCATCAGCGCATCGCGCTGGCGGGTCTGGCGTTCGCGGCCGGCAGAGGACAGGGCAGGCATGAGTCGGATGCTAATGCAAAAGCATTTGCAACAACAGCCAGGCACAAAAAAACCCCGGAGCCAGGATCAGGCTTCGGGGTTCTTCGCAGCGGAGAGATCTGCGGGCCCGAAGGCCCGGTTCAGTCTCAGACCTGCGGCGGCACCTCGCCACCGGCGGCTTCGGCATCGACCGCAGCCAGCGCTTCCTGCGCCTCCTGCAGCGCGATCGCACGGCGCTCGTTCTCGTCCATCTCGTCCTTGGCCTTGCGGGCCTGGTGGTAGGCGAGACCGGTACCAGCCGGGATCAGGCGGCCGACGATGACGTTCTCCTTCAGGCCGCGCAGCTCGTCGCGCTTGCCCATGATCGCCGCCTCGGTCAGCACCCGGGTGGTTTCCTGGAAGGACGCCGCCGAGATGAACGAGTCGGTGGAGAGCGACGCCTTCGTGATGCCCAGCAGCACGTCCGAGTAGGTCGCCGGCAGCTTGCCCTGCCTGCGCATCTCGTCATTGGTGCCGAACAGCTCCGAGCGCTCGACCTGCTCGCCGACGATGTAGTGCGTGTCGCCCGAGTTCGTGATCTGCACGCGACGCAGCATCTGGCGAACGATCACCTCGATGTGCTTGTCGTTGATCTTCACGCCCTGCAGACGGTAGACGTCCTGCACTTCGTCGACGATGTAGCGCGCCAGTTCCTCGACGCCCAGCAGACGCAGGATGTCCTGCGGATCGGCCGGACCGTCGACGATCGACTCGCCCTTGTTGACCACCTGGCCTTCGTGCACCAGGATGTTCTTTTCCTTCGGCACGAGTTCCTCGTAGACGCGGCCTTCCGGATCGGTGATCTGCAGGCGCACCTTGCCCTTGGTCTCCTTGCCGAAGGACACCGTGCCGGTGATCTCGGCCAGGATGCCCTTGTCCTTGGGCGAGCGCGCCTCGAACAGCTCGGCCACCCGCGGCAGACCGCCGGTGATGTCGCGGGTCTTCTGGCCTTCGACCGGGATGCGCGCCAGCACTTCGCCGGGCATCACGTCCTGGCCGTCGCGGACCTGGATCAGCGCGCCGATGGGGAAGCCGATCGTCACCGAGTGGTCGGTGCCGGGGATCTTCACTTCCTGGCCGGCGAAGTCCAGCAGCTTGACCTGCGGGCGCACCACCTTGGCCGAGCCGCGGCGCTTCGGGTCGATGACCACCAGCGTCGACAGACCGGTCACCTCGTCCACCTGCTTGGCCACGGTCACGCCTTCCTCGACGTTCTCGAAGCGCATCTTGCCGGCGAACTCGGTGATGATCGGACGGGTCAGCGGATCCCAGTTGCCCAGGATGGTGCCGGCCTTGATCGTCTGATCGGCCTTGATGTTCAGCGTGGCGCCGTACGGCACCTTGTGGCGCTCGCGCTCGCGGCCGTGCGGGTCGGAAATGATGATCTCGCCCGAACGCGAGATCACCACCAGCTCGCCCTTGGCGTTGGTCACATAGCGCATCGTGCTGTTGAAGCCGATGATGCCCTCGGACTTGGCCTCGACGCTGGAGGCGACCGCCGCACGCGACGCCGCGCCACCGATGTGGAAGGTCCGCATCGTCAGCTGGGTGCCCGGCTCGCCGATCGACTGCGCTGCGATGACGCCGATGGCCTCGCCCTGGTTGACCAGGCCGCCGCGGCCGAGGTCACGGCCGTAGCACTTGGCGCAGATGCCAAAACGGGTGTCGCAGGTCAGCGAGGTGCGGACCTTGACTTCGTCGGCGCCAGCGGCCTCGAGCACGTCCATCGCGTCCTCGTCGAGCATGGTGCCCTTGGTGACCAGGACTTCCTGGGTCTCGGGGTGCAGCACGTCGACGGCGGTCACGCGGCCGAGGATGCGGTCGCGCAAGCTCTCGATCACCTCACCGCCTTCGACCAGCGCACGCATCGCCAGGCCGTTCTCGGTGCCGCAGTCGTCCTCGATGACCACCAGATCCTGGGTCACGTCGACCAGACGGCGGGTCAGGTAGCCCGAGTTCGCGGTCTTCAGCGCCGTATCCGCCAGGCCCTTACGAGCACCGTGGGTCGAGATGAAGTACTGCAGAACGTTCAGGCCTTCGCGGAAGTTCGCGGTGATCGGCGTCTCGATGATCGAGCCGTCCGGCTTGGCCATCAGGCCGCGCATGCCGGCGAGCTGGCGGATCTGGGCGGCGGAACCCCGCGCGCCCGAGTCGGCCATCATGTAGATGGAGTTGAACGACTCCTGGTCCACTTCCTTGCCGTGGCGGTCGATGGTCTTCTGCTTGGACAGCTGACTCATCATGACCTTGCCGACCTCGTCACCCGTCTTGCCCCAGATGTCGACGACCTTGTTGTAGCGCTCGCCGGAGGTCACCAGACCGGAGACGTACTGCTGCTCGATCTCCTTGACCTCGTTCTCGGCCTTCTCGATCAGCTCGTACTTCTGCTTCGGCACCAGCATGTCGTCGATGGCGATCGAGATGCCGGCGCGGGTGGCCAGACGGAAGCCGCTCTGCAGCAGCTTGTCCGCGAAGACCACCGTGTCCTTCAGACCGCACTTGCGGAACGAGGTGTTGATCAGGCGCGAGATCTCCTTCTTCTTCAGGGCCTTGTTCAGGTTGCTGAACGGCAGGCCGCGCGGAAGGATCTCCGACAGCAGGGCGCGACCGACGGTGGTCGAGACCAGCTTGGTCTCGGGCACCCATTCGCCAGTGGTCTTGTCCTTGCTGTACTCGGTCAGGCGGACGTTGATCTTGGCGGTCAGCTCGACCACGCCGTTGTCCAGCGCGCGCAGCACTTCGCCGACATCGGAGAAGACCATGCCTTCGCCCTTGCCGTTGATGCGCTCGCGGGTCGCGTAGTACAGACCCAGCACCACGTCCTGCGACGGCACGATCGACGGCTCGCCCGAGGCCGGGAACAGCACGTTGTTCGACGCCAGCATCAGGGCGCGCGCTTCCATCTGCGCCTCGATCGACAGCGGCACGTGCACAGCCATCTGGTCACCGTCGAAGTCGGCGTTGAAGGCCGAGCAGACGAGCGGATGCAGCTGGATCGCCTTGCCTTCGATCAGCACCGGCTCGAAGGCCTGGATGCCCAGGCGGTGCAGCGTCGGCGCCCGGTTCAGCATGATCGGATGTTCCTTGATGACTTCCTCAAGGATGTCCCAGACCACCGGCGTGCCGGACTCGACTTCCTTCTTCGCCTGCTTGATCGTGGAGGCGATGCCCATCGCTTCCAGACGGCTGAAGATGAAGGGCTTGAACAGCTCCAGCGCCATCAGCTTGGGCAGACCGCACTGGTGCAGCTTGAGCGTCGGGCCCACGGTGATGACCGAACGGCCCGAGTAGTCGACGCGCTTGCCCAGCAGGTTCTGGCGGAAGCGGCCCGACTTGCCCTTGATCATGTCGGCCAGCGACTTCAGCGCGCGCTTGTTCGCGCCGGTCATCGCCTTGCCGCGGCGGCCGTTGTCGAGCAGGCTGTCGACCGCCTCCTGCAGCATCCGCTTCTCGTTGCGGACGATGATCTCCGGCGCCTTCAGCTCGAGCAGACGAGCCAGGCGGTTGTTCCGGTTGATGACGCGGCGATACAGGTCGTTCAGGTCGGAGGTCGCGAAGCGGCCGCCGTCCAGCGGCACCAGAGGACGCAGGTCCGGCGGCAGCACCGGCAGGACCTCCATGATCATCCAGTGCGGCTTGATGCCCGACTTCTTGAAGGCCTCCATCACCTTCAGGCGCTTGGAGTTCTTCTTGACCTTCAGCTCGGAGCCGGTCATGTCGCCGCGCAGGCGCTCGATCTCGACGTCGAGGTCCATCTCCTCGAGCAGCTGCTTGATGCCCTCGGCACCCATCAGCGCGACGAACTCGTCGCCGTACTCGCGGCGCTTCGCGTCGTAGTCGTCCTCGCTCATGATGCTGAACTTCTTCAGCGGGGTCATGCCGGGGTCGACGACCACGTAGGCTTCGAAGTACAGCACGCGCTCGATGTCGCGCAGCGTCATGTCGAGCACCAGGCCCAGACGGCTGGGAAGCGACTTCAGGAACCAGATGTGCGCGCAGGGTGCGGCCAGGTCGATATGACCCATGCGGTCACGGCGGACCTTGGTCTGGGTGACTTCGACGCCGCACTTCTCGCAGATCACGCCGCGGTGCTTCAGGCGCTTGTACTTGCCGCACAGGCACTCGTAGTCCTTGATCGGGCCGAAGATCTTGGCGCAGAACAGGCCGTCACGCTCCGGCTTGAAGGTGCGGTAGTTGATCGTCTCGGGCTTCTTCACCTCGCCGAACGACCACGAGCGGATCTTCTCCGGGCTGGCCAGCCCGATGCGGATCGCGTCGAAGTGTTCGTCGGGCGTGAATTGCTTGAAAAGGTCGAGCAGTCCCTTCATGCATGTACTCCTTTAGTTGCGCTCGAGCTCGATGTCGATGCCGAGCGAACGGATTTCCTTGACCAGCACGTTGAACGATTCCGGCATGCCGGCGTCGATCGAGTGCTCGCCCTTGACGATGTTCTCGTAGACCTTGGTGCGGCCGTTCACGTCATCGGACTTCACGGTCAGCATTTCCTGCAGCACATAGGCTGCGCCATAGGCCTCGAGCGCCCACACTTCCATTTCACCGAAGCGCTGGCCGCCGAACTGCGCCTTGCCGCCCAGCGGCTGCTGGGTGACGAGCGAGTACGGGCCGGTCGAGCGGGCGTGCATCTTGTCGTCGACCAGGTGGTGCAGCTTCAGGACGTGCATGTAGCCCACGGTGGTCGGGCGCTCGAAGCGCTCGCCGGTGCGGCCGTCATGCAGGTAGGCCTGGGTGCGGGTCGGGGTCAGGCCCTTCTTCGCCGCCAGATCATCCGGGTAGGCCAGCTTGAGCATGCCGCGGATTTCCTCTTCCTTCGCGCCGTCGAAGACGGGGGTCGCGAACGGCACGCCGTTGGAGAGGTTGCGCGCCATCGACACGACCTCGTCGTCCGACAGCTGCTCGAGTTCGACCGGACGGCCGCCGTTCTGGTTGTAGATCTGGTCGAGGAACTGACGCAGCTCGGCCACCGCGGCCTCCTGCTGCAGCAGGTCGCCGATGCGCTGGCCCAGGCCCTTGCCGGCCCAGCCCAGATGCACTTCCAGCACCTGGCCGACGTTCATCCGCGAGGGCACGCCCAGCGGGTTGAGCACGATGTCGGCAGGCGTGCCGTCGGCCATGTAGGGCATGTCCTCGATCGGAACGATCTTCGACACCACACCCTTGTTGCCGTGACGGCCGGCCATCTTGTCGCCAGGCTGCAGGCGGCGCTTGACGGCCAGGTAGACCTTGACCATCTTCAGCACGCCCGCGGGCAGCTCGTCGCCCTGCGTGAGCTTCTTGCGCTTCTCTTCGAACATCAGGTCGAAGCTGTGGCGCGTCTGCTCCAGCGAGTTCTTGATCGACTCGAGCTGGTTGGCGACCTCGTCCTCGGCCGGACGGATGTCGAACCAGTGGTACTTCTCGACATCGGTCAGGTAGGCCTTGTCGATGACCGTGCCCTTGACGATCTTGCGCGGGCCGCCGTTGGCGACGCGGCCGGTCAGCAGCTTCTCGATCCGCGCGAAGGCGTCGGCCTCGACGATGCGCAGCTGGTCGTTCAGGTCCAGGCGGAAGCGCTTGAGTTCATCGTCGATGATCTGCTGGGCGCGCTTGTCGCGCTGGATGCCTTCACGGGTGAAGACCTGCACGTCGATGACGGTGCCGGAGGTGCCCTGGTCGACGCGCAGCGAGGTGTCCTTCACGTCGGACGCCTTCTCGCCGAAGATCGCGCGCAGCAGCTTCTCTTCCGGGGTCAGCGTGGTCTCGCCCTTCGGCGTGACCTTGCCCACCAGCACGTCGCCGGGGCTGACCTCGGCGCCGATGTAGACGATGCCCGACTCGTCCAGGCGCGAGAGCTGCTGCTCGGACAGGTTCGGGATGTCGCGGGTGATGTCCTCGGGGCCCAGCTTGGTGTCGCGGGCCATGACCACCAGCTCCTCGATGTGGATCGAGGTGTAGCGGTCCTCGGCGACCACGCGCTCCGAGATCAGGATCGAGTCTTCGAAGTTGTAGCCGTTCCAGGGCATGAACGCGACGAGCATGTTCTGGCCCAGCGCGAGTTCGCCCAGGTCGGTCGATGCGCCGTCGGCGATCACGTCACCGCAGCCCACCACGTCGCCGCGATTGACGATCGCGCGCTGGTGGATGTTGGTGTTCTGGTTGGAACGGTGGTACTTGATCAGGTTGTAGATGTCGACGCCGACCTCGCCCGCGACCGTCTCGGCGTCGTTGACGCGGATGACGATGCGGTTGGTGTCGACATAGTCCACCACGCCACCGCGGCGGGCGGTCACGACGGTGCCCGAGTCGACCGCGGCGACGCGCTCGACACCGGTGCCCACCAGCGCCTTCTCGGGGCGCAGGGTCGGCACGGCCTGACGCTGCATGTTGGCGCCCATCAGCGCGCGGTTCGCGTCATCGTGCTCCAGGAAGGGCACCAGCGAGGCCGCGACCGAGACGATCTGCGTCGGCGCCACGTCCATGTACTGGACACGCTCCGGCGAGACGAACATCGATTCGCCCTTCTCGCGCGCCGAGACCAGCTCGTCGGACAGGCGGTTGTTCTCGTCCAGGCTCGCGTTGGCCTGGGCGATGACGTACTTGCCTTCCTCGATCGCCGACAGGTAGTCGATCTGGGTGGTGGCGACACCATCCTTCACCCGGCGGTACGGCGTCTCCAGGAAGCCGTACTCGTTCAGGCGCGCGAACAGGGCCAGCGAGTTGATCAGGCCGATGTTCGGACCTTCCGGGGTCTCGATCGGGCAGACGCGGCCGTAGTGGGTGACGTGAACGTCGCGCACCTCGAAGCCGGCGCGCTCGCGGGTCAGACCGCCCGGACCCAGCGCGGAGACACGACGCTTGTGCGTGATCTCCGACAGCGGGTTGGTCTGGTCCATGAACTGCGACAGCTGCGACGCACCGAAGAACTCCTTCAGCGCCGCGGAGATCGGCTTGGAGTTGATCAGGTCGTGCGGCATCAGGGCTTCGGTCTCGGCCTGGCCCAGACGCTCCTTGACCGCCTTCTCGATGCGGGCGAGGCCCGAGCGGTACTGGTTCTCGGCCAGTTCGCCCACGCAGCGCACGCGGCGGTTGCCCAGGTGGTCGATGTCATCGACCTCGCCATTGCCGTTGCGCAGGTTCACCAGGATCTTGACCACGTCGAGGATGTCCTCGTTGGTCAGGGTCATCGGGCCGTCCGAGGTGCCGCGGTCGACGCGCGCATTGAACTTCATGCGGCCGACGCGCGACAGGTCGTAGGTGTCGGCCGAGTAGAACAGGCGGTGGAACAGCGCCTCGACGGCGTCTTCCGTCGGCGGCTCGCCGGGGCGCATCATGCGGTAGATGGCCACGCGCGCGGCGAACTGGTCGGCCGTCTCGTCGTTGGCCAGCGTCTGGCTGATGTACGGGCCCTGGCTCAGCTCGTTGGTGAACAGGCACTGCAGGTCGCGGATGCCGGCCGAGCGCAGCTTCTTCAGCAGCGACTCGGTGATCTCGTCATTGGCCTTGGCCACGATCTCGCCGGTGTCCGGATCGACCATGTTGCGCGCGACGATGCGGCCCACCAGGAAGTCTTCCGGCACGCTGATGAACTGCGTCTGCGACGCGTCGAGCTGGCGGATGTGCTTGGCGGTGATGCGCTTGTCCTTCTCGACCACCACCACGCCGTTCTTGTCGGTGATGTCGAAGCGCGCGACCTCGCCCTTCAGGCGCTCGGCCACGAATTCCAGCTGCGCGCCGGAATCCATCAGGCGGAAATTGTCGAACTTGAAGAAGTTCGCCAGGATCTGCTCAGGGTTCAGGCCGATTGCCTTGAGCAGGATGGTCACCGGCATCTTGCGACGGCGGTCGACGCGGAAATAGAGGATGTCCTTCGGATCGAACTCGAAGTCCAGCCACGAGCCGCGGTACGGAATGATCCGCGCCGAGAACAGCAGCTTGCCCGACGAGTGGGTCTTGCCCTTGTCGTGCTCGAAGAACACGCCGGGAGAACGGTGCAGCTGCGAGACGATCACGCGCTCGGTGCCGTTGACGATGAAGGAGCCGTAGTCGGTCATCAGGGGCACTTCGCCCATGTAGACCTCCTGCTCCTTGATCTCCTTGACCACCTTGGACTGCGAGGTCGAGGCCTCGCGGTCATAGATGATCATCTGCAGACGAGCACGCACCGCCGCGGCGAAGGTCAGACCCCGCTGCTGGCACTCGCGCACATCGAACGGAGGCTTGGCGATGTTGAACTCGAGGAACTTCATCTCCACGAACCCGTTGTGCGAAACAATCGGGAACGCGGACAGGAAGGCCGCCTGCAGGCCTTCCGGCTTGCGCTTCTGCGGGGGGACATCCTTCTGCAGGAAAGCGACGTAGCTGTCCTTCTGCATCGTCAGCAGATAGGGAACGTTCAGCACGCTCGCGCGCTTGCCGAAGCTCTTGCGGATCCGCTTGCGCTCGGTGTAGCTGTAGGGGGTTGCTTGCGCCATCAATCACTCCGTGTCGAAGGCCGCCGCCGGGCCAGGGCGGTCGGCTCGTTCGGCCGAAAATCGGGACGACTGGCACCAGGCCTTGCGCCTGAAGCTTGGTGGCTGGCCACTACCAGCCGCTGGCGGACAACCGGGGCGTTGCACCCCGGCCCGACCAAACCTGTTCTCCGCAGTCGGGTCAGAGAACACTTGAAAAAGCCTTCCAGGGTAACGCGGAAGACGCTTTCAGGTGTCGACTGTCCGAAAAGACCCTGAGTCGAGAAAAATCAAGCACAAAAAGGCTGGCCCTTGCCGGACCAGCCTTCTCGGCGATTCGGAATGCGCGTGAAGCGCACGCCGGATTACTTCAGCTCGGCCTTGGCGCCGGCTTCGACCAGCTTCTTGACAGCGGCTTCGGCGTCGGCCTTGGCAATGCCTTCCTTGACGTTCTTCGGGGCGCCATCGACCAGGTCCTTGGCTTCCTTCAGGCCCAGACCGGTCAGTTCGCGCACGGCCTTGATGACGGACACCTTGTTGGCGCCGGCTTCCAGCAGGACGACGTTGAACTCGGTCTTCTCTTCAGCGGCCGGGGCGGCGGCGCCACCGGCAGCGCCGCCGCCGGCGACGGCGACAGCAGCGGCGGACACGCCGAACTTCTCTTCAACGGCCTTGACCAGGTCGTTCAGTTCCAGGACGGTCATCGTGTCCAGGGCAGCCAGGAAAGCGTCTTTGTCGAATGCCATGATGGGCTCCTAATACTTGAATGCAGTGAATGCGAGAGAAAAGATCGTCGGGAATCAGGCGGCAGCTTCGGCAGCCGGCGCTTCGGCGCCGCCGCCCTTCTGCTTGGCCACTTCCGCGATGACGCGAGCCAGACCGGAGATCGGCGTCTGCAGCAGACCCAGCAGCTGGGCCAGCAGGACTTCCTTGCTCGGGACGTTGGCCAGGGCCTTGACTTCATTGGCGTCAAGGGCCTTGCCACCGTAGGCGCCACCCTTGATGACCAGCTTGTCGTTGGTCTTCGAGAAGTCGGCGACCACCTTGGCGGCGGCGACGGCGTCTTCGGAGAAGCCGTAGATCAGCGGACCGACGAACTGGGCTTCGGCCGCCTCGAACGGGGTGCCTGCGACAGCACGGCGAGCCAGCGTGTTCTTCAGGACATGAAGATACACACCCTTCTCGCGCGCCTGCTTGCGCAGTGCATCCGTCTGGGCGACGGTCAGGCCACGGTACTCGGCCAGCACGAGGGTCTGGGACTTGCCGGCTTGCGCGGACACTTCCTCGACAACGGCTGCTTTCTCGTTGCGATTGAGACTCAAGGTCTACTCCTTCAAACGCGACCCTCGGGCAGGCCCTCGGATCGCACCTCATTGCAGCGACCTGGCCGTTCAGGAGCCCGGCACCACCACAAGGGCGACGACGGACGGAACTTCACGGCGGGTACGCCATCTGCGCTGGCCGACGACCGGGACGGATCCCGGGCGCCGATTAAGCGGCGAAGCGCCAGCGGTCTTGGATGACCTGCACCGCATCGCTGCGGTGCAGCCCACCAAATTCAGGACAGCGATGCCGCCAGACTCGCGACATCGCCGGAGGCCGCGAAGGGCCCCTGGAATCCTCTTCGGCCGATCAGGCCGCGGCGGCGGCGTTGATGCTGCCGACGTCGACGCGGACACCCACGCCCATGGTCGACGACACCGCGACCTTGCGCAGGTAGACGCCCTTGCTCGAGGCCGGCTTGGCCTTGTTCAGGGCTTCCAGCAGCGCCTGCAGGTTGCCGCGCAGCTTCTCGTTGTCGAACGAGCGACGGCCGATCGTGCCGTGGATGATGCCGGCCTTGTCGACGCGGAACTGGACCTGGCCAGCCTTGGCGTTCTTGACGGCGGTGGCGACGTCCGGGGTCACGGTGCCGACCTTCGGGTTCGGCATCAGGCCGCGCGGGCCCAGGATCTGGCCCAGCTGACCGACCACGCGCATCGCGTCCGGCGAGGCGATGACCACGTCGAAGTTGATGTTGCCGGCCTTGACCTCGGCGGCCAGGTCGTCCATGCCGACCACGTCAGCGCCGGCAGCCTTGGCTTCCTCGGCCTTGGCGCCTTGCGTGAACACGGCGACGCGCTTGGTCTTGCCGATGCCGTTGGGCATCACGACCGCGCCACGCACGACCTGGTCCGACTTCTTCGCATCCACGCCCAGCTGGACGGACACGTCGATGGACTCGTCGAACTTGGCGGTGGCGCACTCCTTCAGGAGGGCCAGCGCGTCATCGATGACGTACAGCTTGGTCGTCTCGACCTTGCCTTGCAGTGCCTTCTGGCGCTTCGTCAGCTTTGCCATGATCAGAGCCCTTCCACGTTGATGCCCATCGAGCGGGCCGAGCCGGCGATGGTCTTGACTGCGGCGTCCAGGTTGGCGGCCGTCAGATCCTTGACCTTGATCTTCGCGATCTCTTCGAGCTGCGCACGGGTCAGCTTGCCGACCTTCTCGACGTGCGGGCGCGACGAGCCACGCTCGATCTTCGCGGCCTTCTTCAGCAGCGCCGTTGCCGGCGGGCTCTTGATGATGAAGGTGAAGGACTTGTCGGCGAAGGCGGTGATCACCACCGGCAGCTTCATGCCCGGCTCGAAGCCCTGCTGGGTCTGCGCGTTGAACGCCTTGCAGAACTCCATGATGTTCAGACCACGCTGACCGAGCGCGGGACCGATCGGGGGCGAAGGATTGGCCTTGCCCGCCGGAACTTGCAGCTTGATGAAGCCGACGATCTTCTTTGCCATGATGGCTCCTCGAGTTCTAGCGCCCGCCTCGCGGCAGGCTCCTCGTCACTGGATGAAGCGGAAGGTGCTGATGCGCCTGTCCGCAACGGATGAGTCCGGACCTTTCGGCCTCAGACCTTCTCGACCTGATGGAAGTCGAGTTCCACAGGCGTCGCACGACCGAAGATCGTGACCGACACCCGCAGCTTGTTCTTGTCGTAGTTGACTTCCTCGATGACGCCGTTGAAGTCGGTGAACGGACCGTCCTTCACGCGCACCACCTCGCCCACTTCCCATTCGACCTTGGGCCGCGGCTTCTCGATGCCTTCCTGCATCTGGCTGACGATCTTCATGACCTCGTCTTCCGAGATGGGCACCGGACGGTTCTTGGCGCCACCGACGAAGCCGGTGACCTTGCTGGTGTTCTTGACCAGATGCCAGGACTCGTCGTCCATGACCATCTCGACCAGCACATAGCCGGGGAAGAAGCGGCGCTCGGTCACGGCCTTCTTGCCGTTGCGCATCTCGACCACTTCCTCGGTCGGAACCAGGATGCGGCCGAACTTGGCTTGCATGCCCGAACGCTCGATGCGTTCGCGCAGGTTGCGCTCCACTGCCTTTTCCATGCCGGAGTAGGCGTGGACCACATACCAGCGCATCGGCGTGGCAGCGGGAGAAGTCGTGATGTCGCTCATCTTGTCAGTCACCTTGCTCGTTACCGCGTCGTGCCGGAATTCAGCGCTTCCAGCCCAGGATCAGGTCGTACAGCACCCATTCCAGGGTCTTGTCGGTGAACCACAGGAAAAGCGCCATCACCACGACGAAGGCGAAGACATAACCGGTCATCTGGCCCGCTTCCTTGCGGGTCGGCCAGACCACTTTCTGGAATTCACGCACCGACTCGCGCCCGTAGGCGGTCAGTGCCTTGCCCTGCTCGGACGTGAAGAACACCGCCACCGCCCCACCCAGCAAGACCAGCAGCGCGGCCCACTGCGCCAGCGCACCCTGGGCCGCCAGCAGATAGAAGGCCACCAGACCGCCCAGCAGCAGCAGCGCCGCAGCGATCAGCCGAGACTTGTCGGCCTGGGTGATCACGGTTTCGACTTGGGGAGTGGTCATCAGTTTCACTTTGCCCTCGACCGAAACCGATCGGGACCCATGAGCAGGAAAGCCCGCCGGGGCGTCTATACGTCCCGCGGGCTGGAAGTCAGGCTTGGTTTGCCGCTGCTGTTCAGCGCACGGCGGTGGCAGGGGCAGAGGGAATCGAACCCCCAACCTTCGGTTTTGGAGACCGACGCTCTGCCAATTGAGCTATACCCCTGCAGCCTGACTCAGTCTTAGGCGATGATCTTGGCAACCACGCCGGCGCCGACGGTGCGGCCGCCTTCGCGGATGGCGAAGCGCAGACCTTCTTCCATGGCGATCGGGGCGATCAGCTTGACTTCGATCGACACGTTGTCACCCGGCATGACCATTTCCTTGCCTTCCGGCAGCTGGATGGCGCCGGTGACGTCGGTGGTGCGGAAGTAGAACTGCGGGCGGTAGTTGTTGAAGAACGGGGTGTGGCGGCCGCCTTCGTCCTTCGACAGCACGTAGACCTCACCGGTGAA
>NZ_BQWE01000004.1:0-120502 GCF_023706025.1 Sphaerotilus sp. FB-3 | reverse complement strand
GCGCTGATTTCTTGCTGTTTCATCCCCTCAGCATCGCTCGGATCTGACACGACGGGTGTTTGGTTTTGTTAGCCGCTCTAAAAACCTCCGGCTGGGCCGCGCTGGCCGCCGCCGCCGCGCTGGCCGGCTGCGGCAAGAAGGAAGAGGCCGCTCCGGCGGCTCCGGCCGCCGAGCCGGCTTCGGCTGCCGCCTCCGAGCCGGCCAAGCCCGAGCCGCTCAAGGTCGCCTTCGCCTATGTCGGCCCGGTCGGCGACGCCGGCTGGACCTTCGCCCACGACAACGCCCGCAAGGCGATCGAGGCCGAATTCGGCGATCGCATCGTGACCTCCTTCGTCGAGAACGTGCCCGAGTCGGCCGACGCCGAGCGGGTGATGCGCGATCTGGTCGGCCAGGGCAACAAGCTGATCTTCGGCACCACCTTCGGCTACATGGAGCCGATGCTGAAAGTCGCCGCCGACAGCAAGGACGTGAAGTTCGAGCATGCCACCGGCTACAAGACCGCCGACAACATGCGCACCTACGACAGCCGCACCTATGAGGGCGCCTACATGGCCGGCGTCATCGCGGGCAGCATGACGAAGTCGAACACGCTGGGCGTGGTCGCCTCGATCCCCATCCCCGAGGTGATCCGCAACATCAACTCCTTCACGCTGGGCGCGCAGAGCGTCAACCCGAAGGTCAAGACCAAGGTCGTCTGGGTCAACAAGTGGTTCGATCCCCCGAAGGAAGGCGAGGGCGCGCAGAGCCTGATCTCCGGCGGCGCCGACGTGCTGTTCCAGAACACCGACTCCAGCGCGGTGCTGCAGAAGGCCGAGGAGAAGGGCAAGCTGGCCTTCGGCTGGGATTCGGACATGAGCAAGTTCGGCCCGAACTCGCATCTGGCCTCGGCGGTCATCAACTGGACGCCGTACTACAGCAAGGCGGTCAAGGACGCGCTCGACGGCACCTGGCAGACCGGCGGCGTCTGGTGGGGCGTCAAGGAAGGCGCGATCGACCTGGTGTCGATCTCCGACAAGGTGCCCGCCGAAGTCAAGGACAAGGTCGCCAAGATCAAGGCCGGCCTGACCGATGGCAGCTTCGTGATCTGGAAGGGCCCGATCGTCGGCCAGGACGGCAAGGAAGTGCTGGCCAAGGATGCGGTCGCCGATGACAAGTTCCTGTCGGGCGTCAACTTCTACATCAAGGGCGTGGAAGGCAAGGTGCCGGCCGGCAACTGATCGATCGGACATCGACGACGCCTGCGAGTCACGGCACAGCCTTGGAGCTGTGCCGTGTGCTACACTCGCAGGCTTTTCCGTCATTGGCTGCACGGGAAAGACGGATCAAGAGATCCGGCCGGAGACCTGAGAGGCTGCGTTCACAAGCAGCGCCGAGGGCCCGGATCAAGCAGCCAGCAGACCCCTGAAGCAAAGAGATTTGCCATGAAGACTTTCAGCGCCAAGCCGGCCGAGGTCGTGCATGAGTGGTTTGTGATTGACGCAACGGACAAGGTTCTCGGACGGGTGGCCAGCGAAGTCGCCCTCCGCCTGCGCGGCAAGCACAAGGCCATTTACACGCCTCACGTGGACACCGGTGACTACATCGTCATCGTCAATGCGGACAAGATCCGTGTCACGGGCAACAAGGCCGAACAGAAGGTGTACTACCGCCATACCGGTCATCCGGGCGGCATCTACGGCACCAAGTTCAAGGACATGCAGGCCAAGCACCCGGGTCGCGCCATCGAGAAGGCCGTCAAGGGCATGCTGCCGAAGGGCCCGCTGGGCTACGCGATGATCAAGAAGCTGAAGGTCTACGCGGGTACCGAGCACCCGCACACCGCTCAGCAGCCCAAGTCGCTGGACATCTGAGGAGCCGACAATGATTGGTGATTGGAACTACGGCACGGGCCGTCGCAAGTCGTCGGTCGCACGTGTCTTCATCAAGAAGGGCACGGGCCAGATCACGGTCAATGGCAAGCCGGTCGAGCAGTACTTCGGCCGTCAGACCTCGATCATGATCGTCAAGCAGCCGCTGGCGCTGACCAACAATGTCGAAGCCTTCGACATCAAGGTCAACGTGCACGGTGGTGGCGAGTCCGGTCAGGCCGGCGCTGTGCGCCACGGCGTGACCCGCGCCCTGATCGACTACGACGCGAGCCTGAAGCCCGAGCTGAGCAACGCCGGCTTCGTGACCCGCGACGCTCGTGAAGTCGAGCGTAAGAAGGTCGGTCTGCACGGCGCGCGTCGCCGCAAGCAGTTCAGCAAGCGCTGATCCTCCTGCACTGCCTGCCGCCAAGTTCTGCTTTCGGGCAGATCCGGCAGGCCCTGCAGCATCGAAGGCCACCCTCGGGTGGCCTTCTGCTTTTTGCGCCGCTGTGGTGCTGACCACAGTGGAACTCTGTCGTATCGTTCGGGCCTGTGCAACAGGATGTTGCTGCTGATCAGGATCTCGAATGCGATGGAAACTGCTGCGCCGCCGGCTGTCGGTGAGCGCACCCCGGGTCACGGTGCGCAGCCGGCTGCCGTGGCCGATCCGCTGGCTGGTGCTGGCGCTGATGATGGGCGGCTCGGCTGCGGTGGCGGTCTGGACCTACGAATACGGCCGCGAGATCGCCGGGCTGGGGCGTGATGCCGGCACCGAGCTGCGCCTGCTGCGCGAGGAGCTCGAGCGGCTGCGTGAGGAGCACCAGCGCGCGGTGTCGGTCGCCAATGCCGCTGACAGCCTGCTGACCGCCTCCCGCACCGCCCAGGAGGCTTTGGCGGCCCGGGTCAAGGTGCTGGAGGTCGAGAACCTCGCATTGACCCGCGACATCGGCTTTCTCGAGAAGATGATGCCGGCGCCGACCGACAACCGGCCGCTGTCGGTGCGCGGCCTGCAGCTGCAGGTCGACGGGCCGCAGCGGCTGCGCTACCAGGCGCTGCTGATGCAGGCGCTCGGGCAGCCCGCCGGGCTCAAGGGGCGCTACGATCTGGTACTTGTCGGGTCCTCTGACGGAAAGCCCTGGTCGCAGACCGTGTCCCGACCGAACCAGACCATCGACATCAGGCAGTACCTGCGTCTCGACGGTGTGGTGGAGTATCCATCGGGCGTCTCGGTCCGGCAGGTGGAGTTCCGGGTGCTCGACGCGGACGGTCGCCTGCTGGTCGCCGAGACCGCCCGGCTCTGAGGGCGCACCTGCCGGTCTGCGCCCGCTTTTCTGCACCTTTCAACCTCATCTCGACAGGATTGATTCCATGTTCAGTTCCAAGAAGCAGCCCGCGATCCGCAGCCTGATCGGCGAAGGCACCGTCATCCAGGGCACGCTGAGCTTCAGCGGCGGCCTGCGCATCGACGGCGAGGTCCAGGGCGATGTGGTGGCGGATGCCGGCAGCACCAGCATCCTGGTGATCAGCGAGAAAGCCAGGGTCACCGGCACGGTCAAGGCCGGTCATGTCATCATCAATGGCGCTGTTGTCGGGCCGATCGAGTCCAGCGTGCTGCTCGAGCTGCAGCCCAAGGCGCACATCCAGGGTGATGTCGTCTACGAGGCGCTCGAGATGCACCAGGGTGCTACCATCGAAGGTGCCTTGCACCCGCTGTCGAAGGGCGCCCGCGCCGATGCCGTGACGACCGACGACAAGCCTGCTCTCAAGCTGCTGGCCACCGGCAGCGACAAGAACTGATCACCGACCTTCACTTCCACCGGAGCCCTTGATGAGCGCCGTCGCCGAAACCCTCGACACCTCTTTCACCGACCTGCCCGCCCCGATCGTCTTCACCGACAGCGCCGCCGCCAAGGTGGCCGATCTGGTGGCCGAGGAAGGCAATCCCGACCTGAAGCTGCGCGTGTTCGTGCAGGGCGGCGGCTGCTCCGGCTTCCAGTACGGCTTCACCTTCGACGAGATCGTCAACGATGACGACACCCAGATGTCGAAGAACGGCGTGACCCTGCTGATCGACGCCATGAGCCTGCAGTACCTGACGGGCGCCGAGATCGACTACAAGGAAGACCTGAGCGGCTCGCAGTTCGTCATCAAGAACCCGAACGCGACCACCACCTGCGGTTGCGGCTCGAGCTTCTCGGTCTGAGCGCACGCCGGCCCTGATCTGATGCACAGGCCGCCTTCGGGCGGCCTGTGTCGTTTCAGGCTGGATAGAGCGCGCCGAGAATGCGCGGGCCGCGTGCGCCGGTCACCGCCGGCTCGCCGGCCGGGCGGCGGTGCACCTGCATGCTCGCCAGCCAGGCGAAGGCGGCGGCCTCGACCTGCATGACCGGCAGGCCGCGCGTGTCGGTCGGCCGCACCGGCAGGCCAGGCAGCAGGGCCTGCAGGCGCGCCATCAGGTGACGGTTGAGCGCACCGCCGCCGCACACCAGCAGCTCGGTGGCCTGTGCGGCCTCGCGGCGCACATCGTCGGCGATGGCGCGGGCGGTCAGCTCGCACAGCGTGGCCTGCACGTCGATTGGCGCCATCGGTCCGCCGGCCGCCAGCCGGGGCTGCAGCCAGTCGGGCCGGAACAGGTCGCGGCCGGTGCTTTTCGGGGCAGGCTGGCGGAAATAGGGTTCGTCGAGCAGCCGCGCCAGCAGCGCGGTGTCGACATGGCCGCGTGCAGCCCAGGCGCCGTCCGCGTCATAGGTGCAGCCCTGGTGGTGCTCGATCCAGTGGTCCATCAGCGCGTTGCCGGGGCCGCAGTCGAAGCCGCGCGGCGGCTGGCCGGGGTGCAGCACCGTCAGGTTCGAGATGCCGCCGATGTTGATGATCGCGCGAGCCTGGCCGTCGCCCCCGAAGATGCCCTGATGGAACATCGGCACCAGCGGGGCGCCCTGGCCGCCGGCGGCGACATCGCGGCTGCGCAGGTCGCAGACCACGTCGATGGCGGTCAGTTCGGCCAGCAGCGCGCCGTTGAGCAGCTGCACCGTGTAGCCGCAGCCGTCGTGCAGGCCGGGCTGATGGCGCACCGTCTGGCCGTGCGCACCGATCGCGCGGATCGCCGTGGCCGGCGTGGCACTTTCCTGGAGCACCCGCGCGACCACCTCGGCATAGGCCCGGGCCACCGCATTGGCAGCCAGCGCGCCGCGGTGCAGCTCGTCGGGGCCGCTGGCCTGCAGCGCCATCAGCTGTTCACGCCATGCCGGCGCAAACGGCTGATGCATATGCGCGATCAGCGTCTGCCAGGAGCCGTCGGCGCCGATGCGGCACAGCACGCCGTCGACCCCGTCGAGCGAGGTGCCCGACATCAGGCCGACGAAGAGCTCGCCGTCGCTCATTCCATGCGCTGGCGGCGCGGCACCGAAGCGCTGGCCGAGCGGGTGGCCTGATCGCGCTCGGCGCTGGCGAGCTGCTCCTGCAGCTGGCGCGACATGCTGTCGAAGCGGGCACGCGCCGCGGCGGACAGCTCGGTGGCCTGGGCGGCACGGGCGATCTGCATCGGGTCGACGTGTGCGCCCTTGACCTTGAACTCGAAGTGCAGGTGCGGGCCGGTGGCCCAGCCGGTGGCGCCGACTGCGCCGATCAGGTCGCTCTGGCTGACCGACTGGCCCTTGCGCACGTCGATGCGGCTCAGGTGGGCGTAGACGGTGGCGCGGTCGCCGCTGTGCTTGACGATGACCACGTTGCCGTAGCCGTTCTGTACGCCGGCGAAGTCGACCACGCCGTCGCCGACCACCCGCACCGGCGTGCCGGTCGGGGCGCCATAGTCGACGCCCAGGTGGGCGCGCCAAGTCTGCATGATCGGGTGGAAGCGCATCGCGAAGCCGGAGGTGACCCGCGAGAAGGCCAGCGGCGAGGCCAGGAAAGCCTTGGCCTTGCTCTTGCCGTCCGGACTGAAATAGGCGCCCTTGGTGCCCGGCTCCTGGAACCAGACCGCCGCATGGGTGTCGTTGCCGTTGATGAAGCGCGCGGCCAGCACCCGACCGGAGGAGGTGCCCCAGGTGACCGGCTCGCCATCGGCGGTCATCGTCTCGTAGACCACCGAGAAGCGGTCGCCCTTGCGCAGCTCGCGGCGGAAGTCGATGTCGCTGCCGAACATCTCGGCGATCTGGCCGGTGACCGCATCGGGCAGACGCGCCTCGTCGGCAGCGGCGAACAGCGTCGAGCTGATCGTCGCGGCGCCGGTGCGGGTCTCGACCTGCATCGGCAGCTGCTCGCTGGTCGCCTTCAGGCCGCTGTCGTCGCGGCGCACGGTGATGCGGGTGAAGTGGGTGCTGTTCTGCGCGCTGTCGGCGGCCGGGCCGCGCACGACCAGCTCCTGGAGCTGACCGCCGCCGGGCGTCGATTCGGTCACCGCCTGCAGCATCTTGCCGGGCCTGCCCGAAAGGATGGTGCGTGCCGCCGGGTCGGTCCGCAAGAATTGCGCAGCCTCCGGATCGGACACGCCCAGGCGCCGCAGCAGGGTGTCGGCGGTGTCGGTCGAGCGGGTCAGGTCGGTGCGATGCAGCAGCATCTCGTACTCGGCCAGCGCCTCGGCCTGCTCGTCGAGGCCGCTCGGCGTGACCGTCTCGACGACGGTCTGCACGTTCTTCGGCGTCGAGTCGATCATGCTCAGCGGTGCCACGCCGAAGGCGGTCACGCCGCTGAAGGTCAGTGCGGCCGTGACGATCGCGCTGAAGGTCTTCGGATGTCGACGGATCGTGAGATCGGCATGCGCCAGCTGCAGGCGCACCTTTTCACCCAGTTTGTTCACGAGCGATGTTCTTGGTTCGTGGAAGGTGCGCGGGCGCATTCTTCCCGGATTGACGTCCGGCCCCCGGTTCTCCCTCCGTGCTCGCCACCCGCCGGTGGCTCGTGCCGGCTGGGACTGACGCTCTAGAATCCGGGACCCGCTCTCGTTGGTGTCTGTTGTTCTTGGTTCTGTCTTGATCTGCGAAACCGGACCAGTATACCCACGCACTTCGAAGTTACGAACCAATAACCCCCCGTTTCACTCATGCGCCAAGATTTAACCGAAATCGAAGATTCAGTGCGGAAAGCGCTGGAAGTCACGTTGCGTGGTTGCGATGAGCTGCTGCCGCAGCCGGAGTGGATCGGGAAACTGCAGCGCTCGCAGCGCACCGGCCAGCCGCTGCGCATCAAGCTGGGCCTGGATCCGACGGCGCCCGACATCCATCTCGGGCACACCGTGGTGCTCAACAAGATGCGCCAGCTGCAGGATCTGGGGCATCAGGTGATCTTCCTGATCGGCGACTTCACCTCGATGATCGGCGATCCGTCGGGCCGCAACACCACGCGTCCGCCTCTGACGGCCGAGCAGATCAAGGTCAACGCGGAGACCTACTACCGCCAGGCCAGCCTGGTGCTGGACCCGGCGCGCACCGAGATCCGCTACAACGCCGAGTGGTGCGACCCGCTGGGCGCGCGCGGCATGATCGAGCTGGCCAGCCGCTACACCGTGGCGCGCATGATGGAGCGCGACGACTTCACCAAGCGCTTCAAGGCCGGCACGCCGATCTCGGTGCACGAGTTCCTGTACCCCCTGATGCAGGGGTATGACTCGGTCGCGCTGAAGTCGGATCTGGAACTGGGCGGCACGGACCAGAAGTTCAATCTGCTGATGGGGCGCCACCTGCAGCAGGAATACGGCCAGGAGCCGCAGTGCATCCTGACGATGCCGCTGCTGGTGGGCCTGGACGGCGTCGAGAAGATGTCGAAGTCCAAGGGCAACTACATCGGCATCAGCGAGCCGGCCAACGCGATGTTCGCCAAGCTGCTGTCGATCAGCGACGACCTGATGTGGACCTACTTCACGCTGCTGAGCTTCCGCAGCGAGGCGGAGATCGCGGCGCTGAAGGCCGAGGTCGAGGCCGGGCGCAACCCGAAGGATGCCAAGGTGATGCTGGCCAAGGAGATCACCACCCGCTTCCACGGCGCGGCGGCGGCCGATGCGGCCGAGCAGGACTTCCAGAACCGCTCGAAGGGCGGCATTCCGGACGAGATCCCGGAGGTCACGCTGTCGGGCGCGCCGCTGGGCATCGGCGCGCTGCTGAAGCAGGCCAACCTGGTGGCTTCGTCCAGCGAAGGCCTGCGCATGGTCGAGCAGGGCGGCGTGCGCATCGACGGCGCGGTCGTCAGCGACAAGGGCCTGAAGGTCGAGGCCGGCACCCTGGTCGTGCAGGTGGGCAAGCGCAAGTTCGCGCGCGTCACGCTGGGCTGAGCCGCCTGGCGCTTGGCGCCTGCACCGACATGAAGAAGGGCCGCATCCGCGGCCCTTTCTCATTCTTCCCGGGCTTCAGGCAGACCGGTGCGCAGCAGCCAGTGCCTGAGCCGGTGCCTTCAGTCGGCGTACTGGCCGGCGGCCTTGATGACCGGGCCCCACTTGGCGATCTCGGCCTCGACGAACTTCTTGTGCTCGGCCGGGTTGACGCGGCCGTCGTCGACGATGTCGGCGCCCAGCGCTTCCTGGTTCTTGATGAACTGGGCATCCTTCAGCGCGGTCTTCAGCGCGGCGTTGACCTTGTCGAGCACCGGCTTCGGGGTGTTCTTCGGCGCGTACAGGCCGTGCCAGATGGTGACGTTGAAGCCCTTCAGGCCGACTTCGTTCAGGGTCGGCAGGTTCTTCACCGCGTCGCCGGTCAGGCGCTTGGTGGTGGTGACCGCATAGGCCTTGACCTTGCCACCGCTGATCTGGCTGGTGGTGTTGGTGGTCTGGTCGCACATCAGGTCGACCTGGCCGCCGATCAGGTCGGTCATCGCCGGGCCGGTGCCCTTGTACGGCACGGTGGTCATGTCGATCTTGGTGCTCTGCTGGAACAGCAGGCCGCACAGGTGCGAGGCCGATCCCAGGCCGGCGTTGGCCAGATTGATCTTGCCCTTGTTGGCGTCGAGCCACTTGGCGAGGTCGGCGTAGTTGGCCGCCGGCATCGTCGGGCGCGCGATCAGCGTCATCGGCACTTCGTTGACCAGGCCCAGGTACTCGAAGTCGTTGAGCGCGTCGTACTGCAGCTTGCGGTACAGCGCCGGCGCGGTGGCCATCGCGACGTGGGCCAGCAGCAGGGTGTAGCCGTCGGCACTCGCCTTGGCGACCTTGGTGTGACCCAGCGTGCCGCCGGCGCCGGCGACGTTCTCGATGATGACCTGGCCGCCCAGCGGCTTGCGGATCGCTTCGGCCAGATCGCGGGCCACCTTGTCGAGCGGGCCACCCGCGGCGAACGGCACGACGATGGTGATCGGCTTTTCGGGATAGTTCTGGGCCGAGGCGCCAAGGGCCATCGTGGCGAGGGTCACGGCCGTGAGCAGACGCTTCATGGGGTCTCCGGGATCTGTGGGCTGGGTGTGTCCGCAAGGACGGGTGGATCGATCGGCGTGCCAGCCGGAGCCGGCGCGCGAGCGCATGGTAGCGGCCCGTGCCGGTGCCGGTATCTCGGAAACTACTTAAGGCTGTCAGTTCCTGTCAGCTTCTGCCTGGTTGTTCAGTGTTCAGCGGTAGCTGCGCCGGTCCTCGATGACCCGGCCGTCGTTGGGCAGGCTGTCCGGCGTGGCCAGCACGATCGCCGCGCGCAGCTTGGTCACCTCGCGCACCGTGTCGGCCAGCCGGGCGGCCAGGCCCTCGGGCGCCTGCGCGCATTCGACCTGCAGCGTCATGCGGTCGTCGCTCATCTCGCCCTCGACCACCAGCCGCGCGCGGCCGAGGCCGTCCACCCGGTGCCGGCGCAGCACCTCGGCCACCTGCGAGGGGTGCACGAACATGCCGCGCACCTTGGTGGTCTGGTCGGCGCGGCCGAGCCAGCCGCGGATGCGCGGCGCGGTGCGGCCGCTCGGGCAGGGGCCGGGCAGGATGGCCGACAGGTCGCCGGTGCCGAAGCGGATCAGCGGGTAGTCCGGGTTCAGTGTCGTCACCACCACCTCGCCGACCTCGCCGTCGGGCACCGGGTCGCCGGTGCCGGGACGCACGATCTCGACGATCACGCCCTCGTCGAGCACCAGGCCCTCGCGTGCGGCGGTCTCGTAGGCGATCAGGCCGAGGTCGGCGGTGGCGTAGCACTGGTGGCCTTGCACGCCGCGCTCGGCCAGCCAGTCGCGCAGGCTGGGCGGAAAGGCTTCGCCGCTGACCAGCGCCTTGGTGAGCGAGCCGATGTCGGCGCCGGTCTCGGCCGCCTTCTCGATCAGGATCTTCAGGAAGCCCGGCGTGCCGATGTAGCCGTGCGGGCGCAGCCCGGTCATGGCCTGCAGCTGCAGCTCGGTGTTGCCGACGCCGCCGGCGAAGACCGCGCAGCCCAGCGCATGCGCGCCGGTCTCCATCATCGAGCCCGCCGGCGTCAGGTGGTAGCTGAAGCTGTTGTGGATCAGGTCGCCGGCACGGAAGCCGGCAGCGAAGATCGCGCGCGCCATGCGCCAGTAGTCGCGCCCGGCACCTTCGGGCTCGTAGATCGGACCGGGCGACTGGAAGACCCGCATCGCGCCGCGCCCCGGGCCCTGGCCGCGCCAGCCGATCGCGGCGAAGCCGCCGAAGGCGTCCTGCGCCCGCTGTGCCTTCTGCCGCTCGAGCAGCTCGCCCTTGCGGATCACCGGCAGGCGCGCCAGCGCGGCGCGGTCGGTCACCGCGGCGGCATCGATGCCGGCCAGCAGCTCGGCGAAGGCCGGGGTGCCCGCCTGCGCGTGCGCCACCTGGGCCGGCAGCGCCGCGAACTGCGCCGCCTCGCGTCCGGCCGGGTCGCGGATTTCCAGTGCGTCGTAGAACTCGCTCACGGCGCAGCCTTTCTTGCTCGGGGTGAAGAGAGGAGGGGAGAGGGGAGAGGCGCAGGCCTCAGGCCAGCCAGCGCTTGCGGCGCTTGTAGCTCTTGACGTCCTTGAAGCTCTTGCGGTCGCCGCCGCCCATGCCGAGGTAGAACTCCTTGACATCCTCGTTCTCGCGCAGGGCCTTGGCTTCGCCGTCCATCACGATGCGGCCGTTCTCGAGGATGTAGCCGTAGTCCGAGTAGCGCAGCGCGATGTTGGTGTTCTGCTCGGCCAGCAGGAAGGTCACGCGCTCCTTGGTGTTCAGATCCTTCACGATCTCGAACACCTCTTCGACGATCTGCGGCGCCAGGCCCATCGAAGGCTCGTCGAGCAGCACCATCTTCGGGTTGGCCATCAGCGCGCGGCCGATCGCGCACATCTGCTGCTCGCCGCCGGAGGTGTAGGCGGCCTGGCTGGTGCGGCGGGTCTTGAGCCGGGGAAAGTAGTTGTAGACCTTCTCCAGCGTCTCGGCCACCGCCGCCTTGCCGTCCCGGCGGGTGTAGGCGCCGGTCATCAGGTTCTCCTCGATGGTCAGGTGCGCGAAGCAGTGCCGGCCTTCCATGACCTGCACCACGCCGCGGTTGACCATGTCGGAGGTCGAGAGCTTCTCGATGCGCTCGCCGCGCAGCTCGATCGAGCCCTTGGTGACCTCGCCGCGCTCGCCGGCGAGCAGGTTGCTGACCGCGCGCAGCGTCGTCGTCTTGCCCGCGCCGTTGCCGCCGAGCAGCGCGACGACCCGACCTTCGGGCACCTGCAGCGACACGCCCTTGAGCACCAGGATCACATGGTTGTAGATCACCTCGATGCCGTTGACGTTCAGGAGGATGTTCGGAGTGCTCATGGGGCGTGTCCGCTGGGGTGGGGAATCAGGCGAGGGCGATCAGGACTGGCAGTCCTCGGGCTTGCGGCGCTCGAGCTTCTTCTCGGCGGCGTACTTGTCGGCTGCGGCGCGCACCATCGGCTTGAGGATCATCTCGTCGGCCTGCAGCCAGTCGGAGGTGAAGCCCCATTTCTTGCCGTCCCAGGTGTGCACCCGGACCCAGCCGGCACCGACATGGTCCTGACAGCTGGTCGAGACCGGCCGCATGACGCCGGCGAAGCCCAGGCCGTCGAGCTTCTTCTGGTCGAGCGCGAGGTTCTCCAGGCCCCAGCGGACCTGCTCGCCGCTCATGACCTTGCCCTTGCCGAAGCGCTCCTGGGCGCGCTTGACGCCCTCGACGCCCAGCATCGCCGAGATCATGCCGCGCATGTAGAGCACCGAGCCGACCTCCTCCTTCGGGCCGGTGCCCTGGCCCTTGGCATGCAGCTTGGCCAGGATGTCCTGCGCCACCTTGGCATCGGGCTGCGCGCCGTGCTGCATGGCCGCGGCGTTGTAGCCCTTGGCAGCCTCGCCGACGTCCTTGACATCGGGCTCGGCGCCGGCCCACCACACGCCGTACATCTTCTCGCGCGGATAGCCGGTGGCCACCGCCTCCTTCAGCGCGGTGGAGTTCATCACGCCCCAGCCCCACAGGAAGACATAGTCCGGGCGGCTCTGGCGGATCTGCAGCCAGGTCGACTTCTGCTCGACGCCCGGTGCGGTCACCGGCAGCATCTGCAGCTCGAAGCCGTGCATCTTGGCGCGTTCCTGCAGCACCGGGATCGGCTCCTTGCCGAAGGGCGAGTCGTGGTAGACGAGCGCGATCTTCTTGCCCTTGAGCTTGTCGAGGCCGCCTTCCTTCTTGCCGACATGCTGCACCAGCGCGTCGGCGTTGATCCAGTAGGTGCCCAGCAGCGGGAAGTTCCACTTGAACACGCCGCCGTCGGCCGACTCCGAGCGGCCGTAGCCGGCGGTGATCAGCGGGATCTTGTCGACCGGTGCCTTCTCGGTCAGCGCGAAGGTGATGCCGGTGGACAGCGGCTGGAACACGGTCGCGCCCTTGCTCTTCAGGCGTTCGTAGCACTCGACGCCGCGGTCGGTGGCGTAGCCGGTCTCGCATTCCTCGAAGGAGATCTTCACGCCGTTGAGGCCGCCGTTGGCATTGACCAGCTTCAGGTAGTCCACATAGCCGTTGGCGAAGGGCACGCCATTGGGGGCGTACGGGCCGGTGCGGTAGACCAGCACCGGGAAGAACTGCTCCTTGGCCTGCGCGAACGCGGCCGGTGCGGTGGTCGCGCCGGCGACGGCGGCGACGATCGAGGCGGCAAGGGCGAGCGACTTCAGCTTCATGGGAACCTCCGGGTCAGCGGGAGTGAGGAAACATGCGGTGGGGCGGGGGACGGGACGGACGCGATTCAGTGCGGGAAGGGCCACAGGCGCAGCTTCTCCTTGGCGATCGACCACAGCCGGGCCAGGCCGTGCGGCTCGACGATCAGGAAGAAGACGATCAGCGCACCGAAGATCATGTATTCCAGGTGCGAGGCGGTCGCGGTGGAGATCGGCACGCCCAGCCAGGCCGGGATCTGGTTGAGCAGGATCGGCAGGATCACGATGAAGGCCGCGCCGAAGAAGCTGCCCATGATCGAGCCCAGGCCGCCGATGATGATCATGAACAGCAGCTGGAAGGAGCGGTCGATCGAGAACGCCGCCGGCTCCCACGAACCCAGGTGCACGAAGCCCCACAGGCCGCCGGCCACGCCGACGATGAAGCTCGACACCGCGAAGGCGCTCAGCTTGGCCCAGACCGGGCGGATGCCGATGACCGAGGCCGCCACGTCCATGTCGCGCATCGCCATCCACTCGCGCCCGGCGTTGCCGCGCACCAGGTTCTTGGCCATCAGCCCGAACACGCACAGGAAGGCCAGGCAGAACAGGTACTTCGCCGTCGGCGTATCGATCGGCAGACCCAGCACCTGCAGGCCCGAGACGCTCACCGAGCCGGAGGCCGAGTCGTTGGTGAACCACTTGATGCGCAGGAAGCTCCAGTCGATGAAGAACTGCGCCGCCAGCGTCGCCACCGCCAGGTAGAGGCCCTTGATGCGCAGCGACGGAATGCCGAACAGCACGCCCACCACCGTCGCGCAGACCCCGCCCAGCAGGAGCGCCGGGACCACCGGCATGCCCTCGATGCGCACGAAGAAGTTGTAGGCCGCGTAGGCGCCGACCGCCATGAAGCCGCCGGTCCCCAGCGAGATCTGGCCGCAGTAGCCCACCAGGATGTTGAGCCCCAGCGCCGCCAGCGACAGGATCAGGAAGGGGATCAGGATGGCGCGGAAGATGTACTCCGACGCCACCATCGGCACCACCACCGCCGCGAAGGCGACGAGCAGCAGGATGCCCAGCCGGTCCTGCGCGATCGGGAAGATCTGCTGGTCCGAGGCGTAGCTGGTCTTGAACTGGCCGTTCTCACGGTAAAGCATGGGGGTGTCTCCTCGGACTCTGACTCAGACGCGGTCGATGATCTTTTCGCCGAACAGGCCCTGCGGACGCACCAGCAGGAAGACCAGCGCCAGCGCATAGGCGAACCAGATCTCGATGCCGCCGCCCACCATCGAGCCGATGTAGACCTCCGAGAGCTTCTCGCCCACGCCGATGATCAGCCCGCCGATGATCGCGCCCGGCACCGAGGTCAGGCCGCCCAGGATCACCACCGGCAGCGCCTTCAGCGCCACCAGCGACAGCGAGAACTGCACGCCCAGCTTGCTGCCCCAGATGATCCCGGCCACCAGCGCCACGAAGCCCGCCACCGACCAGACGATCACCCAGATGCGGTTGAGCGGAATGCCGATGGACTGCGCGGCCTGGTGGTCGTCGGCCACCGCACGCAGCGCGCGGCCGGTGGCGGTGTACTGGAAGAAGGCCGCCAGGACCGCCACCATCGAGGCGGCGATCAGCGCCGCATACAGATCCTCCTGGCCGACCAGGATGCCGCCCTGGAAGACGTTCTCCAGCAGGAAGATCGGGTCCTTGGGCAGGCCGACGTCGATCTTGTAGATGTCCGAGCCGAAGATCGTCTGGCCGGCGCCGTCGAGAAAGTAGGTCACGCCCAGCGTGGCCATCAAGAGCGTGATGCCCTCCTGGTTGACCAGCTTGCCCAGCACCCAGCGCTCGATCACCCAGGCCACGCCGACCATCACCGCCATCGCGGCGACGAAGGCCAGGACGTTGCCCAGCGTCTTGCTCTCGATGCCCAGGCCGGCCGGGATCCATTCGGAGAAGCGCGCCATCGCCAGCGCGGCGAACAGCACCATCGCCCCTTGCGCGAAGTTGAAGACGCCGGAGGCCTTGAAGATCAGCACGAAGCCGAGCGCGATCAGCGAATACAGCATGCCCGTCATCAGGCCGCCGATCAGGGTCTCGAGGAAGAATCCCATGTTGCGTGTCTCCCTGCGGTTCAGTGGCTGGTGCCGAGGTACGCGCTGATGACGTCCTCGTTGCTGCGCACCTCGTCGGGCGTGCCGTCGCCGATCTTCTTGCCGTAGTCGAGCACGACGACGCGGTCGGAGATGTCCATCACCACGCCCATGTCATGCTCGATCAGCACGATCGTGGTGCCGAACTCCTCGTTGACGTCGAGGATGAAGCGGCACATGTCCTGCTTCTCCTCGACGTTCATGCCGGCCATCGGCTCGTCGAGCAGCAGCACCTGCGGCTCCATCGCCAGCGCCCGGCCCAGGTCGACCCGCTTCTGCAGGCCGTAGGGCAGCCGGCCCACAGGCGTCTTGCGGAAGGCCTGGATCTCGAGGAAGTCGATGATGTGCTCGACACGCTCGCGGTGCGCCGACTCCTCGCGCTCGGCCGGGCCCCAGCGCAGCGCCTGCAGGAAGATGTTGCTCTTCATCTTCATGTTGCGCCCGGTCATGATGTTGTCGATCACGCTCATGCCCTTGAACAGCGCCAGGTTCTGGAAGGTGCGCGCCAGCCCCATCTCGGCGACCTGCCGGCGGTTCATGTGGCTGAAGCGCTGGCCGCGGAAGGTGATCTGCCCCTCCTGCGGCGCGTAGACACCGTTGATGCAGTTCAGCATCGAGCTTTTCCCGGCGCCGTTCGGGCCGATGATCGAGCGGATCTCGTGCTCGCGCACATTGAAGCTGATGTCGGTCAGCGCCTTGACGCCGCCGAAGCGCAGGGAGATGTTGGCCACGTCCAGGATGACGTCGCCGATCTTCTTGCCGCTGCTGTCGTGGCTGTTGCTCATGCCGCCCTCCGGACCGCGGGAAAGGTCTTCGCGTCGATGATCTTCAGCGTCGCCGAGACGCTGCCGCTGCGGCCGTCCTCGAACTTGACCGCCGTCTCGATGAACTGCTCGGACCGGCCGTCGTACATCGCGTCGATCAGTACCCGGTACTTGTCGGCGATGGCGCCGCGCTTGACCTTGCGGGTGCGGGTCATCTCGCCGTCGTCGGCGTCGAGTTCCTTGTGCAGCACCAGGAAGCGGTGGATCTGGCTGCCGGCGAGCATCTCGTCCTGCGCCAGGTCGGCATTGGTCTTCTCGACGCACTCGCGCATCAGCGCGAGCACCTCGGGCTTGCCGGCCAGGTCGGTGTAGCCGGCGTAGGGCAGGTTGCGCCGCTCGGCCCAGTTGCCCGCGGCCTCCATGTCGAGGTTGATGAAGGCGCAGACCCGGTCGCGGCCGTCGCCGAAGGCCACCGCCTCCTTGATGAAGGGATAGAACTTCAGCTTGTTCTCGACGTACTTCGGGGCGAACATCGCGCCGTCGTGCACGCCGCCCCGGATGCGGCCGACATCCTTGGCGCGGTCGATGATCTTCAGGTGGCCGGTGGCGTCGATGAAGCCGGCGTCGCCGCTGTGGTACCAGCCGTCCTTGGTCAGCACCTCCTCGGTGGCCTTGGGGTTCTTGTAGTACTCCTTCAGCAGCCCCGGCGACTTGATCATGATCTCGCCGGATTCGGCCAGGCGGATCTCGACGCCGTCGCAGGGCACGCCCACCGTGTCGGCGCGTGCCTCGTGGTCGGGCTGCAGGCAGACGAAGACGGCGGTCTCGGTCGAGCCGTAGAGCTGCTTCAGGTTGATGCCGATCGAGCGGTAGAAGGTGAACAGGTCCGGGCCGATCGCCTCGCCGGCGGTGTAGGCCACCCGCACCCGGCTCAGGCCCAGGGTGTTGCGCAGCGGGCCGTAGATGCACAGATCGCCCAGGCGGTACTTCAGCCTGTCCATGAAGCCGACCGGCTTGCCGTCCATCAGGTCCGGGCCGACCCGGCGCGCATGGTCCATGAAGGTCTTGAAGAGATTCTTCTTCAGCGCCCCGGCATCCTCCATGCGGATCGTCACGCTGGTCAGCAGGCCCTCGAAGACCCGCGGCGGCGCGAAGTAGTAGGTCGGGCCGATCTCCTTCAGGTCGATCGTGACGGTGGCGGCCGATTCCGGGCAGTTGACGACATAGCCGCAGGCCAGCCACTGCGCGTAGCTGAAGATGTTCTGGCCGATCCAGGCCGGCGGCAGGTAGGCCAGCACCTCCTCGGCGGCGGTGAGGCGGTCGAACTTCGCGCCGGCCTGCGCGCGGTCGATCAGCGAGCTGTGGGTGTGCACCACGCCCTTCGGATTGCCGGTGGTGCCGGAGGTGAAGAACATCGCCGCGACATCGCCGGGCTGCACCGCCTCGACCGCCCGATCGAAGAAGCCCGCATGGCGGGCCGCCCAGGCCTCGCCCTCGGCCATCAGCGTGTCGATCGAGGCCAGGCCGGGCTCGTCGTACTTGCGCAGGCCGCGCGGATCGTCGTACCAGATGCGCGCCAGCTGCGGGCACTGCTCGCGGGCCTCGAGCAGCTTGTCGACCTGCTCCTGGTCCTCGACCACCGCGAAGCCGACCTCGGCATTGTTCAGCGGGAAGACATATTCGGCGCCGGTCGCATCCTGGTAGAGCGGCACCGGAATGGCGCCCAGGCACTGCGCGGCCAGCATGGCCATCGTCAGTCGCGGCCGGTTGTCGCCGACCACCACCAGATGCTGGCCGCGCTGCAGGCCGGCCGCGGCCAGGCCGGCGGCCATGCGGGCGACCTCGTCAGCCAGCCGGCGCCAGCTGCGGGTCTGCCAGATGCCGTATTCCTTCTCCCGGATGGCGTCTGCATCGGGGCGCTGCCGGGCATGTTCCAGCAGCAGGCGCGGAAAGGTCGAGCTCACCTTGGCGTCTCCTCGTCCTCGTTGTCGGGTGGGATGCGGATCGGTGCCGGGCGGCGGATCCGTCTTGTTGTCCGTGAGGCATGGTAAGTCCGGGTTTGACGCCAGGATGTCAGCCTGACGACAATCCTAGGGACTCTCCCAAGCGGAGTTTCCCGATCTGGAGGCATCCCGATGAGCCTGATGACGCTGCGCGAGCGCTCTCGCCTTCCCTCTGCGGCGGAGCTGGACGGCATTCTCTGGCTGGGCACGCTGTCGGCCTCGCACCGACGGCTGGCGGCCGGCGCGATGCGGGTGGTGCAGGCCGAGCCCGGCGAGGTGCTGTGCCGCACCGGTCGGCCGGCGGTCTACTGGTTCGGGGTGGTCGACGGACTGCTGAAGATGAGCAGCGATGCGGGCGACGGCGGCGCGCCGCTGACCTTCACCGGCGTGCCGCCCGGGGCCTGGTTCGGCGAGGGAACGCTGCTCAAGCGCGAGGCCTACCGCTACAACATCGAGGCGCTGCGCCGATCGGTGGTGGCCGGCATCCCGGTCGAGGTCTTCCATGAGCTGATCGCGCACAGTCTGCCGTTCAACCGCTTCGTCGTGAACCAGCTCAACGAGCGGCTGGGCCAGTTCATCGCGGCGCGCGAGATCGACCGCATCCATGATCCCGACTCGCGGGTGGCGCGCAATCTGGCGGCGCTGTTCCATCCTGTGCTGTACCCCGCGGTCGGCGAGATGCTGCGCATCACCCAGCAGGAGCTGGGCTATCTGGTCGGCCTGTCGCGCCAGCGGGTCAACGAGGCGCTGCGCACGCTGCAGGCGCAGCAGCTCATCCGCATCGAGTACGGCGGCGTGCGGGTGCTGGATCTGCCCGGTCTGCGCACCTACGCGCCGGACAGCCGCAGGGCCGGCCTGGAGAGGATGGCGACATGACGGCCGCCGCACCCGGCGCAAGGGCGCGAATCGTCCTGGCCCGGCGCGCCGGCGTGGCCGCGCTGCTGGCGGGTGTGCTGTCGCAGGCGCTGGCCGCCGGGCCGGCCGAGAGCGCCGACATCTGGCTGGCGATGGACGACGGCGCGGCGGTGCTGATGCGTCATGCCGAGGCGCCGGGCGGCGGCGATCCGCCGGGTTTCCGGCTCGACGACTGCACGACGCAGCGCAATCTCGACGAGGTCGGGCGCGATCAGGCGCGGCGCATCGGCCAGGCTTTCCGCGAGCGCGGCATCCGGGTCGGCCGGGTGCTCAGTTCGCGCTGGTGCCGGGCGCGCGACACCGCACGCCTGGCCTTCGGCGAGCCGGTGCAGGAGGCCGAAGTCTTCGATTCCTTCTTCGGCACGCCGCAGCGGCGCGAGGCCCGGACGGCCGACGCGCGGCAGCTGCTGCGGCAGTGGCGAGGGCCGGGCGTGCTGGTGGTGATCACGCACCAGGTCAACATCACCGCGCTGACCGGCGTCTTTCCGGCCCCCGGGGAGGCGGTGGTGCTGAACGTGCGCGACGCCGACCTGCCGCTGCTGGGGCGGATCCGGCCGGCGCCCTGAACTCAGTGCACGAAGCCGATCGGCGAGCGCCGCCCTGCGCCGGCCTCGGGCAGGTCGGCGACCAGGATGGTGGTGCGCCGCGCCAGCTTGGCGTTGCCGAAGGCGGTCATCCAGGCGCGGCGCATCTCGCGCGGCGCCATCTCGGCGAAGCGCTCGAGCACCGCCTCGGAGGGCGTCTCGTCGAAGCGCCGGCCCCAGTCGTGCGAGGCGCGGATCGAGGCGTGCAGCCTGAGCGCGATCTGGCGGGCTGCGGCCGCGTCCGGCCGCTCGATCTCGTGCACGTTGACCCGGTTCAGGATCGGCTCGGGAATCGCGCGCTCGTCGTTGGCGGTGGCGACCCAGATCACCTGGCTGGCGTCGATGGCCACCTCGGCGAACTCGTCGGTGAAGCTGTGCGCGGTGTCGTGCTCGAGCAGGCTGTAGAGCGAGCCCAGCGGATCGTAGGCCTGCTCGCCACCGGCCTTGTCGATCTCGTCGATGACAATGACCGGGTTGGCATACTGGCCGTCGACCAGCGTCTCGAAGACCTTGCCGGGCCGTGCGCCCTTCCACTGGCTCGAGGCCCCCGAGAGCACCCAGCCGGCGGTGAGCGAGCTCATCGGCACCATCCCCATTCCGGTGCCCAGCAGCCCGGCCAGCGCCCTGGCGAAGTGCGTCTTGCCCACGCCGGGCGGGCCCAGCAGCAGCATCGGCGTGATCTCGAGCACATCGCCGCTGTCCTCGCACAGCGCGATCTGGCGGCGCACGTCGTCGAGCACCGCATGGAAGTTGGGCAGCTCCTCGTAGAGGTGCGCCATCGCCGGCAGGCCGGCGGGCTTGACCTGGAAGCGCTCGGGGCCTTTTTCCAGCATGCGCTCGTAGGTGGCACGCAGGTTCTCGTGCTCCTTGCCGGCGAGCTTGCCGAGGCGCCGCTCGACCTCGTCGAGCCGGTAGACGGAGCGCATCCGCGCGATCGGGATCGCTCCGCGGGGAGAGTCCGCACCCGTCGTGCAGACCAGTTCCGTGCGTGGGGGCAGCATGTCAGTCTCCTGAAGATCCGGGAATCCGGGAACCTGCGCTGGAGACAAGCATGCCGCAGGCCAGGGCGGCCTGTCACTCCGGGATGCTCCCGCAAGCGGGGGTTGATCTGCTGACTGCATCGGCCGATGCGGCATCACAGTGCGAGCTGCGGTGCGATGGGGCATGGGCCGACGAGGGTGTGTGGGGCAGATGTCGAGGACAGTGGGAGCAGGGGCGATCGCAGGACGACCGGCAGGGCGCGTGACGGCAGCCCTGCGGCCGCCATGGCTGTCGCGGCTGCTGAGGACGATCCTGCTGCTCGGCCTGCTCGGCGTGCTTGGTGTGTTTGGCGTGCCCGGCCTGCCGTCGGCGCGCGCCGCCCTGGCCCCGACCTCAGCCCCGGAGCTGCTCCGGCTGGACTCGCGCGCTGGCGCTGCGCTGGAGGTGTGGTCCGGCCTGAAGGTGCTGCGCGACGATGGCCACGCGCTCGACTTCAGTGCGGTCCGCGTGCTGCGTGACCGGGCTGAACGGCCTGCGGTGCCCCTGGCCAACTTCGGTGAACATGCCGGCACGCTCTGGCTCTTCCTGGAGGTCGAGATCGGCCCGCAGGCGGCCGGCGAGTGGCTGCTGGACATTGCTTATCCCTCGCTCGACGAGGTGGACCTGCAGGTGCTGCGCGACGGCCGCGAGGTGGCGATGCTGCGCAATGGCGACCGGCTGACCGGCCGCGAGCGCCCGCTGCTGGCCCGCACCCATCTGATGCCGCTGCGGCTGGAGCCGGGCCGCCATGAGCTGATCCTGCGGGTGCGCAGCTCCGGCAGCCTGATCGTGCCGCTGCGGCTGATGACGCCCGAGATGCACCGCCTGCACGAGGAGCGCGCGCAGCTGGTGCAGGGACTGGCGACCGGGGTGATGCTGTCGCTGCTGCTGTACAGCCTGGCGCAGTGGTACAGCCTGCGCGACCGCATGTTCGCGTACTACGGCCTGAGCGTGCTGAGCCTGGGGCTGTTCCAGATCGCCTTCCAGGGCGTGGGCATGCAGCACCTGTGGAGCGAATATCCGACGCTGGCCGAGAAGATACCGCCGGTCTGCGTGCTGCTGGGCATCACCGGCACCTTCCTGTTCATCAACCGGGCGCTGGCCATCGCGGAGCTGTCGCCGCGGCTGTCATGGGCGATGAAGATCGGCGCGCTGCTGTGTGCCGGCGCGGCGCTGCTGGTGCTGCTCGGCCTGCTGAGCTATCGCGACGGGCAGCGCATCGCCAAGGTGCTGGGCCAGCTGCCGACGCTGCTGGCGCTGCCGCTGGCCTGGCGGCGCTGGCGTCAGGGCGATGCGGCGGCCGGCTACATCCTGGCGGGCTGGACGGTCTACACCGCCGGCGTGCTGGTGCTGGCGCTGCTGATCAGCGGCCGGCTGCCGGCGACGCCGCTGGTGCTGCACGGCTTCCAGATCGCGTCGCTGGCGGAGATGGTGATGTGGCTGGTGGTCACCGGCGTGCGGGTGGCCGCGCTGCGGCGCGCGGCCGAGCGGGTGCGCCATGATGGCGAGCGCCTGCGCCTGCTGGCCGAGACCGATGCGCTGACCGGTGCGCTCAACCGGCGCGGCCTGCATCAGGCGGCCGGACCGTTGCTGGAACGCGTCCGGCCCGGCCAGGCGACCGTGCTCTTCCTGCTCGACCTCGACGGCTTCAAGCCGATCAACGACCGTTTCGGCCATCAGGCCGGCGACCGGGTGCTGGTCGAGGTGGCCCGCCGCCTGCAGGCCCAGGTGCGCCAGACCGATCTGGTGGCCCGCATCGGCGGCGACGAGTTCGTCGTGATGGCCGCCGGCCTGCCGGACGAGCCGGCAGCGCTGCGGCTCGGGCAGGCGCTGCTGGATGCGATCGCGCCCGACATCGAGGTGGAGCCGGGCCAGCCCTGCCGCGTCGGCGCGACGATCGGCCTGGCGATGGTGCCGGACGACGGGCGCGACATCGCCGTGCTGCTCGAGCGCGCCGATCAGGCGATGTATGCGGGCAAGCAGGCCGGCAAGCGCCAGGTGCGGCGCTTCACTTGACGAAGGTGTTGAGCTGGATGATCGGCAGCAGCACCGCCAGCACGATCACCATGACGATGCCGCCCATGCCGACGATCAGCAGCGGCTCCAGGATGGTCGCGGTCTGCATCGCGCGGCGCTGCACCTCGGCGCCGAGCTGGGTGGCGGCGCGCTGCAGCATCAGCGGCAGCTCGCCGGTCTGCTCGCCCAGGCGGGCGAACATCGCCAGCAGCCCTGGAAAGCGCTTCTTCGCCGCCAGCGCCGAGGCCAGCGGCGCGCCTTCGCGCACCTGCACCAGCGCCTCCATCGCGTCGGCGCGCATCGCGCGGTTGGACAGCGTCTCGGCCGCGGCCTGCAGCGCCTTCAGGATCGGCACGCCCGAGCCGGCCAGCATCGCCAGTGTGCCGGCGAAGCGCGCGGCGTTGTAGCCGCGCGCGAGCCGCCCGACCAGCGGCAGGCGCAGCATCGCCGCATCGAGCCGCTCGCGGGTGGCCTCGTTGCGGCGCGCCAGCAGCAGCGCGCCGCTCGCGCCGACCAGGGCCAGCAGCAGCGCCCAGCCCCACTGGCGCAGGAAGGCGCTGAGCGCCAGCATCGCGCTGGTCAGCAGCGGCAGCGCCTTCTTGCTGCCGGCGAAGACCTGTGCGACCTGAGGCACCACGTAGGTCACCAGGAAGATCACGATGACGACCGCCACCACCGAGACGATGGCCGGATACAGCGTCGCGCCGATCAGCTTGGCCTTGAGCGCCTGGCGCTCCTCCAGGTCGTCGGCCAGGCGCTCGAGCACCCGGCCGAGCTGGCCGCTCTGCTCGCCGGCGGCCACCACCGCGCGGTAGACCTCGTCGAACTCGCGCGGCGCGCCGGCCAGCGCACGCGCGAAGGGCGATCCGGCATTGACCTCGGCGCGCAGATGCGCGAGCAGCTCGCGCTGGCGCGGCTCCTCGGCCTCGTCGGCCAGTGCGGTCAGCGCGCGTTCCAGCGGCAGGCCGGCGGCCACCAGACCGGCGAGCTGGCGGGTCCAGACCGCCAGCGTGGTCGCGGTGAAGACCCGCCGGCGCAGCAGCGAGGCGCCCGCGCCGCTGCCGGTGGCCTCGCTCTCGGAGGTCACCGGGCTGACCTCCAGCGGCACCAGCGACCGCGCCCGCAGCTGCGCGCGCACCGCGCGGGCGCTGTCGCCCTCGAGCAGGCCGCTCTGGGTCTTGCCGCTGGCGTCGAGCGCCTCGAATCGGTAGGCGGGCATCAGTCCCTCGTCACCCGCAGCAGCTCTTCCATCGAGGTGATGCCGGCGGCCACCAGCCGCTCGCCGTCCTCGCGCATCGAGCGCAGGCCGGCGCCGCGCGCCGCGGCGATCAGCTCGGACTCGGGTGCACGCGCATGGATCAGCGCCTGCACCCGCTCGTCGACCGTCATCAGTTCGTAGACGCCGGTGCGGCCCTTGTAGCCGCTGTGGCCGCAGTGGTCGCAGCCGACCGGATGCCACAGGCCGTCCTCGCCCTGTCTGCGGCAGTGCGGGCAGAGCTTGCGCACCAGGCGCTGCGCCAGCACGCCCAGCAGCGAGGACGACAGCAGGAAGGGCTCGATGCCCATGTCGGTCAGGCGGGTCACCGCGCTGGGCGCGTCGTTGGTGTGCAGCGTCGCCAGCACCAGGTGGCCGGTCAGCGAGGCCTGCACCGCGATCTGCGCCGTCTCATGGTCGCGGATCTCGCCGATCATGATCACGTCCGGATCCTGGCGCAGGATGGCGCGCAGCGCCTTGGCGAAGGTCAGGTCGATCTTGGCATTGACCTGGGTCTGGCCGATGCCGGCCAGCTCGTACTCGACCGGGTCCTCGACCGTCAGCACATTGGTGGTCGAGGTGTCGACCTGGCCGAGCGCGGCATAGAGCGTCGTCGTCTTGCCCGAGCCGGTCGGGCCGGTGACCAGCACGATGCCGTGCGGCTGCGCGATGCGCTGCGAGAAGCGCGCCAGCGTGTCGCCCTGCATGCCGAGGCTGGCCAGCGAGAACTTGGCCTCGCCCTTGTCGAGCAGGCGCAGCACCGCGCGTTCGCCATGCACGCCGGGCAGCGTCGACACCCGCACGTCGATCGCGCGCCCGCCGATGCGCAGCGAGATGCGGCCGTCCTGCGGCAGGCGCTTCTCGGCGATGTCGAGCTCGGCCATGATCTTCAGCCGGCTGATGAGGGCCGCGTGCAGCGCCTTGTTGGGCTGAACCACCTCGCGCAGCGTGCCATCCACACGGAAGCGCACGGCCGAGGAGCGCTCGTAGGGCTCGATGTGGATGTCGCTGGCGCCGTCCTTGGCGGCCTGCGTCAGCAGCGCGTTGAGCATGCGGATGATCGGCGCGTCGTCGGCGGCTTCCAGCAGATCCTCCACGGCGGGCAGGTCCTGCATCATGCGGCTCAGGTCGACCGCGCTCTCGACCTCGCCGATGACCGCCGCGGCGCTGGACTCGCCGCCGGCATAGGCCTGGGCGATGCGCTGGGCCAGACGCTCGGAGGCCTCCAGCTCGACCGCATCGACCGCATGCAGGCGCATGACCTCGGCCAGCGCGGCGCGCGGTGCCTGGGCATCGGCCCACAGCACCAGGCGCTCGCCGTCGTCCTCGAGCAGCAGGCGCTGCGACTTGGCCCAGGCATAGGGCAGGGGATGGCGCACGGCAGGATTCCTTGGCGGGATCGGGCTTCGGGTCAGGGCAGGGAGCCGTTGGACGAGGATGGGGGGCGCGGCGCTGCCGGCGCCGTGGGCTCCGGCAGCGTGGCGGCCGGTCGTTCGGGCAGGGCCGGCAGCACCGGAGCGTCGTTGATGTTGCCCAGCGTCGCCGACGGCGTCGGCTGGCTGGTCTGCTGGCGGGCGCGGATCGCCTCGTAGCGGTCCAGCGTCAGCGCGGTGGCATCCGCCTGCGTGCGCATCACCACCGGGCGCAGGAAGACCAGCAGATTGGTCTTGACCCGCTTTCGCGAGCCCGACTTGAACAGGTTGCCGACCAGCGGCAGCGAGGCCAGACCCGGCACCCGGTCCTCGCCGTCGCCGAACTCGTCCTTGAGCAGGCCGCCCAGCACCATGATCTGGCCGTCGTCCACCACCACGGTGGTCTCGATCGCGCTCTTGTCGGTGGTCGGCCCGCTGGTGGTGCTGGTGCTGACGACGCTGGAGTTCTCCTGGTAGACCTGCATGCGCACCGTGCCGTTCTCGCCGATCTGCGGCTTCAGGCGCAGCGTCAGGCCGACATCCTTGCGCTCGATGGTCTGGAACGGGTTGGTGGAGTTGCTGCTCGAGCCGGTGCCGGTGAAGCTGCCGGTGACGAAGGGCACGTTCTGGCCGATGACGATCTTGGCCTCCTCGTTGTCGAGCGCGACCAGATTGGGCGTCGACAGCACGTTGGCGCCGGCCTCGGACTCCAGGAAGCGCGCCAGCGCGCCCAGCGTGTAGACGCCGTTGACCGCCTGGATCAGGCCGACGTTCAGGCCGTTGCCCAGCAGGCTCGAGGCGGTGGTGGTGGCGCTCAGCGAGGAGGTCGTCGTCGTCGACAGATTGACGATGTTGCCGGTCGCGCCGTAGTTGGTGCCGGCCACCAGACCGTACTTGTCGCCGTTCTTGCCCAGCAGGCCCTGCCACTGGAAGCCGAACTCGGCCGTCTTGTTCGCGTCGATCTTGACGATCATCGATTCGACATAGACCTGGGCGCGGCGCGCGTCGAGCTGGTCGATGACCGCACGCAGCTGGCGGTACATCGGCTCCGGCGCGGTGATGATCAGCGCGTTGGTGGCCGGATCGGCCTGGATGAAGCCGCCGGTCGACGGGCTGGCCGCGGCATTGACCGGGCTGGTCGACTGGGTCGAGGCGCCGTTGCTGCCGTTCTGGCCCGCCATCGTGCCGAGGCCGCCGCCGCTGGCGGCGGTGCTGCTGCCCAGGCCGCCCGCGCCTGACAGGCCGCCGGCGGCACCCGCCCCGCCGCCGCTGCCGCCGGCGCTGAAGGCCGCGCGCAGCACGGTGGCCAGCCGGGTGGCATCCGCGTTCTTCAGGTAGACGACGCGGATGTTGCCGGTCGCCTCGGCGCCGGTGGGCGGCTGGTCCAGCTTGGCGATGACCGCGCGGATGGCCGCCAGCCGCGCGGCATTGGGCGCGCGGATCAGCAGCGCGTTGGTGCGCGGGTCGGCCAGCACCGAGACCGCGCCGCCGGTGGTGGCCGGCGGCGCGCCGGGCGTGCCGCCGGCCGAGCTGTCGGCGAAGCGCTGCACCATCTGCGCGATGTCGGAGGCCACCGCATGCCTGACCGGCACCACCTCGACATCGGTGGCCGCCGGCGTGTCCAGCGCGGCGATGATCTTGGCCAGCCGCTGCAGGTTGTCGGCGTAGTCGGTGATGATCAGCGTGTTGTTGCCGGGGTTGGCGTTGATGGTGTTGTTCGGCGAGATCAGCGGGCGCAGCACCGTCACCAGGTTGTTGACGTTCTCATGCTTCAGGCTGAAGACCTGGGTCAGGATCTGGTCGCCCGAGCGCACCACCTGGCCGACCGAGACGGTGCCGGTCTGCAGCTTGGCCTCGGCCTCGGGCACCACCTTGAGCAGGCCGGAGACCTCGATGACGGTGAAGCCCAGGCCGCGCAGCGCGGACATGAAGTTCAGGAAGGCCTCGCGCTCGGTCAGCGGCTGCTCGCTGTAGAGCGTCATCTGGCCGCGCACCCGCGGGTCGACCACGATCTGGCGCTTGACGATCGCCGCCATCGCCCGCGCGACCGCGTCGATCTCGGCATTGACGAAGTTGACGGTGACCTTCTGGGCGCTGGCGGCGGCCGCGCGGCGGCTGCCCTGCTGGGCCAGCGCGTCGGAGGCGGGGGCGAGACCGCCCAGCGCGGTCAGGCCGGCCAGGGCGGCGGCGAGCAGGCGCGGCGGCACGGGAGGGCGGGAGCACGGCTTCATGGTCATCCGATCGAGAGCAGGGACCGCGCGCCCTGGCGCCGTCCGATGATGTTGAGCAGGTTGTCGAGCGCGGGACGCTCGGCCTCGCGGGCGCTGGCCTCGCCGCGCAGGCGCAGGCCGCCGGCGCCCCAGCTGCCGGTGGCGCTGAGCTGCAGCGCGCCGTCGAGGGTGTCGAGCCCGATCTGCGCGGTGCCCGCCTGGGCCGCATCGCTGCGCACCGTCAGGCGGTAGCTGCCCAGGCGGGGCAGCGTGGTCAGGCGCGAGGAGAGATCGCGCAGCTCCAGCATCGCGCTGCCTTCCATCGAGAAGCGGCCCCGGGCCCAGGTCAGGCGCAGGTCCTGCGTGCCGAGCTGCATCGCACCGCCCGGCCGCATGGTGTTGAACGGCGTGCCCAGGCCGACCAGCCAGGCCGCCGGCCACTGGCCGATGCGCCCGTCCGGGCCGTCGGGCGAGGGCTGGATCCGCACCTCGACCCGACCCAGGCCGGGGCGCACGATCAGTCGCGGCTCGCCGCCCAGGCAGCAGTCGTGGCGCAGCGCCAGCTGCGCGGCCAGGCCGTCCAGGCTCAGCCGCCAGCCCAGCCGGCCGGGCAGGGCCATGGCCTCGCGGCTGCCGGGGCCGGCGGTCAGCACCAGCACCGCATCGCCCGCCCAGAGCGAGCCGCGGGCATCGGCCAGCAGCACATGGCCGCGGGTGGCCGCACTGACCGCCTGGGCCAGCCAGGCCGCCGGCGCGACCAGCGGCAGCGTGACCAGCGCGCCGGTCAGCGCGCCGGCCACCGCCCAGCGGCGGCTGGAGCGGGCCTGCGCGACCCAGCCGGTGCGCGAGCGCGTCAGCGCATCGTCGAAGGTCGACAGCGGGCCGACGCTGGGCTGGTAGGTCGGACGCCAGGGGCGGGAGTGCAGCGACAGGTCGGGTCGTCGGCTCATGCGGGCGGCCTCGTCAGCGCGGTGCGGCCAGCGTCAGCACGATGCTGCCGCTGTAGCCATTGCCGCTGCGGCCGAGCTGGGCCTCGACCACCCGGGCCCGCGCGGCGCTGCGCACCTCGTCGAGCCAGGCGGCCAGCGCCGCCGGCTCGATGGCGGTGAACTGCACGGTGATGCGCTCGCCGCTGGCCTGCAGTCGTGCGGCCGCCCCCAGCCGCTGGGTGGCCGACTGCAGCGCGGCCTCGGCCTGGGGCGGTGCCACCGGCGGCAGCGCACGCAGCTCGCCCGCTTCGGCAGCCAGGCGGCGCATCTGGGCGAGCTGCGCATCGACCTCGGCCAGTCGGGCCGGCGCGGTCGACAGGCTGCGCAGCGCCGGTGCGATCGCGACGCTCCACAGCAGGAAGAGGCCCAGCACCAGCGCGGCAGCGCCGACCAGCAGGCGCTCTCGCGGGGCCAGCGCCGACCAGCGCTGGCGCAGCGGCGCGAGCTGCTGCATCAGCGCGCCGAGCCGCGGGTCCGTCGCCGGGGCGGGGCGGCTCATCGGGGCGCTCCGCCGCGGGCCTGGCTGATCTGCACCTGATCGGCGCCCGGTTCGAGCCGCCAGCCGCCGGGCGCCAGCGTGGTGCGCATCTGCTCGAGCAGCTCGGGCGGCAGGCCCTGCACGCCCAGGCGGATCTGGCCCGGCTCGAAGGCCACGGTCTGAGGCGGGCGGCCCTCGGGCCAGACGCTGGCGGCCACCTGCATCAGCGTTTCCAGGTCGCCGTCGCCGGCGCGGCCGGCGCTGGTTCGCAGCATCTCGTTCTCCCGTTCCATCTGCACCGGGGCATCCAGCACCGCACGCACCTGCGGATGGGTGCGGGTCAGCAGCTGGGTCATCTCCAGCCGGCGGCTGCGGATCTCGCGCTCCTGCAGCCAGGCCCAGGCATTGAGGCCGACCACCTGCACCAGCGCCAGCCCGAGCAGGCCCAGGCGCACCGGCCGCCAGGCCGGGGTCATGAAGCGGCGCCAGCCCTCGCGCAGCTGGGCCAGACCGCGGTGGCGCGGTGCCAGCTCGAACTGGCGCAGGTTCCAGGGGCTCTGCGCGGCGGCCAGCAGCAGCTCGGCCTGACGGGTGACCTGCACCGGCTGGCCCAGCCAGCGCTCGGCCGGCGCGGCGGCGGCCGGCTCGGCCGTCCACAGCGTGTCGCCCGGCAGCGGCTCGGGCAGCAGCGAGCGCGCCAGCGAGCCCGCCACCGGCCAGGTCGACACACCCTGCGCGTCGGCCCAGCTCAGGCGCGGGCGCGGCGGTTCGTCGGCCGGGTCGACATGGAAATGGCCGCGCGCCAGCGTGTCGGGCCACAGCATCGGCACGATCCGGTCGACCGCCCGGCCGCCGGCCTCGATCGCGCCGATCTGCGCCACCAGCCAGTCGCGGTCGATCGCGGCCAGCCAGCCGGGCTCGCCGGCCTGCGCATCGGGTGCGGCGGCCAGATGCAGCGCGTCGGTCTCGTCGAGCAGCGCTTCCTCGGCCAGGCCGGCCAGCGCCGCGCGCAGCCGTGCCGGCGGCGCCTTGGGCCAGTCGATGCGGTGGAAGGCCACATCGGCCGGACCGCAGGCCAGCACCGTGGTGCCGGCCTGGGGCAGCAGCGCGGCGGCGCAGCGGCCTTCGGACTGGACAGTGCGGCCGTCCGGACTCAGCACCCAGCCCAGTTCCTGTGCGGGTGCCGCAGCCGTGCGGCCCTGCGGATGCAGGCGCGGACGGTCGGGCAGTTGGACAACGAGCAGGCTCATGCGGGTTCGGTCAATTCGGGCCGATTGTAGGGCGCGGGGCGGGGGCGGACTGTGACCGGGCGTGGTGTCCGTTTCATGAACAGAGCGGCATTTCCGGCCTGGTTCTGCCTCGATCGACGGGGGCCGCGCTGCTTCAAGGGCGCTTCAGGGCTGCAGCAGCGCCTGCAGCTCGAGCGGATCGGTCAGCCGCCGGGTCGACAGCAGCCGCACCTCGCGGCCCTGGCGCTCGATCAGCGAGCGCTGCGCGATCATCATCGTGTCGAGCCGCAGCGAGCCGGTCACCACGAAATAGGCGCTGTTGACGCTGATCCGGCGTGCGTCGGTCAGCGCGCGCTCGCCCAGCACTTTCTGCACCTCGTCGGGCGAGCGCAGCGGATCGCGCTGGCGCGCCTGCACCAGGCGCTGCGCGCCGGCCAGGTCGATGCCGGGCAGCACCGCGGCGATGACCTCCTTGGGCGCGGTGTTCAGATTGACCGGCGTCTCGCGCGGCAGCAGCACCACATAGGGCCTGAGCGTGCGCACCACCGGCTCGGACAGGCCCAGCCAGCCCAGCTCGTCGACCGAGGGCGGCATCAGCGGCAAGGCCGCCGTGCCGGTGGCCGATTCGGCCTCGGCCTCGGTGGCCCCGCCGGGCGTGGCGCGGCGCAGCGCCAGCGCCAGCCGCTGCGCGACATCCGCGCCCAGGCCGATGTGCTCGCACAGCCGCGTCAGCGTCTGCAGCTCGGGCGGGCTGATCTTGCCCTGCTGGATCAGATTGCGCAGGTTGTAGCGTGCCTGCGCATCCTCGATGCGGCCGGACAGGAAGGCGTCGGGCATGCCCTCGCTCATCTGGCGGTCGGCGGCCAGGAAGGTCGACAGGCGCGCCTCGGCCAGCGGCGCGGCCCAGGGCTCGTTGAGGTGGTCGGTGCCGCCGCTGCGCGCGTCCTCGCGCAGGATCATGCGCGACCAGTCCATCGCGCCCTGCAGCAGCCATTGCGCCTGGGTCTGGGTGCGTTCGGCCGCCTCGACCTGCAGCGCGCGCCACTGCTGCCAGAGCATGCCCGCCGCCAGCGTCGCCACCACGGTGACCAGGATCATCGCGGTCAGCAGCGCCGCGCCGCGGGGGCGTGCCGGCAGCGCGCGGCGTCGGGCGAGGAGGATCGGTCTCATGGATGGATCAGGCGGATGTCGCGGGTCAGCGTGCCGGCGGCGGTGCCGCCCTCGCCGAACTGCAGCAGCAGGCGCACGCCGTCGGGCAGGGCCTCCTGGTTGACGATGACCGGCGGTGTCGCGCTGTTGTTCGAGCCCGCGCCGGCGCCGGCACCGCCGCCATCCGGGCTCTGGCCGTCCTGCCGCCCGGGCGTTGCTGCCGGCTCTGCCGCCGGTGCGCTGCCGTCCAGGTCGCCGCTGGACTGCGCATTGCTCCAGCTGCTGCTGCTCTGGTGATAGTGATGGAGCTGCCACTGGCTGACGCCGTGCAGCATCGCCAGCGTGCCGGCCTCGCTGCCCAGCAGCTGGTAGCTGCGCATCCAGTGCTCCTGCAGCGCGTCCATCGCGGTGACCGCCGGCGAGCTCCAGCGCCACAGCGTGCCGCCGCGCAGCGTCCAGGCCACCACCTGCAGGCCCTCGGGGCGGCGGCGGGTCAGGCGCAGCGTGGCGCCGTCGAAGTTCAGTCCCGGCACCACCTGGGAGTCATGCACCTCGCGCAGGTCGATCTCCCACTGCGACATGACCGACTGCAGACGCAGCAGCCGCTCCATGTGCGCCTGGGTGATCTCGCGGCTGCGCACCACCGCGTCGACGCCCTGCCATGCCATCGCGGCCATGACGGCCATGATCGACAGCGCGACCAGCAGCTCGATCAGCGTGAAGCCGCGCGACCGCGACCGCGATCCGGGAACGGGTGGGCGCATTGGCATCAGAGCCTCGACATCACGGTGCTGTAGGTCAGCAGGCTCTGGCCGTCGGCATCGAGCATGCGCACGTCGATGCGGCGGAACAGCGGATTGGGCGTCGGCCGCACCGAGACCCGGCCGGCATAGCTGCGCCCGAGCTGCTCGCAGCTGAATTCGCTGTCGCCCACCGGCGGGAGCTGGCGCGACAGGCGCAGGTTGGCGAGATGGCTGTCGGCGCACCACTGCGCGGCCAGCGTGCTCTCCAGCCGCTCGGCGTTGCCGCTGAGCGCGCCGGCGGCCTTGATGCCGGCGGCCAGCGTCAGCGCGACGATGGTCAGCGCCACCAGCACCTCGACCAGGGTCAGGCCGCGTTCAGCGCGGGGTCGCATCGCCGTCCTCGCTGATGACCGCGAAGGGTGCCAGGCCGTCGCTGCCCAGGCGCACGCTGCGGTCCTCGAGCCGCAGCACCAGCTGCTGCGCCGGAATGACCGGCTCCGGCCCGAGCACCAGCGCGCGCTGACCGGGCGGCAGCTGCACCTCGATGCGGCCGGAGAGCTCGCGCTCGGCCCAGCGCTGTGGCAGGCCGTGCTGCGGCGGCAGGCCCTGGAAATGGAAGTCGGCGTCCTCGGCGCGATCGTCCGGGCCGAAGCTCCCCGGCCGACCCGGCCCGGGCGCCCAGCCGGCGAGCGTGCCCGAGGCGCGGGCCTGCACCCGTGCGGCCTCCAGGATCGCGGCCAGCCGCGAGGCCTCGCGCTCCAGCCGGGTCGAGGCCGGGTCCGGCAGCGCCATCGTGACGACCGCACTGGCCAGCGCGACGATGGCCACCACCACCAGCAGCTCCAGCAGCGTGAAGCCGCGCTGGCCGCCGCGCTGGCCGGAACGGCTCACTGCCAGGAGCCGATGTCGGCGTCCTTGCCTTCGCCGCCTGCCTGGCCGTCCGCGCCGTAGCTGAAGACGTCGATCGGGCCCTTCACGCCCGGATTGGCGTACTGGTAGGCGCGGCCCCAGGGGTCGGCGGGCAGCTTGTCCAGATAGGGCTTCCAGTTGCCCGGCACCGGCGCGGCGCTCGGCTTGGCCACCAGCGCCTGCAGGCCCTGCTCGCTGGTCGGGTAGCGCTGGTTGTCGAGCCGGTAGAGCTTGAGCGCCTGCATCAGGTTGTTGACATCGGTGCGGGCGGCGGTGGCGCGGGCATCGTCGGCACGGTCGAGCACGTTGGGCACGACCAGCGCGGCCAGCACGCCGATGATGACCAGCACCACCATCAGCTCGATCAGCGTGAAGCCGCGTGCGGCAGTGCGGGCGAGACGCGAACTTTTCATTCGGGCAATCCTGTCGGGCGATGAGTCGGCGGGGTCGTCGATCATAATCCGGCGCCATGGCAGCACGTTGGACAGCATGGTTGGTGTGGGCCGCCCTGGCGGGCAGCCTGGTCTTCTGGGGCCTGCGCCTGGGTGTGCGTCCGGGCGGTCTGCCGCCGCAGGTGCAGACGGTCGCCACCGACCAGGCGGTGCGTGGCGATGTGCTGCGCATGCTCGGTGCGGTGCCGGCCGCCGTCGTCGGTCTGCCGGCGGCCGCACCTGAGGCGGCAGCACGCTTTCGCCTGATCGGTGCGGTGGCCCGCGACGGCGGCGAAGGCTGGGCGACGCTGGCGGTCGACGGTCAGCCGGCGCGCGTGGTGCGCGTCGGCGCCGCAGTGGACTCGAACTGGGTGCTGCAGTCGGTGAGCGCCCGTCAGGTCACGCTCGGCCCGGCCGGCGCGCCCGCGCAGCTCACGCTCGATCTGCCTCAGCTGCCGCCGCCGGCCACCGGCGTGCCGGGTCAGCAGGGCGCAGCGGCTGCGCCTGCGCCGGCCGGCATGATGCCGGAGGGCATGCAGCCGGTGCCGCCCATCCAGGTTCCGCCCGACGGCGTGATGCCGGGGCAGCCGCCGATCATCCAGGCGCCGCCCGAAGGGGCCGGCACCGTCAGCGGCGGGGTGGTCGAGCCGCCCATGGTGCGCTGAAGCGTCTCAGCCGCGCACCGGGCGTGGGTCGAAGTCCGACGGCGTGGTCTCGGCGGGTTCGGCCGGCGGCGGCATCGGCTCCACGGTGTCCTCGACCTCGGTGAGCAGCGCGCAGGCGGCACGCACCAGCGGCCAGCTCAGCGCGGTGCCGGTGCCGTCGATCGACTCCAGGCCCAGCGCCAGCAGCGCCGCGCTCTCGAAGCCGGCCAGCACCACATCCAGACCGCGGTGGTCGGTGCTGCGGCAGAACAGCGCATAGTCGACCACCGCCGGCGCGATCTGCGAGGCCACCAGCAGCGCGGCGCAGGCGCTCATGCCGTCGACCAGGATCAGCATGCGCCGCTCGGCCGCGCTCAGCATCGCGCCGACCATGACCGCCATCTCGAAGCCGCCGAAGCTGGCCAGCGCCTGCACCGGATCCTCGCTGCCGGGGTGGCGCGAGTGGGCGCTGTGCAGCACCGTCAGCACATGGTTGAGCTCGTCCTCGTCCATCCGTGCGCCCGAGCGCACCAGCTCGCGCAGCGGCAGGCCGGTGATGCGCGAGATGACCAGCGCGGCCGAGGCACCCGAGCCCACGCCCAGCCCGGCGCAGCCCAGCACATTGCCCGGCAGCGCCTTGGCGATCTCCATGCCGGCTCGCAGCGCGGCATTGACCTGGTCGAGCGTCATCGCCGCGGTGACGCGGCCGTTGCGGGTGCCATGCGCGATCTTGCGCAGCAGCATGCCCGGCCGGGCAGGCATCGCGCTGGCCAGGCCGCAGTCGACGATGTCGAGCGTCATGCCCTGCTGATGGGCGAACACCGGCAGCGGCACCCGGCAGGCCAGCAGATCCTCGATCTGTGCGGCAGTGCTGTGGTGCTGCGGCGGGTTCAGGTCGACCGCCAGGCCGTGGTCGCCGGCGAACAGCAGCAGTTGCGGCTGGCGCAGTCGCGGGCGCAGCGTGCCCTGGATCAGCCCCAGACGCAGCGCCAGCGGCACCAGCTCGCCGAGTCCGCCGGCGGTGGCGACGCGACGCTCGAGCTTGAAGCGCAGCGCCTCCTCGAGCTGGGGGTGGGCGGTCGGGACGATCAGGGGCCGGGCAGCGGAAGACATCGGGAATCCGGGTTCAGGACAGGGCGACGGAGAAGGCGACAGATTGTGTGCGCCAGCCCGCCCGGCCGTGACCCGCGCGCCCCGGCATCCCGTGGCGCTTCAGTGCATTCCGGCGCGTGAATTCAGCGCAGGAACAGCCGGTAGACCGGGTTGTCGGTCTCTTCGGTGAAGGGATAGGCCAGCGTGTCGAGGAATTCGCTGAAAGCCGCACCGTCGGCCGCCGGCACCTGGATGCCCACCAGGATGCGGCCGTAGTCGGCGCCCTGGTTGCGGTAGTGGAACAGGCTGATGTTCCAGTCCGGGTGCATGCTCGAGAGAAAGCGCATCAGCGCGCCCGGCCGCTCCGGGAACTCGAAGCGGAAGACCCGCTCGTCGCGGGCCAGCTCCGAGCGGCCGCCGACCAGATGGCGCAGGTGCGTCTTGGCCAGCTCGTCATGCGTCAGGTCGACCGCGCCGAAGCCCTGGGCCGCGAACAGCGCGCCGATCTCGGCCGACTCGCCGCGGGTCTTCGTGCTCAGGCCGACGAAGATGTGCGCGATGCGCTCGTCGCTGATGCGGTAGTTGAACTCGGTGACGCTCCTCGGGCCGATCAGCTCGCAGAAGCGCTTGAAGGAGCCGCGCTCCTCGGGGATCGTCACCGCGAACAGGGCCTCGCGCTCCTCGCCGACCTCGGCGCGCTCGGCGACGAAGCGCAGGCGGTCGAAGTTCATGTTGGCGCCGCAGGTGATCGCGACGAAGGTCCGGTCGGCGCAGCCCTCGCGCGCCACGTACTGCTTGACCGCTGCGACCGCCAGCGCGCCCGACGGCTCCAGGATCGAGCGGGTGTCCTGGAAGACATCCTTCATCGCCGCGCAGACCGCGTCGGTGTCGACGACGATGAACTCGTCGACCAGCTCGCGCGCGACGCGGAAGGTCTCCTCGCCGACGAACTTGACCGCGGTGCCGTCGGCGAAGAGTCCGACATCGTTGAGACGCACCCGCTGGCCGGCGCGCACCGACTGCAGCATCGCGTCGGAGTCGACCGTCTGCACGCCGATGATGCGGATCTCCGGGCGCACCGCCTTGATGTAGGCCGCCACGCCCGAGATCAGGCCGCCGCCGCCGATGGCGACGAAGACCGCGTCGATCGGGCCCTCGTGCTGGCGCAGGATCTCCATGCCGATCGTGCCCTGGCCGGCGATCACGTCCGGATCGTCGAAGGGGTGCACGAAGGTCAGGCCTTCGGCCTCGGCGACCTTCAGCGCGTGGTCGTAGGCGTCGTTGTAGCTGTCGCCGTGCAGCACGACCTCGCCGCCGAGGTGGCGCACCGCGTCGACCTTGACCTGCGGCGTCGTCACCGGCATCACGATGACCGCGCGGCAGCCCAGGCGCTGGCTGCCCAGGGCCACGCCCTGCGCATGGTTGCCGGCCGAGGCGCAGATGACGCCGCGCGCGCGCTGCTCCGGGCTGAGGTGCGCCATCTTGTTGTAGGCGCCGCGCAGCTTGAAGCTGAAGACGGGCTGGTTGTCCTCGCGCTTGAGCAGCACCTGGTTGTCCAGCCGGCGCGAGAGCTGGCGTGCCGGCTCCAGTTCGGTCTCGCGCGCGACGTCGTAGACCCGGGCGGTCAGGATGCGCTTCAGGTAATGGTTCAGCAGGGTCTGGCGGTCGTCGGACATGGGCGGGAGCAAGAGCGGGAACAAGGGCAGAAACGGCCGCTAGTGTCTCGCAAACCCGGATGGCGGACGAAAAAAAGCCCGAGGCTTGAGGCCTCGGGCTCAATCCACCTATGGAGGAGGGTGGAGGAGACAACCAGTGCGTTAGAGTGCCCGTCGTTCGAAAAGTTCTAGGGGACAGTCTCGATTGCTTGTTCGAAATTGTACCAAAGCAATTGCTGCATTGCAACGAGACTCTGCGCCGCCCGGGCGGGCGGTTCGTGCAAGGCGTCGCGGTGAGGCGTCACAATCGCTCCCTTTTCTGCGGAGACACGAACGATGGAGTGCACGATCAACTGGATGCCGGCCTCGGGCATGGCCTTTTCCGCCGAGACCGGCAGCGGGCACCTTCTGATGATGGACGGCGCCCCCGAGGGCGGCGGGCGCAACCTGGCGCCCCGTCCGATGGAGACGATGCTCGCCGGCGCCGGCGCCTGCACCGCCTATGACGTGGTGCTGATCCTCAAGCGCGGCCGCCATGCGGTGCAGGGCTGCCAGGTGAAGATGAGCGCCGACCGCGCCGAGACCGAGCCCAAGGTCTTCACCCGCATCGTCATGAAGTTCGTCGTCAGCGGCGCGAAGCTGCCCGAGGCGGCGGTGAAGCGCGCGGTGCAGATGTCCTACGAGAAATACTGCTCGGCCACCGCGATGCTGGCCAAGACGGCGCAGATCGATCTGGAGGTCGAGATCGTCGACACCGCTGCGGGCGGTTGATTCTTCGGGACGGTCGGCTGCAGGTTTGCTGCGCCGCGTGATTGTTTGCCCTCAATCCGTCGGTTCGCCTGTCGATACTTGTCAGGCGAAGTCTGGATGACTTCAGTGGTCAGGTTTCCTCGGTAGAGGGGCCGATCTGTGAAGCAGTAGGTTCAATCACAGGAAGTTGCAGCAATGAAGACCGTCTTCTCCACTCTGTTCTCCCTTTTGGGTATCGGGCTGATGTCCGGTTGCTCGACGGTAGAAGTCCGAAATTCAGTGGAGCAGCCGGCGCCCGTGGTGTCGTCCTGTGCAACCTGCAAGCCTGCTCCCTACTATGCCACTGCAGTGACCCGTCCGGGTGCGTGCAATGATTATCCGGTCACTTATCGGGTCCAGATTCCGGAGGTGGATGATCGCATTCGCCCGGTCGATCGATCCCAGCTGGTTTCCACGGGTGGTTATTACGCTGCCTGTGGGTCCTCGCCGTGCTGCAAGTGATGTGAGAGGGCGCAGTCATGAATTTCCTCCGTGTCCTCCTTGCGTTGGCTGGCGCCAGCCTGATGGGTGCCGCTGCTGTGGCGCAGCCAGTCGTGCTGATCGATGAGCGCATGGATCTGCGTCGGCAGCACTATCTCGAGCCGAATGTCTACCGCTACGAGCCGATCATTTCGCACCACGCGGGCTCGCCTGCAGGCATCTTCAACAGCGGAATGATCTTCCTCGCCGAGCAGATCAACCGCAATGTGTCGCCAGACGGCAAGTCTCGCCAGACGGTGGTCACCAGCTTCTCGCCGCTGGGCGATCTGAGCGAATCGTCATCGTTCGGGCGGCTGATTGGCGAGCATCTGATGCATGAACTGGTCGTGCGAGGCTGGCTGGTGGCTGACATGCGCATGACCCGCAATCTCATCATCAATGATTCCGGTGAATTCATTCTCAGCCGGGACATCATGAAGATCCGCGAATCGATGCCGATGGCCAATGTCGTCACGGGGACCTATACCACGACCAAGGATGGCGTTCTGCTGAGCGTCCGGGTTCTGGATGTCGCATCGGGTCAGGTTCTGTCGACGGCGCAGACACGGTTCCCCCGGGATGCTTTTGTTGCTGCATTGGTGGACAAGCCACCTGTTCTGCCCGTGGTAAGATTTTCGCGTTGACAGCAAGGCCGAACCAGGCTGAAGGGCAGTGCGATGCGGTTGATCTTGGCTGGGATGAACAAGGTGCGGATGATTCCGCTTTTTGCTGCATCGATTTTCCTGATGGGCTGTGCAGCTCAGCCGGGCAAGGTGGTCGGACATTGCGCGATGTCAACAGACCGCATTCTCTCGAGAATTGATCTGAAGCAGATGATGGACGAGATATCGTCCGAAGTCTGCCAGGTTGCCGGGGGTGTCGCTCCAGATCATTATCGATCGTCCCATCCGCTGCTGGTGCCGGATGTCGTGGATGTGCTGTCATATCAGCCCCATGCCTTCGGGCTGGCCGCCAGCGAGATTTTCAGGGAAAGCTTGCACCGAAACTGTCGTACGCCGATCAAGCAGGTGGAGATGGCCAGAGACTTCAGCCTGACTCCCGACGGGCTGATGGCGCTGTCGCGTGACAGCAGCGTGCTGCGTGAGCAGTCAGCGGCTTTGCCCGTGGCGATGGTGGCGACCTACAGCCTTGCGCCAGATCGGTTGACGGTTGTCGCCCGTGCGGTGCGCATCACGGACTCCGTGATCACGCACATGGCTTCGCGTGAGGTGCAGTGGCGCTGCACCCCCCTTCTTACAGGCGAGACTGACATCACCTTCATGATGAAGTGATGTCGTTGTTCTGAGCTCATATCCTGTGCGCGGTGGCGGTCATGACCTTCGCCGCCGCGCGCATCAGCCAGCGCGCCGGCAGCGGCGGGCGGATGCCGCCGGCGGCCTGAGCCGATTCGGCGTGACGGATCTCGTCGTCGCGCATCTGCGCGACGATCGCCCGCGAGGCGTGATCATGGGCCGGCAGGCGCTGCAGGTGGCCGTCGAGATGCTGCTCGACCTGGCGCTCGGTTTCGATGACGAAGCCCAGGCTGGCACGGTCGCCCAGGCGCGCCGCGCCCCAGCCGATCGCAAACGCGCCGGCGTACCAGAGCGGATTGAGCAGCGAGGGCCGGTCGCCGAGTTCCTTCAGGCGCTGCTCGGTCCAGGCGAGATGGTCTGTCTCCTCGCGCGAGGCTTCCTCGAGCTGTTCGCGCAGCCGCTCGTCGCGGGTGGCCAGCGCCTGCGCGGTGTAGAGCGCCTGCGCGCAGACCTCGCCGACATGGTTCACCCGCATCAGCGCGCCCGAGAGCCGGCGTTCGGCCTCGTCCAGCTCCGGCGTCTCGGCCGCGGTCTGAGGGTCGGGGCACGGTGTCGGCCGGCCGGCATGGTGGTGGCTCCAGACGGTGCGCAGGCTCTGGTCCATGACCGACACCAGGCGGTCGATCGGCGAGAATGTGATCTTCATGGCGCTGGCAGTGTAGTGGGGCGCCGATGACGAATTGCGACAGATCCGGGCGTTTCCACGCCACTTGCTGCGTCGTTGCGTGACAGTCGCGAGGCACTTCCGACTTGTCAGTGTCACGAAAGTCCCGCTTGTTGTGTTGCAGCAACGGCCAATTCCCGCTCGGTGTTGTCTCGCTTGGCAATGCGAGAACGGCTCTGGTGCAATACCGTCAGCTTCCGATGAGGAGGTCGGCCTGGCCCGGGCAGTGTCGTGCGACGACACCTCGTGCTGCAGGACCCTCTAGTTCAACCTAGGAGATATTTGCATGAAGAAGTCTCTGCTCGCTCTCGCCGTCCTGGGCGCTTTCGCCGGTGCCGCTTCGGCCCAGTCGTCGGTCACGCTGTATGGCAAGCTGGATCTTGGCTTCGCCAAGGCTGCTGGTTCGGCTGACAAGCAAGTCGCCGACGGCTCGAAGAGCCGCGTCGGCTTCCGTGGCGTCGAGGACCTGGGTGGCGGTCTGAAGGCCATGTTCCAGTTCGAGCACCGTTTCAACCCGGATGACGGTACCGTCACTAACGCCGCCTTCTGGCACGGCATTTCGACCGTCGGTCTGGGCGGCTCGTTTGGCACCGTGAACCTGGGCCGCCAGTACACGGCCGCCTTCTCGCTGGCCACCGACGTCATCGATCCGTTCGGTGGTTATACCGTCGCCGGCCTGCGTGACGAATCGCTCACTGCTAAGTACAAGAAAGTTGGCGCTACTGCTTCGACCGATCTGGCCCGTCTGCGCACCGAGAACTCGGTCCGCTACGACGGCGCCTTCGGTGGCCTGAAGGTCGCTGCCGACATCGCCGAAACCCCGGCGCCTGGCGTCGATCGTCCGTACTCGGTCGCTGCTCAGTACGCTGCCGGCCCGTTCATGGTCGCCGCTTCGTACGACAACCCGACCGGCGCCAACGACAACCTGACCACTCTGGGTGGTTCGTACACCTTCGGTCCGGCCAAGGTCTCTCTTGGCCTGGGTCGTGGCAAGACTGACGAGGCCAGCTCGCGTACCGTCAAGCAGGCTCTGGCCGGCGTGACCGTCAGCGTTGGCGCCGCTGGTCAAGTCCTGGCCGGCTACGCTCAGCAAGAAGTCGGCACGGACGACGCCACCAAGAAGGTCTCGCTGGGCTATCGCCACAACCTGTCGAAGCGCACCCAGCTGTACACCGACGTCACCCGCATCAACGACGCTATCAAGAATACCGATAAGACCGGCTACGACTTCGGCGTGATCCACACCTTCTGATTCCCGGCCTGCGTCCTGCAGGCTTGAAGATCGAAGATGCGCAGAAGGCCACCCTCGGGTGGCCTTCTGCCTTTTGTCATGGGTAGACGGACTGATACCTTGCTGTTCCATGGCGCTTCTCCCCATGACGATGATCCTTTCCCGGGGCCGGCTCGTGCTGGCGGCGGTCAGCCTCGTGCTGGCGGGCTGCGCAGGGCAGCCCTCTGCCGTCGAGCGGCCCGCCAGCCTGCCCGAGGATCCGCAGTCGCCGGTGGTGGCGACCGACGCAGGGGGCATGCAGCGCCTGCCGGGCAAGCGCGAGACGCTCTACCGCCCGGCGCAGCGGCTGGGCCAGCCCTGCCTGCATGCGCGGGCCGAGCGCTCGGCCAGCCTGTGGCGGATGCGGCTGCAGGCGCCGCGCACCTCAGCCCGCCTGCTGCGCTTTTCCTGGTGGGCTGCCGACCTCGACGAGCGCGCCACGGTGGCGCAGGCCGACAGCGACGATGCGGTCGCCCGGGTGGTGCTGGCCTTCGACGGCGATCTGTCGAGGCTGAATGCACGCAACCGCATGCTCTTCGACCTGGCGCACACCCTGACCGGCGAGATGCCGCCCTACGCCACGCTGATGTATGTGTGGGATGCGCAGGCGCCGGTCGGCAGCGTCATCGTCAGCAGCCGCAGCGACCGCATCCGCAAGATCGTCGTGGAGTCCGGTCGCGGCCAGCTCAACGGCTGGCGCCACTACGAGCGTGATGTCCGCGCCGACTTCGAGCGGGCCTTCGGCGAGCCGTCGGGGCCGCTGACCAGCCTGGCCTACATGACCGACGCCGACAACACCCAGGGCCGTGCCGAGGCCTGCTACGGGCCAGCACGGCTGTTCTGATCCGGCGTGGCGCCTGCGTCGTCATGCCCCTTCTGTCACTGTGGTGACGAGATGTGAGCCGGCGGCCTCAGGATCTTCCAGACTGCACGTCCGGCGGGCGAGGGCCAAGAATGGCGGTGTCTCACCTTGCTGACGGAGTCCCCATGAAGAAGACCCTCCTGTTTGCCGCAGCGACTGCCGCCCTGCATGGCGGCGTGCTGGCCCAGACGCCTGCGCCCAGCGCGGTGTCGATCTACGGCATCGTCGATCTGGCGCTGCGCCACACCACCAACGATGGCGCGACCGCAGCCACTCGGGGTGATTCCCAGAGCCAGGTGACCGCCGGCATGTCGCAGAGCCGGCTGGGCCTGAACATTTCCGAGGATCTCGGTGGCGGCCTGCGCGCGCTGGGCAATCTCGAGCATCGCTTCAATGCCGACGAGGGCACGCAGGCGGCGACCGACTTCTGGCGCCAGTCCTGGGTCGGCCTGCAGGGCGGCTTCGGTCGCATCACCGTGGGTCGTCAGTACAACGTGCTGTTCGATGTCTTCACCTCGACCTACGCGTCCTTCCGCTACTCGCCCTACATCGAGGCCTTCAAGCCGGAGATCGGCTTCTCGCTGGGCTCGCGCAACAGCAACATGGTCAAGTACCTGGTCGAAAGCGGTCCGTGGCGCGCAGCGGTCCAGGCCAGCGTGTCCGAGGGCGCGGCCACCGGCGGCAAGTCGAGCGGCGGCTACGTGCGCTATGCCAGCGGCGGCTTCGCGGCGGGTGGCGCCTATCTGGCGCTGCGCGACGGCGCGGCGCGCAAGAGCGAGGTCGTCACCCTGGGCGGCTCCTACAGCAGCGGTCCGTGGAGCACCTCGCTCGGTCTGGCGCGCAACAAGTTCGAGAGCGGCTTCAATCCGCTGATCATCGCCTCGCTGCTGGGCAATGGCGGCACCAATGGCACCTTCGCGCTGGGCAATGTCGAGCACCGCGACATGCTGTCGGTCGGCGCCGGCTACCAGCTCACGCCGCAGCTCAACCTGGGCGCGCACTACTGGCATGTACGCCAGACCGGCCGCAACATCGCTGGTGACGGCAAGGCCGATTTCTACGCGGTGGTGGCCGACTACGCCTTCTCGAAGCGCACCGACGTCTACCTGGAGATCGACCGCACGCGCTTCCGCGACAGCCTGACCTTCGCCAACGGCGCGACCAGCCGGGTCGGCACGATGGTGGGCGTGCGCCACCGCTTCTGAGTGGCTCGGGCGGATTCATCCGCCCGGTCTGCTTGCCGGCGCTTCAGCGTGCGGCGGGCGGCACCGGGCCTGAGGCCGGCGCGGGCGCCGGGGTGACTGCTGCTTCGCGGGCAAGGGTCAGCGGCCCTTTCTGGCCACATCCCGTCGCCAGCAGGACCGTGCAGGCCAGCGCTACACTCGTTTTCAGCAGACCTTGCAACATGAAGACGATTCTAGCCTGACCGCCATGACCACTCCGGACACCCCTGCCCACAGCACGCCCTCCGGCCTCGCCGATGCCGAGTACCTTCGTCTGGCCCATGCGGCGCTGGCCGCGATCGAGACCACGATCGACCGCTGGCTCGACGAGGACCTCATCGACATCGACACCCACCGCACCGGCGGCCTGCTGGAGCTGAGCTTTTCCGGTGGCAGCAAGATCATCCTGAACACCCAGCCACCGCTGCATGAGATCTGGATGGCTGCGCGTGCCGGCGGCTACCACTACCGCTGGGCCGACGGCGCCTGGCGCGACACCCGCAGCGGCGAGGAGTTCTTTGCCGCGCTGTCGGTGCAGGCCAGCGCCCAGGGCGGCCGGGCACTGCGCTTCGAGGCGCCGGCGGCCTGACCGCCACCATGGCGCCGGCCCTTCCTGCCGGGCGCCATCGCCCTCACTGCGGCGCGCTGGCGCCGCTCTCGTCGGAGCGGAACAGGTCGAGAATGCCCTTGCGCTCTTCCTCGCCGGTGCGCGGCGGGCCCTCGTCAAGGCCCAGCGAGCGCACGCCACCGCCCTGCGCGTTCTCGGTGTAGTACCACTCGCCGCCGACCTGCATCACGCCATCGGGCGGGGTGTACTCGACCACCGGCGCGCCGCGCAGCGCGTGGCCCATGTAGTCGATCCAGACCGGCAGGGCCAGTCCGCCGCCGGTCTCGCGTGCGCCCAGCGAGCGCGGCTTGTCGTAGCCGATCCACACCACCGCGACCCGCGACGAGCTGAAGCCGGTGAACCAGGCGTCCTGAGAATCGTTGGTGGTGCCGGTCTTGCCATACAGGTCCGGCCGCTTGAGTCGCGCCTGCGCGCTGGCGGCGGTGCCGCTGCGGGTGATTTCCTGCAGCAGGCTGTTCGTCATGAAGGCATTGCGCTCCGGGATCACCCGCAGCCGCTCGTCATGGCCGGCCGGCGCGCGGGCCTGCGCGATCACCTGGCCGCGTGCATCGGTGATGCGGGTGATCAGCACCGGATCGACCCGCATGCCGCTGTTGGCGAAGACCGCATAGGCGTCGGCCATCTCCATCGGCGTGACTGAACCCGCGCCCAGCGCCATCGTCAGGTAGGCGGGATGCTTGTCGGCCTCGAAGCCGAACTTCGTCACCCACTGCTGCGCATAGCTCGGGCCGATCGACTTGAGGATGCGGATCGAGACCATGTTCTTCGACTTGGCCAGCGCGCGACGCATCGACATCGGGCCGTCGAACTGGCCGTCGTAGTTCTTCGGCTCCCAGGGCTGGCTGCCGGTGGTACCGGCGTCGAAGAACAGCGGCGCGTCGTTGATGACGGTCGCCGGCGAGAAGCCCTTCTCCAGCGCCGCCGAGTAGACGAAGGGCTTGAAGCTCGAGCCCGGCTGGCGCCAGGCCTGGGTCACATGATTGAACTTGCTCTTGGCGTAGTCGAAGCCGCCGACCATCGCACGGATGTGGCCGGTGCGCGGATCGAGCGCGACGAATGCACCCTCGACCTCGGGCTGGCTGACGATGCTCCAGTCGCCGGCGCTGCCTGACTTCATGACCCGGATGATCGCGCCGCGCCGCACGCGCTGCGCCGGCGGCGCCTGTTCGCCCAGCGCCGAGGCCGCCAGCTTCAGGCCGGCGCCGCTGATCGTGATGGTCTCGCCGTTCTGCAGCATCGCGCTGACCTTGCGCGGCGAGGCGACGGTCACGATGGCGGCGCGAACGTCGTCGTAGTCGGGATGGTCCTCCAGTGCCTCGGCGATGCGCACGTCCAGGCCGGCGTCGGTCACCGGCAGCTCGACGAAGCCGGTCGGGCCGCGGTAGGCACGGCGCTGCTCGTAGTTCAGCAGGCCGCGACGCAGCGCGCGGTAGGCCTGCATCTGCTCGCCGGCATCGAGCGAGAGCTCGACCGTCAGGCCGCGGGTGTAGGCCGCCTCGCCGTACTGGGCGAAGATCAGCTGGCGTGCGGTCTCGACCGCGTATTCGGCATGGATGTCGCTGCCGCGCGGGCTGGGATAGCTCAGCTCCTGAGCCAGCGCCTCGTCGCGCTGGGCCTCGGTGATGAAGCCGTTCTCGACCATTCGTTCCAGGATGTAACGCTGGCGCAGGGTCGCGCGCTTGCGGTTGCGGATCGGGTTGTAGGCCGACGGTGCCTTGGGCAGGCCGGCCAGCATCGCGGCTTCCGCCACCGTGATGTCCTTCAGGGGCTTGCCGAAGTAGATCTCGCTGGCTGCAGCGAAGCCGTAGGCGCGCTGACCCAGGAAGATCTGGTTCATGTAGACCTCGAGGATCTTGCGCTTGCTCAGCTGGCTCTCGATCTTCAGCGACAGCAGGATCTCGTAGATCTTGCGGGTGAAGGTCTTCTCGGTCGACAGGTAGAAGTTGCGCGCCACCTGCATCGTGATCGTCGAGGCGCCCTGGCTGCGCGAGTCGCGCAGGTTCTCGACCGCCGCACGCAGGATGCCCTTGTAGTCGATGCCGCCGTGCTCGTAGAAGCGCGCGTCCTCGATGGCCAGCACCGCGTCCTGCATCACCTTCGGGATCTGCTCGATCGGCAGGTAGCTGCGGCGTTCCTCGCCGTACTCGCCCAGCATCACGCCGTCGGAGGAAACCACCCGCATCGGCAGCTTGGGCCGGTAGTCGACCAGGGAGTGGATCTCGGGCAGGTTCGGGTAGGCCATCGCCAGCGCGATGCCCAGCAGCAGCGTGCCCGTCAGCAGCAGGGCCAGCGGCAGGCCGACGATCCAGCCCAGGGTTCGCAGCACCTTCCGGGCGCCGTTCGCCGTCCCGGCCGGACTCGGCGTGTTCGGGGAAGTGCCTTTATCGCTCATGGACTCTCGGGACAGGGGGCCGCCGGATGGCAGGCCGATCGCGGCGGATTATAGGAACTGGTCACGAACCGCGAGATACGTTTGTAACGGCGGGCGAGCCCCCCCTTGCCCCGGCTCCTGTATCGTGATCGCATGACAAGCTTTGCCTTGCGCAGCCAGTTGACGGCTTTGCAACATCCCCGGAATGCGAAAGCCGGGATATCCTTGGGCCCTCAATGCCTTTGTTGATAGCATTGAAGTGATTTGTTAACAGTCCGGCGCGTTTTCGGACGTGCATTGGGGAATTGCGTGGGCTTTCTTGACCTCCTGCTGGGCCGCCGTCATGCGTCCCTGATCGGGCTGGACATCAACTCGTCCGGCGCCAAGCTGGTCGAACTCGGTCAGACCGCCTCCGGGGAGTACATCGTCGAGCGCTTCGCCAGCGAGAACTTCGAGAAGGGCTGGATCAACGACGGCACCATCGAGAAGTTCGACGAGGTGGCCGAGGCGGTGCAGCGGCTGGTGCAGCGCAGCGGCACCCGCACCAAGCAGGTCGCGATGGCGATGCCACAGTCGGCGGTCATCACCAAGAAGATCGTGCTGCCGGGCGGGCTGACCGAGGAGGAGATGGAGCTGCAGGTCGAGGCCGAGGCCCACCAGTACATTCCGTTCCCGCTCGACGATGTCAGCCTCGACTTCTGCGTCATCGGGCCCAGCATCGAGCAGGTCGGCGATGTCGAGGTGATGCTGGCGGCCTCGCGCAAGGACCGCATCCAGGACCGCCAGGGCCTGGCCGAGTCGGCCGGACTGAAGCTGGTGGTGCTCGACATCGAATCCAATGCCTCGCGGCTGGCGATGAGCCGCGTCGTCGAGACCCTGCCCAACCAGGGCCGCGACGTGCTGGTGGCGCTGTTCGAGATCGGGGCCGACTCGACCAGCCTGAAGGTGCTGCGCGACGACGACATCCTCTACGACCGCGACCAGACCTTCGGCAGCGCGCAGCTCACCCAGCTGATCGTGCGCCAGTACGGCCTGACCTTCGACGAGGCCGAGCAGCGCCGCGCCAACGGCGATCTGCCCGAGGACTACGAGTCGACGCTGCTGGCGCCCTTCATCGACAGCCTGGCGCAGGAGATCGGCCGCGCGCTGCAGTACTTCTTCACCAGCACGCCGCACCACAAGGTCCACTATGTGATGCTGTCGGGCAACTCGGCGACGCTGCCCGGACTGAAGGAGCGGGTGACCGAGTTCACCGGCTTCGCCACCCAGATCGTCAGCCCGTTCAACGGCATGCGCATCGGCTCCGCGGTGCGCGAGAGCAAGCTGCGCCGCGAGGCGCCGTCCTACCTGATCGCCTGCGGCCTGGCGATGCGGAGATTCCTCCAATGATCCTGATCAACCTCCTCCCGCATCGGGAAGAGAAGCGGCGCCGGCGCCGCCAGGCCTTCTTCATGGGTCTGGGCGCGGCTGCGCTTGCGGGCGCGGCCATCGCGCTGGGCTGGAACGCGGTGCTGGGCGAGCTCACCGCGCAGCAGAACTCGCGCAACACCTTCCTGCAGTCGGAGATCCAGCGGCTCGAGAACCAGATCAAGGACATCGCGTCGCTCAAGACCGAGATCGAGGCGCTGAAGGCCCGCCAGCAGGTGGTCGAGAACTTCCAGATCGACCGCAACATGCCGGTGCACCTGCTCAACGAGCTGGCCGCGCAGACGCCCGAGGGCATGTACCTGACGACGGTGCGCCAGGACGGCCAGAGCATCGCGGTGACCGCGGTGGCGCAGACCAACGAGCGGGTGTCGGAATTCCTGCGCAACACCGCGCGCAGCTCGACCTGGCTGGAGAAGCCCGAGCTGGTCGAGATCAAGGCCGCGCCGGTCTCGACGGTGCGCGATGCCAAGCGGCTCTACGACGTCTCGGTGCGGCTGACGCTGCGCCGGCCGCAGGATCTCGAGCCGGCCCCTGGCGCGGCATCCCCTGACGCAAGTGCTTCTGATCCTGGTGGTGTTTCTTCTGGTCGACATGGCCGTCGTCGTAGCTGACGCAGACGTATCACCATGGCCTCTCCCCGCATGTCCATGAACATCGAGCTCGACACCCTGGTCGACCAGGTGTCGTCCCAGTTCCGCAACCTCAATCCGAACGAGCCCGGCCAGTGGCCGCTGCTGCCCAAGGTGGCCGCCTGGACGGCGATGACCGGCCTGGTGGTGCTGCTGGGCTGGCTCGGCCTGGTCTCGCTCACCGCCGACGAGCTCGAGGCCGAGCGCAACCGCGAGGCCACGCTCAAGACCGAGTACCAGGCCAAGCTGGCGCAGGCGATCAATCTCGACGAACTGCGCAAGCAGAAGCTGCAGGTGCAGGAATATGTCACCCAGCTCGAGCGCCAGCTGCCCGGCAAGGCCGAGATGGACGCGCTGCTGTCGGACATCAACCAGGCCGGCCTCGGTCGCGGCCTGCAGTTCGAGCTGTTCCGGCCGGGCCAGGTCATCATCAAGGACTACTACGCCGAGCTGCCGATCGCGCTGCGGGTGACCGGCCGCTACCACGACGTCGGCGCCTTCGCGGCGGATGTGGCCAACCTGTCGCGCATCGTCACGCTGCACAACCTGGTGATCACCACGCCGGGCCAGGCCAGCGGCCAGATGCTGCCCAGCGCCAATGGCCTGCTGGCGATGGAGGCCACCGCGCGCACCTACCGCTATCTCGATCCGGCCGAGGTCGCCGAGCATCGCAAGGCGCAGCAGGCGGCCAAGGGCGGCAAGCCCGGCGGCGCGCCCCAGTCCGGAGGCCAGCCATGATGACCGCCCGTCCTTTCCGCCGGTCGCGGCGACCGTCCCGCGCGGCGCTGGTCCTGCTGGCGCTGACCGGCCTGGCGGGCCTGTCGGGCTGCTCCGATCCGCACGAGGAACTGCGTGCCTGGATGGAGGAGCAGCGCCGCGTGGCCAAGCCGCAGGTCTCGCCGCTGGTGGCGCCGCGCAAGTTCGATCCGCAGCCCTATGCGGCCTTCTCGCAGACCGAGCCCTTCAGCAGCCAGAAGATGCAGGGGGCGCTCAAGCAGGAGAGCCGCCAGCCCAACTCGCTGCTGGCCGCCGAGATGAACCGGCGCCGCGAGCCGCTCGAGGCCTACCCGCTCGACGCGCTGACGATGGTCGGCAGCGTCGTGCGCGGCGGGCGGCCGCATGCGCTGCTGAAGGCCGACAACCTGCTCTACCAAGTCAAGGTGGGTGACTATCTCGGCCAGAACTACGGCCGCGTCACCCGCATCACGGAAACCGAGATTGCCCTGCGCGAACTCGTGCCCGACACCCTCGGAGAAATCGTCGAGCGCGCCAGCACGCTGACCCTCCAGGAGCGGGCCCAGGAGAAGCGATGAAGACGACCCAGAAAGCCCCCATCCCCCGCTGGAGCGTTCGCCTGGCGACGCTGGCCGCGCTGGCCGCCGCTCCGGTGCTCGGCTGGGCGCAGAACGCCATCCAGTCGCTGTCGAGCGGCGTGAAGGACGGCGGCGAGGTGATCCGGCTGGAGCTCTCCGAGCCGCTGGCCGCGCTGCCCGCCGGCTTCGTGCTGCAGTCGCCCGCCCGGGTGGCGCTGGACCTGCCCGGTGTCATCAACGCCACCGGCCGGTCCCAGCAGGAGGTCAACCAGGGCAATCTGCGCTCGGTGGCGCTGGCCCAGGCCGGCGACCGCACCCGGCTGGTGCTGAACCTGAAGCAGTCCACCCGCTACCGCGCCGAGATCGACGGCAAGGCGCTGGTGGTCACGCTCGAGCCGGTGCAGGTGTCCTCCGGCACGCCGGCCACGGCCGCTGCCGCCGGCGTGCGCACCTCGGCCGAACCGCTGCACTTCGCCGACAGCCGCAACACCGCACCTGAGTCGCTGCGCGACATCGACTTCCGCCGCGGGCGCGACGGCGCCGGCCGGGTGGTGGTCGACCTGCCGAGCAACCAGGTCGGCGTCGACATCCGCCAGCAGGGCCAGAACCTGATCGTCGAGTTCCTGCGCTCGACCGCGCCGGAGGGGCTGCGTCGCCGCCTCGACGTGACCGACTTCGGCACGCCGGTGCAGTCGGTCTCCACCACCCAGGTCGGCGACCGGGTGCGCATGACGATCGAGCCGCGCGGCAACTGGGAGCACAGCGCCTACCAGAGCGACAACCAGTTCGTGCTCGAGGTCCGGCCGGTCAAGGTCGATCCGCAGAAGCTCACCGCCGGTCCGGGCTTCAGCGGCGACAAGCTGTCGCTGAACTTCCAGAGCATCGAGGTGCGTGCGCTGCTGCAGGTCATCGCCGACTTCACCAACTTCAACATCGTCACCAGCGACACCGTGACCGGCAATGTCACGCTGCGGCTGAAGGATGTGCCCTGGGACCAGGCGCTCGACATCATCATGCAGGCCAAGGGCCTGGGCGTGAAGAAGACCGGCAATGTGCTGTGGGTCGCGCCCAAGGAGGAGCTGGCCGCCAAGGAGAAGGCCGAGCTCGAGGCGCGGGCCCAGGTCGCCGCGCTGGAGCCGCTGCGCACCCAGGCCTTCCAGCTCAACTACACCAAGGCCGAGGAGATCTCGCGTGCGCTGACCGGCCAGCAGACCGGCTCCAGCGGCGCCTCCGGCGCCAGCGCCGGGGCGTCCACCAGCGCCACCCGGCTGCTGTCGGCGCGTGGCAGCGTGCTCTACGAGGCGCGCACCAACCAGCTCTTCGTCACCGACATTCCGGCCAAGCTCGAGGAGGTCGCGCAGATGGTCTCGCGCATCGACATCCCGGTGCGTCAGGTGATGATCGAGGCGCGCATCGTCGAGGCCGAGGACACCTTCGGCCGCTCGCTGGGCATCAAGCTGGGCAGCTCGGACATGCGCGGCATTCGCGGGGGCGTGCCCGGCTGGAACGCCGGTGTGGGCAATCTGGCGATCGGCGGCAACTACAACGCGATCGGCTACCAGACCAACCAGAGCGAGCAGGTCGACTTCAGCAACACCCAGTTCGTCAACCTGCCGGCCAACACCTCCTCCTTCGGCGGCGCGAGTGCCGCCAGCTTCGCGCTGTCGCTGTTCGGTGCGGCGTCCAACCGCTTCCTGAACCTGGAGCTGTCGGCGCTGGAGGCCGAAGGGCGCGGCAAGCTGGTGTCGAGCCCGCGGGTCATCACCGCCGACCAGGTCAAGGCGCTGATCGAGCAGGGCACCGAGCTGCCCTACCAGTCGGCCACCTCCAGCGGCGCCACCGCGATCCAGTTCCGCAAGGCCAACCTCAAGCTCGAGGTCACGCCGCAGATCACGCCCGAGGGCAGCGTCATTCTCGATGTCGATGTCAACAAGGACAGCGTCGGCCAGTCGACCTCGGCCGGCTTCGCGATCAACACCAAGCATGTGAAGACGCAGGTGCTGGTGGAGAACGGCGGCACCGTGGTGATCGGCGGCATCTTCCAGATCGACGAGACCGAGTCGGTCAACAAGGTGCCGGTGCTGGGCGACATTCCGTATGTGGGCGCGCTGTTCCGCAACAAGACGCGGTCATCGAACAAGACCGAGCTGCTGGTCTTCCTGACGCCCAAGGTCATCACCGACCGCAACGCGCCGGCACGCTGAGCCCGCCCGCGAGGGGAGGGCGGCCACAAGACGAACATCGACCGACAGGCAGGGGATTGATTTCATGACGACGACGATCACGGCGCTGCGCGCCAGTGCGCTGGCCCTGGCGGCGGCGGCCTTGCTGGCCGGCTGCGGCGGGGGCGGCAGCGATGCAGGCTGCGTGAGCTTCTCGGGCAGCTGTTCCACCAGCACCGATTCCAGCTCAAGCAGCGGGTCAAGCTCCGGCTCGACGACGACCGCGGCGGCGGCCAGCATCGTGGTGGCCATGACCTCCGACACGGTCAGCGCCTCGACGCCCGGCACGGTGACCGCGCAGGCCAAGAACGCCGACGGCACGGCGGCCGCGGGCGTGCTGGTGACCTTCTCGGTGGCCAATGGCGCGGCCACCGTCGATGTCGCGCGCGTCAAGACCGATGCGAACGGGCAGGCGACGACGACGCTGCAGCCCGTCTCGGGCCAGGTCGGGGCCGATACCGTCACCGCCAGCTTCACGCCCACGGGCAGCAGCACCGCGCTGACGGCGCAGAAGGTCTTCACCGTCTCGGCGACCAATGTCAGCCTGACCTCGGCCGCGGCCTCGCCGACGAGCATCTCGTCGTATGGTGCCTCCGTCGTGACGGTCAACGTCAGCGGCGCCTCGTCGGCTTCGCCGGTGACGGTGAACTTCTCGTCGACCTGCGCCACCGCCGGCAAGGCGGTGCTGTCGCCGACCTCGATCACCGTGACCGGCTCCAGCGCCTCGACCACCTACCAGGACAAGGGCTGTGCGGCGACCGACCGCATCAGCGCCTCGATCTCCGGCACCAGCCAGCAGAAGCAGGTCGACTTGGTGGTGGCCGCGCCGGTCGCGCAGTCGCTCGAGTTCGTCTCGGCCTCGCCGGACAAGATCTGCCTGGCTGGCAGCGGCTGTCCGATTTCGTCCCAAGTGTCTTTCAAGCTCAGAGACCCTTCGGGGGGCGTCATCGCCAATCGAATGGTGGAGTTTTCACTGGATATCCCTAATGTCGCGATACTGGGGGCCACATCCCTGCCGACGGATGCCAACGGCGTTGTTACTGTTTCCGTGACCGCCAAGGCGACGCCGACCCCCGTTCGTGTGCGTGCCAAGGTGCTGAACGCCGATGGTTCTGATGCCGTCTTGCCGACAGGGTCGCCGCTGATGACTCTGTCGAATGTGTTGGCGATCAATGCTGGTTTGCCAACGAACAATGCGTTCAGTTTTGCGGCTGCGGCATTGAATCCCGATGGGGGTTGGCGCGATGGAACTGAAAGCGAGATCCGTGTTCAGCTCAATGACCGGTTCGGCAATCCCGTGTCTGATGGGACGGCGGTCAGCTTCGTGGCCGAGGGCGCCAGCATCATTCCCGCCAAATGCACGACAGTGAATGGCGTCTGCACGACCAAGTTCGTGTCCAGCAACTACAGGCCACTCAATGGTCGCGTCACGGTGCTGGCCTATGCGCAGGGTGAAGAGTCCTTTGTCGATACGAACGGTGACCAGCTCTACACCCCGGGCGAGACATTCGAGGATCTTGGCCAGCTCTACATCGACAAGGACGAAAACGGCTTGATGGACACCGCCAATGGCGAGTACCTGGCCGGCCTGACTGCCAATGGTACGTGGGATGGCAACACCTATGTCCGCTTCAAGGATCGAATTGTCTTTGTCCTGTCTGACTCTCGATATGCGCCTCGTTTGCAGGTGGATCGCTGTTCAGGGACGACCCCCACAACGGATTCTTTGGGGCTGTCTTTTCAGCCGACGACATCGGTTTGCCGTGTGACTCGAGACATCTGTGTTCGAGATTCCAATCAGGAGGCTGATGCCCTTGGGGGCAACAGAATTCCGATTGGTGCGACGCTGGCTGTCACGACAAAAGCCAAAGGCGCGTCAATTCGAATTGACAACAGTCCTATTCCGAGTGGTACGGCTCCGACAATACATCGTCTGATCGCTGAGCTCGACGACTGCACCAAGGCGCTGGAGGCTCCCGGCGCGATCGACCTGACGATCAAGATGCCCAACGGCCAGAGCTACACCTACGACCTCGGCCGCATCAACTGATTCGCCGGGCGCGGCTGCGTCAGCGGCCTGAGGCTGCGCCCGCGTTAGACTTGACGCCCGTGACGGCGCCGGAACCCCGCGTTCCGGCGCCGTTCGCGTCTTTTCCCGACCTGTCCGACTTCCTCCCCCGCCCGCGTGTCTTCCATCTCGTCCGACGGGGGCGACCCCCGCGTCCGCCCCGGCTCCTCCGTCAGTCTTGTCGCCATGCCCGGCGCCGGCAAGTCCACCGCCGGCCGGCATCTCGCGGCCGCCCTGGGCTGGCGCTTCGTCGATGCCGACGTCGAGATCGAGCAGCGCATCGGCATGTCGATCCGCGCCTACTTCGAGCGCGAGGGCGAGCAGGCCTTCCGCGACCTGGAGCAGCAGGTGATCGCCGAGCTGGTGCAGATCCGTCCGCCGATCGTGCTGGCCACCGGCGGCGGCTCGGTGCTGCGCGAGGCCAACCGCCGCGCGCTCAAGGAGAACTCGGTCGTCGTCTACCTGCGCGCCTCGCCGGAGGAGCTGTTTCGCCGGCTGCGCCACGACACCCAGCGCCCGCTGCTGCAGGTGGCCGACCCGCTGCGCAAGCTGCGCGAGCTCTACCGCGACCGCGACGCGTTCTACCGCGAGACCGCGCACTTCGTCATCGAGACCGGCCGCCCCTCGGTGCCGACGCTGGTCAACATGATCCTGATGCAGCTGGAGCTGGCCGGCGTCGTGCCCGACGACGAGCGGCCGCTGCCCGGCAGCTTTCCTTCCCGTTCCCGCCGCTGACCCGGCCGCCGACGACGATCATCCGCCCGCCATGATGCCGACGACCTCCGCCGCTCCTTCCCCCGCCGCCCCGATCCGCGCGACCGTCCGCGTCGAGCTGGGCGATCGCAGCTACGACATCCTGATCGGCACCGGCCTGCTGGACGATCCCGCCGCCTGGACCGGCCTGCCGAAGGCGCAGACCGCGATGATCGTCACCAACACCACCGTCGGGCCGCTGTACGCCGCCCGGCTGCAGGCGGCGCTGGCGCCGCACTACGCACGGGTGCTGACGGTCGAGCTGCCCGACGGCGAAGCCTTCAAGGACGCCGCGACGCTCGAGCGCATCTACGACGCGCTGCTGGGCGCCACCTGCGACCGCAGGACGGTGCTGTTCGCGCTGGGCGGCGGCGTGATCGGCGACATGACCGGCTTCGCCGCGGCCTGCTACATGCGCGGCGTGCCCTTCGTGCAGGTGCCCACGACGCTGCTGTCGCAGGTCGACTCGTCGGTCGGCGGCAAGACCGCGATCAACCACCCGCTGGGCAAGAACATGATCGGCGCGTTCTACCAGCCGGTGCGTGTGATCTGCGACCTCGACACGCTCGACACGCTGCCCGAGCGCGAGCTCTCGGCGGGACTGGCCGAGGTCATCAAGTACGGCCCGATCGCCGATGCCGAGTTCCTCGCCTGGATCGAGGCCAGCATCGAGCGGCTGCGCGCGCGCGACAAGGCGGCGCTGGCGCAGGCGGTCAAGCGCTCCTGCGAGATCAAGGCGCAGGTGGTGGGCTGCGACGAGCGCGAGAGCGGCCTGCGCGCCATCCTGAACTTCGGCCACACCTTCGGCCACGCGATCGAGGCGGGCCTGGGCTACGGCGAATGGCTGCACGGCGAGGCGGTCGGCTGCGGCATGGTCATGGCCGCCGACCTGTCGGCGCGGCTCGGCCTGATGCCGGCCGAGTTCGTCGCGCGGGTGCGCCTGCTGTGCGAGCGCGCCGGCCTGCCGGTGGTCGGCCCGGCCCTGGGGGCGGAGCGCTACCTGCAGCTGATGCAGATCGACAAGAAGTCCGAGGGCGGCGAGATCCGCTTCGTCGTCATCGATCGCCTGGGCAGTGCCCGGATGCAGGGGGCTCCTGAAGCGATGGTGCGCGAGGTGCTGGCCGCACACTGCAGCGCCTGCGCCAGCGCCAGCTGACGGCCGGCGCCGTCCGACGGCCCCGGCGCCGTCACGCCCGACTGTTCCCTCCAAGGAGTCCCGCCGATGCCGAGCACGCCTGTCGACGCCTGGGCCCAGCGCAGCCACCGGCTGGCCGCCTGGCTGTCGCACATCGCCCTGGGCGACCGCCAGGCCTTCGCGGCGCTCTACCGCGAGACCTCTGCGCATCTGTTTGGCGTCGTGCTGCGTATACAGCCTGACACAGCCCGCGCCGAGGATCTCTTGCAGGACATCTACATCAGCCTCTGGCAATCCGCCGGAAGCTTCGACCCGCAGCGCAGCCAGCCGCTGACCTGGCTGACCAGCATCGCGCGCCATCGTGCGATCGACAGCCTGCGCCGCCGTCGCGGCGAGGTGCGCACCGTCAGCCGTCATGTCGCCGACGACGAGGACGACGAGGAGGGCGGCGACCTGCTGGCCGATCTGCCCGACGACGCGGCCGGGCCGCAGGAACTGCTGCACCAGGCGGCCGAGGCGCGCGAGCTCTCGCGCTGCGTGCAGGTGCTGTCGGCCGAGCAGCAGCAGTGCGTCGCGCTGGCCTACTACCAGGGGCTGTCGCACGCCGAGGTGGCCGAGCATCTCGCCCAGCCGCTGGGCACGGTCAAGAGCTGGGTGCGCCGCGCGCTGCTGGCGCTGAAGGACTGTCTGGGCCACGCGGTGGCCCGGGAGCGCTGACATGGACTACGGACGACGCGAACGGGCCGACCGGCTGGCGGCGGCCTATGTGCTGGGCACGCTGCGCGGGCCCGCCCGCCGGCGCTTCGAGGCGCTGCTGCCGGCGCATCCGGCGCTGCGCGAGGCGGTCGAGGGCTGGCGGCTGCGGCTGGAGCCGATGTCGCTGAGCGTGGCGCCGGTCGCGCCGCCCGACCGGGTCTGGCAGCAGATCGAGCAGCGCCTGTTCGGCGAGCCGGCACCGGCGCCCGACGAGGCGCCCGCACGCTGGTGGCAGCAGCTGCTGCCGTGGCGCCTGCTCAGCGGCCTGGCGAGCGCGGCAGCGCTGGGCATGGCGGTGCTGATGCTGCAGCCGCCGCCCGCCGATCCGGACGGTGCGCCGATCGTGGTGCTGCTGGTGGCCAGCCCGAAGTCGGGCGGCGGATCGGGTGGCGGAGTGATGCACGCCAGCTTCGTCGCCAGCGTCAGCGCCGATGGCCAGGCCCTGGTGCTGCGTCCGATCGATCTGGTCCCGCTCGAGACCGGGCGTGCGCTGGAGCTGTGGGCGCTGCCGGCCGACGGGACGCCGCGCTCGCTCGGTCTGGTCGATGCGCGCGGACAGACCGTGCTGCGCCGGGCTCGGCTGCTCGACGATACCCGCGCCTTTGCGATCAGCGTCGAGCCCGCGGGCGGCTCGCCCACCGGCCAGCCGACCGGGCCGGTCGTCTCGGTCGGCCAGATCGGCATCTGATCCGGAGTCCGATCCGGCATCCGACCGGGTCTGACGTCGAAAGACCCCCTGAATCGTGGGGTTGCATCCGCTCCTGTCCGGGGTGCGTAGGGAATGGACAGATGCCGCATCGCGGTGTCACCCCCGTCCGCTTTCCCGACCCGGCTCCAAGGAGACAGATCTTGTCGACGACCCTGCAACGCATCGGCGGCCCGCTGGCTGCCCTCCCGCTGGCCCTGACGCTGCTTTCCGGTTCCGCACTTGCTTCCAGCCACCGCGAGGCGCCCTTCATCACCACCGCCCCGAAGGTCGATGCCAGCGACTTCTACATGTTCCGCAGCTACGAGGCCGGCCGCTCCGACTTCGTCACGCTGATCGCCAACTACCTGCCGCTGCAGGATGCCTACGGCGGCCCGAACTACTTCGCGCTCGATCCGAACGCGCTCTACGAGATCCACATCGACAACAACGGGGACGCGAAGGAGGACCTGAGCTTCCAGTTCCGCTTCCGCAACACCCTGTCCAACGGCGGCGCCGGCACCAGCCTGAAGATCGGCGACCGCTCGGTGGGCATTCCGCTGGTCCAGTCCGGCCAGGTCTCGCAGGTGGGCGACCCGAACCTGCAGCTGGCCGAGACCTACACCGTCCAGGTGGTGCGCGGCGACCGCCGCACCGGCACCCGCCAGGCGCTGACCCAGGTCGGCACCGGCAGCGAGACCTTTGCCAAGCCGGTCGACAACATCGGCGTCAAGACGATTCCCGACTATCCCGGCTACGCCGCCAAGCATGTGCATGCGGTCGCGATTCCGGGCTGCGCGACGCCGGGACGGATGTTTGTCGGCCAGCGCCAGGATCCGTTTGCGGTCAATCTCGGTCCGGTCTTCGACCTGGTCAACGCACCGGTCTCGGTCATCACCGATCCGGCGCTGACCGGTGCGGTGCCCAACCCGCTCGGCGCGAAGAACGTCACCGCGATCGCGCTGGAGATCCACCGCAGCTGCCTGACCAGCGGCGACGACGTGATCGGCGGCTGGACCAGCGCCAGCCTGCGCCAGGCCCGGCTGATCGACGGCAAGCCCGGCAGCGGGCATCAGGCCAGCGAGCGCGCCGGCGGTGCCTGGACGCAGGTGTCTCGCCTGGGCATGCCCCTGGTCAACGAGGTGGTCATCGGGCTGAAGGACAAGGACCGCTTCAACGCCTCGAAGCCCTCGGGCGACGCGCAGTTCGCCGACTATGTGACCCATCCGACGCTGCCGGCGCTGCTGGAGATCGCGCTGAACCTGCCGAAGACCGCGCCGACCAACCTGCCGCGCACCGATCTGGTCACCACCTTCCTGACCGGCATCAAGGGCGTGAACCAGCCGAAGAACGTCGTCGCCTCGGAAATGCTGCGGCTGAACACCGGCATCGCGCCGGTGGCCTACGCCGAGCAGAACCGGCTCGGCATCGTCGGCAACCTGCTGGCCGGCGGCAACGACAACGCCGGCTTTCCGAATGGCCGCCGGCCCAAGGACGATGTGGTCGACATCTCGCTGGTGGCGGTGATGGGCGGGCTGTGCCTGGCCAATGGCGACACCGACAAGCTCGGCTTCGGCTCGGCCTGCCGTCCGTCCGCGGTGCCGCTGGGCGCGACGGCGCTGAAGCTGCATGACGCGGTCGACCAGGGTGTCGTGCCGCTGCTGTCCGGCTTCCCCTACCTGAACACGCCGGTGCCCGGCAGCAAGTGAGCCGCGAGGCGAACGCGCATTCCACCATCCTCATCCGGAGCATCACCATGACCTCTTGCCTGTCCTGGCGCCGCCGCGGCGGCCGCCTTCTGGGCGCGGCCGGCCTGGCCCTGCTGCTGGCGGCCTGCGGCGGCAGCGGCGACACCGCGGCCCATGCCGGCGCGACCGTCATCACCGAGGTGCCGGCCAGCGCCACCGTCTCGGCCGAGGCCTACAGCGGCTTCGCCTCGACGCTGGCGGCCCAGTCCGACGACACCGCCGAGCCGATCGATCTGGCGATGGTCGTGCCGCCGACCTCCGAGACTGCCGAGCCGGTCGAGCTGCGCTGAGCGGCGCCAGGAGCTGTGCCGATGCCCATCGCCTCCACGCCACCGCACACCGCCTCGCACCTGCGGGCTCCCCGTCTGGCGCTGATCCTGCTGCTGGCCCTGGCCGGGCCGCTGCAGGCGGCGCCGTTCACGCCGGCCTCCGACGAGGAGGTGGTCGAGCGGCTGCCGGCCCGACCCGGCCTGGCCGAGCGCCGCGCCCGCGCCGAGCTGCAGCGCGATCCCTCGCGTCTGCCGCTGGCGCTGTCGGTGGCGCGCGAGGCGATCGACCGCGCCCGCCGCGAGGGCGATCCGCGCGAGTACGGCGCCGCGCAGGCCGCGCTGGCGCCGTGGTGGGCGCAGCGCGACGCACCGGCGCCGGTGCGGCTGCTGCGTGCCACGATCCTGCAGGCGCGGCATGAGTTCGCGCCTGCGCTGCTCGACCTGCAGGCCTTGGTGGGCGACGCGTCGGTGCCGCTGGCGCTGCGGGCCCAGGCCGGGCTGACGCAGGTCGCGGTGCTGCAGGTGCAGGGTCGGCTGGCCGAGGCGGCGCGCGCCTGCCGCGCCCTGCAGGCGCCCGAGCTGGCGGCCGCCGGTGCGGGGCTGGCCCGGGCGGCCGAGGTCTGTGCGGTCGAGATCGACAGCCTGCGCGGCGACCTCGATCCGCGCCAGGCCGATCTTCGTCTGGACGCGCTGGCCCGCCAGGCGCCCGATGACCGCTGGCTGGCGCTGGTGCGCGCCGAGCTGGCGGTGCGGCTGGGCGATGACACCGAGGCCGAGCGGCTGCTGGCCCAGGCGGCCGGGCAGGGCGGTGATCCCTATGCGCAGGCGGCGCGGGCCGACTGGCTGCTCGACCGCGGCCGCGCTGCCGAGGCGCTGGCGGCGGTGTCGGTCGGCCCGGTCGAGGCCGACGCGCTGCAGCTGCGCCGCGCGATCGCGCTGCATCGCCTGGGCGATGCGCGGGCCGCTGCGGTGCTGTCGGGCATGACAGCGCGGCTGGATGCGGCACGCCGCCGCGGCGAGCCGCATCTGCGTGAAGAAGCGCGCCTGGCGCTGGATGTGGGCCGCGATCCGGCCCGCGCCTGGACGCTGGCCCAGGAGAACTGGGCGGGCCAGCGCGAGCCGGCCGATGCGGTGCTGCTGTGGCGCAGCGCGCTGCGTGCCGGCCAGACCGCGCAGGCGGTGCGACTGCTGCAGGCCTGGACCCGCGATCCGGCGCGTGTCGACGTGAGACTGCGCGCCGCCCCGACCGACGCGGCTGCCGGCGGTGTCCGGCGTCCGGGAGAACGCACATGAAGATCCGATCTGCCGCCATGCATCCGATGCTGTGGCCAGGGCATCTGCTTGCCGTGCTGGTGCTGCTGTTCGTCGCGCTGGCGCCGGCCCGGGCGCATCAGGCCAGCGATGCCTATCTGAACTGGCGCATCGACGGCGAGCGCATCGAGCAGCGCATCGACCTGTCGCTGCGCGACCTCGACCGCGAGCTGGTTCTGGACGCCGATGACGACGGCGTGCTGCGCTGGGGCGAAATCCGCTCCCGCGAGGCCGACATCATCCGCCTGGTCGATGCGGCGCTGCAGCCGCGTGCCGACGGCGCCGACTGCCGCCTGAGCGCACGAGCACCGATGCAGGTCGAGCGCCATGCCGATGGCCAGCACCTGGTGCTGCGCAGCAGCTGGGCCTGTGCGGCCCCGGTCCAGGTGGCGCAGCTCGACTACCGGCTGTTCGCCCGCACCGATCCGAGCCACCGCGGCCTGCTGAACATCGCTGTGGCGGAGACGGCCGGGCAGCCGGCGTCAGACGGGCAGGCTGCCGTGCTGATTGCCGGCGAGGGCGAGCGGTCCTGGGTGCTGGCGCAGGCGGGCGGCGGCTTTCTCGACTTCGTCCGCGAGGGCATGCACCACATCGCCATCGGCCTGGATCACATCCTGTTCCTGGTCACGCTGCTGCTGGTGGCGGTCTGGCGCCGCGAGGGCGATGGCTGGACGCCGCGCGAGACCGCATCGGCGGCCTGGCGCGAGGCCTTGGTGCTGGTCAGCACCTTCACGCTGGCGCATTCGCTGACGCTCGGGCTGGTCACCGTCGGGGTGCTGCCGCCGCCCACGCGCTGGGTGGAGGCGCTGATCGCCGTCAGCGTGCTGCTGGCGGCGCTCGACAACCTGCGGCCGCTGCTGCCCGGGCCGCGCTGGCCGCTGGTCGGCCTGTTCGGGCTGATCCACGGCGTGGGCTTCGCCGGACCGCTGCAGGACCTCGGCCTGCGCGAGGACCAGCTGCTGCTGCAGCTGCTGGGCTTCAATCTCGGTGTGGAGCTGGGCCAGCTCGCGCTGGTGGCGCTGCTGCTGCCGCTGGCGATCGCGCTGCGCCATGCGCCGGCCTATCGGCGGCTGGCGGTGCAGGGCGGCTCGGGCGCGATCGCGCTGCTGGCGCTGGTCTGGACCGCCGAGCGCGGCCTGGACCTGTCGCTGCTGCCGCAGCTCTGAGCGGCGGCGCGGGGCTCAGCCCTCGACCGGCAGGAAGCCCTCGATCGACAGATAGCGCTCGCCGGTGTCGTAGTTGAAGCCGAGCACGCGGCTGCCGGCCGGCAGCTCGGCCAGCTTCTGGGCGATGGCCGCCAGCGTGGCGCCGCTGGAGATGCCCACCAGCAGACCTTCCTCGCGGGCGCTGCGGCGGGCCATCTCGCGTGCGGCCTCGGCCTCGACCTGGATCACGCCGTCGAGCAGATCGGTGTGCAGGTTCTTCGGCACGAAGCCGGCGCCGATGCCCTGGATCGGGTGCGGCGCGGGCGCGCCGCCGCTGATGACCGGCGAGGCCGCCGGCTCGACCGCAAACACCTTCAGGTTCGGCCAGGCCGCCTTGAGCACCTGCGCGCAGCCCGACAGGTGGCCGCCGGTGCCCACGCCGGTGATCAGCACGTCCAGACCCTCGGGAAAGTCGGCCAGGATCTCCTGCGCCGTGGTGCGCACATGCACCGCGACATTGGCCGGATTCTCGAACTGCTGCGGCATCCAGGCGCCGGGCGTGGCGGCGACCAGTTCCTGCGCCTTCTCGATCGCGCCCTTCATGCCCTTCTCGCGCGGCGTCAGCACGAACTTCGCGCCATAGGCCAGCATCAGGCGGCGGCGCTCGATGCTCATGCTCTCGGGCATCACCAGCACCAGCGGATAGCCCTTGACCGCGGCCACCATCGCCAGGCCGACGCCGGTGTTGCCCGAGGTCGGCTCGACGATGGTGCCACCGGGCTGCAGCGCGCCGCTGGCCTCGGCGTCCTCGATCATCGCCAGCGCGATGCGGTCCTTGATCGAGCCGCCGGGATTGCCGCGCTCGGACTTGATCCAGACCTCATGGCCCGCGCCGAACAGGCGGTTGACGCGGATGTGCGGCGTGCGGCCGATCGTGGCGAGAACGTTGTCAGCTTTCATCGGAGTTCCTTGCCCTGGTACGAGCGCGTGACAGATGGGATGGGGGGTGGAAAATGTGCATTCTGGCCCATCGACAGCATCACCGTCGGCCAAGCCTCCCCCTGTCCGATCCGACCTGTCCCGGTTCCCGCTCATGGCCCGACTGCCTCGCCTCTCCATCGCCGGTCTTGCTCACCATGTCATCCAGCGCGGCCACAACCGCCAGCCGATCTTTCTCGACGACGAGGACCGCCTGGCCTACCTGGCCGCGCTGCGCGAGTCGGCCGCGCTGCACCGGGTCGCGGTGCATGCCTATGTGCTGATGAACGACCATCTGCACCTGCTGGTGACGCCGCCGACCGCCGAGGCGCTGAGCAAGATGCTGCAGGCGATCGGCCGGCGCTATGTCGCGGCCTTCAACCGCCGCCATGGCCGCATCGGCACGCTGTGGGACGGGCGCTTCCGTGCCACCGTCATCGAGAACGGGCCGCACCTGCTGACCTGCATGCGCTACATCGAGCAGAACCCCCAGCGCCTGATTCCGCCCACGCCGGCGGGCGACTACGCCTGGTCCAGCGCGATGCACCATCTCGGACGCCGGCGCGACACGCTGGTGAGCACGCATCTGTGCCACTGGCAGCTCGGCAACACGCCCTTCGAGCGTGAACTGGCCTGGCAGCGCCTGCTCGACGAGCCGCTGACGCCCGAGGAGGTGCAGCAGCACACCGACAGCGCCACCAAGGGCTGGGCGCTGGGTTCTGGCGCGTTTCTTGCAAAACTGGGCGCCTCCTGCGAGCGTCCGATGGCGCCGCGTCCCCGGGGGCGTCCGGCACGGTCGACCAAGGTGGATCCAGTCTGTCCCTAATTTTTTTTGCGGATTGGTTGGATCTGGATTCAAGGAGTCTGACCCCTTTTTGTTTTGCTTGAGGGGTCTGCTGCACTGCGGTAGATTCGCACGGTTTTCCCTATTGTCATTCCTAGGAGTGCGCCATGAGCCAGGCCGCCTCGGGACCCGCGTCCCGCCAAGAGATCCAGACCTTCGCTGCCGGCGGTCTGTATGACCCGACCCAGGAACACGATGCCTGCGGCGTCGGCTTCGTCGCGCACATCAAGGGCCAGAAGGCGCATTCCATCGTCGAGCAGGGTCTGAAGATCCTCGAGAACCTCGACCACCGCGGCGCGGTCGGCGCCGACCCGCTGATGGGCGACGGCGCGGGCATCCTGATCCAGATCCCGGACGAGTTCTTCCGCGCCGAGATGGCCAAGCAGGGCGTCGATCTGCCTCCGCCGGGCGAGTACGGCGTCGGCATGATCTTCCTGCCGAAGGAGCACGCCTCCCGTCTGGCCTGCGAGCAGGAGCTCGAGCGCGCCGTCAAGGCCGAGGGCCAGGTGCTGCTGGGCTGGCGCGACGTGCCGGTGGACGCCGACATGCCGATGTCGCCCACCGTGCGCAAGACCGAGCCGGTGATCCGCCAGATCTTCATCGGCCGTGGCGCCGACGTGATCGTGCCGGACGCACTCGAGCGCAAGCTGTATGTCATCCGCAAGACCGCGTCCGCCGCGATCCAGCGCCTGAAGCTCACGCACAGCCGCGAGTACTACGTGCCCAGCATGTCGTGCCGCACCATCATCTACAAGGGCCTGCTGCTGGCCGACCAGGTCGGCAAGTACTACCTCGACCTGCAGGATCCGGCCTGCGTGTCGGCGCTGGCCCTGGTGCACCAGCGCTTCTCGACCAACACCTTCCCCGAGTGGCCGCTGGCCCACCCGTACCGGATGGTCGCCCACAACGGCGAGATCAACACCGTCAAGGGCAACTTCAACTGGATGCGCGCCCGCGAAGGCGTCATGAAGTCGCCGGTGCTGGGCGACGACCTGAAGAAGCTCTATCCGATCAGCTTCGAGGGCCAGTCGGACACCGCGACCTTCGACAACGCGCTCGAGCTGCTGTCGATGTCGGGCTACCCGCTTGCGCATGCCGCGATGATGATGATCCCGGAAGCCTGGGAGCAGCACGCGACGATGGACGAGCGCCGCCGCGCCTTCTACGAGTACCACGCCGCGATGATCGAGCCGTGGGACGGCCCGGCCGCGATGGTCTTCACCGACGGCAAGCAGATCGGCGCGACGCTGGACCGCAACGGCCTGCGCCCGGCCCGCTACATCGTCACCGACGATGACCTGGTGGTGATGGCCTCGGAGTCGGGCACGCTGCCGATCGCCGAGAACCGCATCGTCAAGAAGTGGCGCCTGCAGCCGGGCAAGATGTTCCTGATCGACTTCGAGCAGGGCCGCATCATCGACGACGAGGAGCTGAAGAACCAGTTCGCGTCGGCCAAGCCCTATCGCCAGTGGATCGAGAACGTGCGCATCCGTCTGGACGCGGTGCCGGCCGATGCCGCGCCGATCGCCAGCGAGGTCAGCCTGCTCGACCGCCAGCAGGCCTTCGGCTACACCCAGGAAGACATCAAGTTCCTGATGGCGCCGATGGCCGCCAACGGCGAGGAAGGCATCGGCTCGATGGGCAACGACAGCCCGCTGGCGGTGCTGTCGGACAAGAACAAGCCGCTGTACAACTACTTCAAGCAGCTGTTCGCCCAGGTCACGAACCCGCCGATCGACCCGATCCGCGAAGCGATCGTGATGTCGCTCAACAGCTTCATCGGCCCGAAGCCGAACCTGCTCGACATCAACGCGGTCAACCCGCCGATGCGCCTGGAGGTCTCGCAGCCGATCCTGGACTTCCAGGACATGGCGCGCCTGCGCAACATCGAGCGCCACACCGGCGGCAAGTTCAAGCCCTATGAGCTGAACATCACCTATCCGCTGTCCTGGGGCAAGGCCGGCGTCGAGGCCAAGCTGGCGTCGCTGTGCGCTGAAGCCGTCGATGCGATCAAGTCGGGCCACAACATCCTGATCATCACCGACCGCTGGATGGACAGCGAGCTGGTGGCGATTCCGGCGCTGCTGGCGCTCTCCGCGGTGCACCACCACCTGGTGCGCGAGGGCCTGCGCACGACCGCCGGCCTGGTGGTCGAGACCGCGTCGGCGCGCGAAGTGCATCACTTCGCGGTGCTGGCCGGCTACGGCGCCGAGGCGGTGCACCCGTATCTGGCGATGGAAACCCTCGTCGAGATGCACAAGGAGCTGCCGGGCAACCTGTCCGCCGACAAGGCCATCTACAACTACGTCAAGGCGATCGGCAAGGGTCTGTCGAAGATCATGTCGAAGATGGGCGTGTCGACCTACATGTCCTACTGCGGCGCGCAGCTGTTCGAGGCCATCGGTCTGCAGAAGGACTTCGTGCAGAAGTACTTCCGCGGCACCCCGACCCAGGTCGAGGGCATCGGCGTGTTCGAGGTCGCCGAGGAAGCCATCCGCAACCACATCGCCGCCTTCGGGGACGACCCGGTGCTGGCGACGATGCTGGACGCGGGCGGCGAGTACGCCTGGCGTGCCCGCGGCGAGGAGCACATGTGGACGCCGGACGCGATCGCGAAGCTGCAGCACAGCACGCGCTCGGGCAAGTTCGACACCTACAAGGAATACGCCCAGATCATCAACGACCAGAGCCGCCGTCACCTGACGCTGCGCGGCCTGTTCGAGTTCAGGCTGGATCCGACCAAGGCCATCCCGATCGAGGAGGTCGAGCCGGCGGCCGAGATCGTCAAGCGCTTCGCCACCGGTGCGATGTCGCTGGGCTCGATCAGCACCGAAGCCCACTCGACGCTGGCGCTGGCGATGAACCGCATCGGCGGCAAGTCCAACACCGGCGAAGGCGGCGAGGACCAGGCACGCTACCGCAACGAGCTCAAGGGCATTCCCATCAACGCCGGCACCAAGGTGTCGGACGTGATCGGTGCCAAGCAGATCGAGGCCGACTACGAGATGAAGGCCGGCGACAGCCTGCGCTCGAAGATCAAGCAGGTCGCGTCGGGCCGCTTCGGCGTCACGACCGAGTACCTGGTCTCGGCCGACCAGATCCAGATCAAGATGGCCCAGGGCGCCAAGCCGGGCGAGGGTGGTCAGCTGCCGGGCGGCAAGGTCTCCGAGTACATCGGCAAGCTGCGTCACTCGGTGCCGGGCGTGGGCCTGATCTCGCCGCCGCCGCACCATGACATCTACTCGATCGAGGATCTGGCGCAGCTGATCCACGACCTGAAGAACGTCAACCCGAAGTCGGACATCTCGGTCAAGCTGGTGTCGGAAGTGGGCGTGGGCACCATCGCCGCGGGCGTGACCAAGTGCAAGGCCGACCACATCGTGATCGCCGGCCATGACGGCGGCACGGGTGCCTCGCCCTGGTCGTCGATCAAGCACTGCGGCACGCCGTGGGAGCTGGGCCTGGCTGAAACCCAGCAGACCCTGGTGCTCAACCGCCTGCGCGGCCGTGTGCGCGTGCAGGCCGACGGCCAGATGAAGACCGGCCGCGACGTGGTCATCGGCGCGCTGCTGGGCGCCGACGAGTTCGGCTTCGCGACCGCGCCGCTGGTGGTCGAGGGCTGCATCATGATGCGCAAGTGCCACCTGAACACCTGCCCGGTGGGCGTGGCCACGCAGGATCCGGTGCTGCGCAAGAAGTTCTCGGGCAAGCCCGAGCATGTCGTCAACTACTTCTTCTTCGTCGCCGAGGAAGCCCGCCAGATCATGGCGCAGCTGGGCATCCGCAAGTTCGACGATCTGGTCGGCCGCGCCGATCTGCTCGACACGAAGAAGGCGATCTCGCACTGGAAGGCCAAGGGCCTGGACTTCTCGAAGGTCTTCTTCCAGCCGCCGGTGCCGGCCGACGTGCCGCGCCGCCATGTGGACCACCAGGACCACGGCCTGGAGAAGGCGCTCGACCACAAGCTGATCGCCAAGGCCAAGGCCGCGATCGACAAGGGCGAGAAGACGCAGTTCATGGAAGACGTGCGCAACGTCAACCGCTCGGTGGGCGCGATGCTCTCGGGCGAGCTGATCAAGCACCATCCGGACGGTCTGCCCGACGAGACGGTGTTCGTGCAGATGGAGGGCACCGGCGGCCAGAGCTTCGGCGCCTTCCTGGCCAGCGGCATCACCTTCTACCTGATCGGCGAAGGCAACGACTACACCGGCAAGGGCCTGTCGGGCGGCCGCATCGTGGTGCGTCCGTCGATCGAGTTCCGTGGCGACGCCTCGAAGAACATCATCGTCGGCAACACCGCGCTGTTCGGCGCCACCAGCGGCGAGGCCTTCTTCCGCGGCGTGGCCGGCGAGCGCTTCGCGGTGCGTCTGTCGGGCGCCACCACGGTGGTCGAGGGCACCGGCGACCACGGCTGCGAGTACATGACCGGCGGCACCGCGGTGGTGCTGGGCAAGACCGGCCGCAACTTCGCGGCCGGCATGTCGGGCGGCGTGGCCTATGTCTATGACGAGGACGGCCTGTTCTCGACCCGCTGCAACACCGCCCAGGTCGCGCTGGACAAGGTGCTGCCCGCCGCCGAGCAGGAGAAGACGGCCGACTTCGCCGTCTGGCACAAGGGCCAGACCGACGAGGCGCTGCTGAAGAAGCTGATCGAGGACCACCACCGCTGGACCGGCTCGCTGCGGGCCCGCGACATCCTCGACAACTGGAGCGAGGCTCGCGCGAAGTTCGTCAAGGTCTTCCCGACCGAGTACAAGCGCGCGCTGGCCGAGATCAATGCCGCCAAGGCTGCCGACGCCACCATCGCGCGCGCCAAGGGCGACGTGAAGGGCGACGGCAAGGCCCAGACGGTCCCGGCCAAGTAATCACCTCTTCTTCGAGATTGAACGCATCATGGGTAAGGTCACTGGTTTCCTCGAGTACGAGCGCATCGAAGAAGGTTACGAGCCGGTCGAGAAGCGCCTGAAGAGCTACAAGGAATTCGTCATCGGTCTGACGCCCGAGCAGGCGAAGGTCCAGGGCGCGCGCTGCATGGACTGCGGCACGCCGTTCTGCAACAACGGCTGCCCGGTCAACAACATCATTCCGGACTTCAACGACCTGGTCTATCACCAGGACTGGCAGAACGCGATCACGGTGCTGCACAGCACCAACAACTTCCCCGAGTTCACCGGCCGCATCTGCCCGGCGCCGTGCGAGGCCGCCTGCGTGGCCAACATCAACGGCGACGCGATCGGCATCAAGTCGATCGAGCACGCGATCATCGACCGGGCATGGGCCGAAGGCTGGGTCAAGCCGCAGCCGGCCAAGGTCAAGACCGGCAAGAAGGTCGCCATCGTCGGCGCCGGCCCGGCCGGTCTGGCCGCGGCCCAGCAGCTGGCGCGCGTCGGCCATGAGGTGACCGTGTTCGAGAAGAACGACAAGGTCGGCGGCCTGCTGCGCTACGGCATTCCCGACTTCAAGCTCGACAAGGGCCACATCGACCGTCGCGTCAAGCAGCTCGAGGCCGAAGGCATCAAGTTCCGCACCAACGTCGTCGTCGGCGAGTGGCCGAAGGGCTCCAAGGTCACCAACTGGGCCAAGGAAACCGTCAGCGCCGAGAGCCTGAAGGCCGAGTTCGACGCGGTGCTGCTGACCGGCGGCTCCGAGCAGTCGCGCGACCTGCCGATCCCGGGCCGCGAGCTGTCGGGCATCCATTTCGCGATGGAGCTGCTGCCTCAGCAGAACAAGGTCAACGACGGCGGCAAGGTGAAGGAGAAGGATCTTATCCGCGCCGACGGCAAGCATGTCATCGTCATCGGTGGCGGCGACACCGGCAGCGACTGCGTGGGCACCTCCAACCGCCACGGCGCCGCCAGCGTCACCCAGTTCGAGGTGATGCCGCAGCCGCCCGAGCAGGAGAACAAGCCGCTGGTCTGGCCCTACTGGCCGCTGAAGCTGCGCACCTCCTCGAGCCACGAGGAAGGCTGCGTGCGCGAGTTCGCCATCTCCACCAAGGAATTCGTCGGCAAGGATGGCAAGGTCACCGGCCTGAAGACCGTGCATGTCGAGTTCAAGGACGGCAAGCTGGTCGAGATCCCCGGCACCGAGAAGGAATACAAGGCCGATCTGGTGCTGCTGGCGATGGGCTTCGTCAATCCGGTCGCCTCGGTGCTGGACTCCTTCGGCGTGGCCAAGGATGCACGCGGCAACATCAAGGCCACGACCGAGATCGACGGCGGCTACAGGACCAGCGTCGACAAGGTCTTCGCCGCTGGCGACATGCGCCGCGGCCAGTCGCTGGTGGTCTGGGCGATCCGCGAAGGCCGCCAGGCCGCCCGCGCGGTCGACGAGTTCCTGATGGGCTCGACCACGCTGCCGCGCTGATCACGCATCGCTCGATGCCGCCGGGGCCGTGCGCCCCGGATGTGCTGCTGCAGGCCGCCTCCGGGCGGCCTGTGTCATTGCGGGCGCTTGGGGCGCGCCTCGTAGACAAACAGCCAGAAGCCGCTGCGCGCGACCCATTCGGCCGCCAGCAGCTCGACCGCCATCTGCTCGCCCAGCGCCTCCAGCGGCGCCGGGTCGGAAATGTTGGCGTAGGAGAAGAAGGCGCGGCCCTGGGGGGCCAGATGCGCAGGCAGCTGCTCGAAGAAGCGCCAGGCCAGCTGACCGGCGGTGTCATCGAGCGCCGGATGGCGTCGGCCGCCATGGTCGGCGTGCATCAGCGGCAGGTTGAACAGCACGCTGTCGAAGCGCTGCGGTGCCGGACCGGCCACCGGTGCGAACAGGTCGCCCTGGCGCACCTGGGCCCGTGCGGCCAGGCCGGCGCGCTCCAGATTGGCCTGGGTGGCGTGCACCGCCGCGTCGGTCACGTCGAGCATCAGCACCTCGTCGGCCAGGCCCTGGTGCAGCAGCGTCAGCCCGAGCACGCCGGTGCCGCAGCCCAGCTCCAGCAGCCGGCCCAGACGCGGGCGCTCGCGCAGCAGCGTGCGCAGGATGAACTGGCTGCTCGAGGCCGCATGCGGGCGATACAGCCCCGGCGGCGTGTCGATCTCGAGCCCGTGCACCGGGCTGCGCCCGCCGTCCTCGGCCAGCGCGACCACATGGCGTTCATGTTCGTCGACCGAGAAGGGCGACAGCATGGTGGCCATCGTGGCGGGCAGACGACCGCGGCGCAGCTCGTCGAAGGGCGTGGGCAGAAGGGGCGGCGTCATGGGCGACATCATGGTCGACATGATGACGCAGGCCGGCGACTGTTCTTCAAACTCGCATCGGAGCTTTCCCCTATCATCGGGACATCGCCTTCAGGCGTGAACCTTTTCCGTCTTTTCCTCCTTGTCCTTCTTGCCGCCTTTGGCCGCCTTGCCTGCATCCTCTCCTTCTTCCCTGTCCACGCCTGCGCCGCTGGTCGAGCTGCGCGGGGTGACCTGCGGCTATGGCGACCGCGTCATCCTGCGCGATGTCGATCTGGTGGTGCCGCGCGGCGCGGTCGTCGCGCTGATGGGCACCTCCGGGGGCGGCAAGACCACGGTGCTGCGCCTGATCGGCCGCCAGATCGAGGCCTCGGTCGGTCAGGTGCTGTTCGACGGCACCGAGATCGGCTCGCTCGACCGCGCCGGCCTGATGGCGATGCGTCGGCGCATGGGCATGCTGTTCCAGTTCGGCGCGCTGTTCACCGACCTGTCGGTGTTCGACAACGTCGCCTTCCCCTTGCGCGAACACACCGACCTGCCCGAGCCGATGATCCGCGACCTGGTGCTGATGAAGCTCGACGCGGTGGGCCTGCGCGGCGCGCGCGACCTGATGCCCAGCCAGATCTCCGGCGGCATGAGCCGTCGGGTCGCGCTGGCGCGCGCGATCGCGCTCGATCCGGAGCTGATCATGTATGACGAGCCTTTCGCCGGCCTCGATCCGATCTCGATGGGCGTGGCCGCGCGGCTGATCCGCCAGCTCAACGACGCGCTGGGCGTGACCAGCATCGTCGTCTCGCACGATGTCGACGAGACCTTCTCGATCGCTGACCATGTCGTCTTCATCGCCAACGGCGGCATCGCCGCGCAGGGCTCGCCCGAGGCGCTGCGCCGCAGCGACGATCCGCTGGTGAGGCAGTTCGTCAGTGCCGCGCCGGACGGCCCGGTGCGCTTCCACTACGCCGCCGCGCCGATCGCCGAGGACTTCGGCCTGGGGGCAGGTCGGTGAGCGGCCCGCTCGAGCTGCTTGCGCGCCTGGGCGCAGCGGTGCGCGGCAGCCTGGCCGACATCGGCGACGCCGCGCGGCTGCTGCTGCGCCTGCTGGCGCTGGTGCCTGCGGCGCTGGCGCGCCTGCGGCTGGTGTCGGACCAGATCCATTTCCTGGGCAACCACTCGCTGGCGATCATCGGCGTGTCGGGCCTGTTCGTCGGCTTCGTGCTGGGGCTGCAGGGCTACTACACGCTGCAGCGCTACGGCTCGAGCGAGGCGCTGGGCCTGCTGGTGGCGCTGTCGCTGGTGCGCGAACTCGGGCCGGTGGTGACCGCGCTGCTGTTCGCCGGCCGCGCCGGCACCGCGCTCACCGCCGAGATCGGTCTGATGAAGTCGGGCGAGCAGCTCGCGGCGATGGAGATGATGGCGGTCGATCCGGTGCGCCGGGTGCTGGCGCCGCGCTTCGTCGGCGGACTGATCGCGATGCCGCTGCTGGCGGCGGTGTTCAGCGCGGTGGGCATCCTCGGCGGCTGGGTGGTGGGCGTGCTGCTGATCGGCGTCGATGCCGGCGCCTTCTGGTCGCAGATGCAGGGCGGCGTCGATGTGTTCAAGGATGTCGGCAACGGGGCGATCAAGAGCATCGTCTTCGGTCTGACCGTCACCTTCGTCGCGCTGCGCCAGGGCTACGCCTGCCGTCCGACGCCCGAGGGCGTGGCCCGCGCGACCACCCGCACCGTGGTGATGGCCTCGCTGGCGGTGCTCGGTCTGGACTTTGTCCTGACCGCATTGATGTTCTCGATCTGAGTCCACGATCCGAAGATCGAAGGAAAAGAATCCATGCAGAAATCCCGCAACGATATCTGGGTCGGCCTGTTCGTCGTGATCGGCGCGGCGGCCCTGCTGTTCCTGGCCCTGAAGGCCGGCAACCTGCTGTCGCTGTCCTTCGACCCGACCTACCGCATCAGCGCACGCTTCGACAACATCGGCGGCCTGAAGGCCGGTGCGGCCGTCAAGAGCGCCGGCGTGGTGGTCGGCCGGGTCACCTCGATCGGCTTCGACGACAAGATGTACCAGGCCAGCGTCGAGATCGAGATGCAGCAGCGCTACGCCTTCCCGAAGGACAGCTCGCTGAAGATCCTGACCGCCGGCCTGCTCGGCGAGCAGTACCTTGGCATCGAGCCGGGCGCCTCCGAGCAGAACCTGGTGGCCGGCGCCACGATCACGCAGACCCAGTCGGCGATCGTGCTGGAGACGCTGATCAGCCAGTTCCTCTACAGCAAGGCCGCCGACGCCAGCGACGCGCCGGCCGCGAAGCCATGAGGCGCGCCGCACTCTGCGCGCTGACGGCCGCAGCGCTGCTGGCCGGCTGCGCCACCGCCCAGCGCCCCGATCCGCTCGAGCCGCTCAACCGCAAGGTCTTCGCCTTCAACGAGGCGGTCGACTCGGCGGTGCTCAAGCCGACTGCCGAGGTCTACCGCGCGGTGCTGCCCACGCCGGCGCAGATCGCGGTGAGCAACTTCTTCGGCAACCTGAAGGACGCCTGGTCGGCGGTCAACCTGCTGCTGCAGGGCCGTGTCGCCGACAGCCTGAGCGATGTGATGCGGGTGGGCACCAACACCGTCTTCGGCTTCATGGGCGTGATGGACATCGCCACCGAGCTCGGCTTCGAGCGCCACGGCGAGGACTTCGGCCAGACCCTGGGCCGCTGGGGCGTGCCGCCCGGCGCCTACATCGTCTGGCCGCTGCTGGGCCCCTCGACGGTGCGCGACTCGGTCGGCCTGCCGGTCGACATGCTGGCCACGCCCGAGTCGCTGGTGAATGTGTCGGTGACGCGCAACTCGATGACCGCGCTGCGGCTGGTCAGCACCCGCGCCGGCCTGCTGTCGACCACCGGTCTGCTCGACGACATCGCGCTCGACAAGTACGCCTTCGTGCGCACCGCCTACCTGCAGCGCCGCCGCAGCCTGGTCTACGACGGCAACCCGCCGGAGGAGGACGACGAGGACGACCTGCCGCCCGTCGCCGCGCCTGCTCCTGAGACTCCTGCAGCCCCGGCTTCCGCCGCGGCCGCCGAGCCGCCGGCGTCCCGGGCTTCAGGAAACTGACAGACTGTGCGGGAACCGCGCCGCCGCTGCACCGCTCTGACCTGAGGCCGCCTGCTGTCCACCGGATGTCATGCGGTCCGTTGAAGATGCCATGCCCCGGTCGAGGGGCATGAAAGAAAGGAAATCCATGCTGACGAAATCCCGCTGGTCCACGCTGATCGCCACGGCTGCACTGGTGCTGGCCACCTCGGTCGCCCAGGCGCAGAGCCAGGCGCCGACCGCACCTGACGCCTGGATCAAGCTGATGTCCGGCGAGGTCATCGAGACCGTCAAGGCCGACAAGGCCATCCAGGGCGGTGACACGAAGAAGGTCATGGCCCTGGTCGATGCCAAGATCCTGCCCAATGTCGACTTCCAGCGCATGACCTCGGCCGCGGTGGGGCGCCACTGGCGCCAGGCCACGCCGGAGCAGCAGAAGCGCCTGCAGGAGGAGTTCAAGACCCTGCTGGTGCGCACCTATGCCGGCGCGCTGTCGCAGATCAAGGACCAGACCGTCGAGCTCAAGCCGCTGCGCGCCAGGCCCGAGGACACCGAAGTGACGGTGCGCACCGAGGTCAAGGGCAAGGGCGATCCGATCCAGCTCGACTACCGCCTGGCCAAGCAGGGCGATGTCTGGAAGATCCACGATGTCAACGTGCTGGGCGTCTGGCTGGTCGAGACCTACCGTGCCAGCTTCGCGCAGGAAATCTCGGCCTCCGGCATCGACGGGCTGATCGCCAAGCTGGCGGAGAAGAACAAGGCCGCCGCCGCGGCCAAGAGCTGAGGATCCGGGTCATGAGCGCTGCCACCGCGCGACTCGAACTGCCGGCCCGTCTGACGCTGGCGGAGGCCCGCGCTGCCGCGGTCGATCTGGGCTCGCGCATCGCTGCCGCACCGGCCGGCGATGTGCTGGTGCTGGATGCCGGCGCGCTCGGCCAGTTCGACTCCAGCGCGCTGGCGGTGCTGCTGGAGCTGCAGCGCCGGGCTGCAGCCGCAGGCCGGCAGCTGCGCGTCGAGCGCGTGCCGGCCCGGCTGGCCGAACTGGCCGGCCTCTACGGGGTTGCCGGGCTGCTGGGCATGGCCGCCTCGCCGGCCTGAAGCCGCCCGGAAGCGCTCAGGGCGCCGTGTAGCGCTTCGCGCGCAGGTTGCGCTTGATGTCCTGGAGCATCGGACGCAGGTCCGGCCCCAGGCGCAGCGCCACGCCGGTGGTCAGGATGTCGATCACCGTCAGGTGCAGCAGGCGGCTGACCATCGGGCTGTAGCGGTCGTAGTCCTCGGGATGGTCGACGCTCAGCAGCACATGCGCCTGATGCGCCAGCGGCGTGCCGCTGGCGGTGATGACGATGGTGGTGGCGCCCCGGCGGCGCGCGATCTCCAGCGCGTCGAGCAGGTCGCGGCTGCGGCCCGAGTTCGAGATGATGACCACGCAGTCGCCCGGCTCGAGCATGGTCGCGGCCATGACCTGCACATGCGCGTCGTTGTAGGCGACCGCATGCACGCCGAGGCGGAAGAACTTGTGCTCGGCGTCGTGCGCGACGATGCCGGAGTTGCCCACGCCGTAGAACTCGATGCGGCGCTTGTCGCGCGCGGCCTGCGTCAGCGCGTCGATCGCGCGCTCGAAGGCGTGCGCCGCGGCGTCGTTGCGGTACTTCAGCAGCGCGCTGACCGCGTTGTCGATGACCTTGACGACCAGATCGGCCGGCTTGTCGTCCTCGTCGACCGAGCGGTGCACGAAGGGCACGCCCTCGTTGACCGTGCCGGCGAGCTTGAGCTTGAAGTCGGCCAGGCCGTCATAGCCGACGCTGCGGCAGAAGCGCACGACGGTCGGCTTGCTGACATGGGCGCGCTCGGCGAGTTCCGCCACCGGCAGGCTGGCGAAGCTGCGCGCGTCGGCCAGCACCAGCTTGCCCACGCGCTGCTCGGCCGGCGACAGCGCCGGCAGCGAGGCGCGGATGCGGTCGAGCATCGGCGGCAGCGCGTTCACGCCGCTGCCGACCGGTGACGAAGATGACGTCGGATGGTTCAACTCACTGTTCCTCGCTCCAGGCGAAGCCGTCGCGGGCGACCAGCGCGCTGGCCGCGGCGGGGCCCCAGCTGCCGGCAGCATAACCGCGCGGCCCCTCGCCGCCGCTGACACGCTCGCGCTCCCAGGCGTCGAGGATCGGCTCGACCCAGCGCCAGGCCTGCTCCTGCTCGTCGCTGCGCACGAACAGGTTCAGCCGCCCGGCGATCGCGTCGAGCAGCAGGCGCTCGTAGGCGCCGACGCGCTCGGTCGGGAAGGCCTTGTCGAAGTCCAGGTCCAGCGAGACCGGCGCCAGCGACTCCGAAGTGCCGCTGCCCTTGGCCGCGAGCAGGTGCAGCTCCAGGCCGTCCTCCGGCTGCAGCTTGATCACCAGCTTGTTGGCGCGCTGCGCGCCGGGGAAGATCGGGTGCGGCACCGGGCGGAAGTTCACGACGATCTGCGCGTCGCGCGCGGCCAGCCGCTTGCCGGTGCGCAGGTAGAAGGGCACGCCGGCCCAGCGCCAGTTCTGCACCTCGGTGCGCAGCGCGACGAAGGTCTCGCAGTGGCTGCCCGCCGGCACCTTCACTTCCTGCTGGTAGCCCGGCACCGCCTGGCCGCCGACGCTGCCGGCGCGGTACTGGCCGCGCACCACGTCGCGCGCGACCGACTCCGGCGTGAAGGGCTTGAGCGACTTCAGGACCTTGAGCTTCTCGTCGCGGATCGCGTCGGCGTCGCTGGTGGAGGGCGGCTCCATCGCGATCATCGTCAGGAGCTGCAGCGCATGGTTCTGGATCATGTCGCGCAGCGCGCCGGTGCGGTCGTAGAAGTCGCCGCGCGTGCCCACGCCGATCGATTCCGACAGCGTGATCTGGATGTTGGCGATGCTCTCGCGGCGCCACAGCGGCTCGAAGAGCGCATTGCCGAAGCGCAGCGCCATCAGGTTCTGCACGCTCGGCTTGCCGAGGTAGTGGTCGATGCGGAAGGCCTGCTCCTCGCGGAAGACCGAGCGCACCACGCGGTTGATCTCCTGCGCGCTGGCCAGGTCGTGGCCCAGGGGCTTCTCCAGCACGACGCGGATGTGCGGCGCGTTCAGGCCGGCGGCGCCGAGCTGCTCGCAGATCGCCGGGAACAGGTGCGGGCTGGTGGCCAGATACAGCACCACGGTGTCGGCGCCGCGCGCGTCCAGCCAGTCCTTCAGGCCGGCGTAGTCCTCCGGCTTGGACAGGTCCATGCGCCGGTAGTGCAGCAGTTCGGCGAAGCGGGCGAACTCCTCGTCGCTCGGGCGCTTGGAGCTGTCGACCTCGTGGAAGCGCTCCTTGATGAAGGCGCGGTATTCCTCGTCGGTGCGCTGGTCGCGCGCCACCGCCAGGATGCGGCCGCCGGCGGGCAGCTTGCCGTGGCGGAAGGCCTGGAACAGCGCGGGCATCAGCTTGCGCCAGGTCAGGTCGCCGGTGCCACCGAAGAAGACGAGATCGAAGGACATGGACATGCCTCGGGAGGTTGGGGCCGCGGTGCGTCGTCGAGGGCCGGGCCGGAAGGGAAGGGAGACCGAGAGAAGGACCGGATGTAACCCGGTTTCAAGAATCATGATGCATCAGTTTCTTCGACCGGTCAATCCGGCCCCCGGATGCGGGCAGGGGCGAGGCGGATCGTGCAGCGCAGCACGATCCGGTAACCGGCTTGTTCCAGCCGGTGACCGATGCGGCTGCCGACTCGGGTTCTAATGTCGGCCTGCAGTGCCGCCGAGATGCGGCGCTTCTCACACCATCTCGTGTCCTTCAGCACGCCCACGCCATGAATCAGCTCGATCAGCTCAAGCAGTTCACCACCGTCGTCGCCGACACCGGCAACTTCAAGCAGCTCGCCCAGTTCGCGCCGCAGGATGCGACGACCAATCCGTCGCTGATCCTGAAGGCGGTGCAGCAGCCCGAGTACGCGCCGCTGCTGGCCGAGACGGTGGCGGCGCACCGCGGCCGCGCGCTCGACGAGATCGTCGACGAGGTGCTGGTGCGCTTCGGCCTGGAGATCCTGAAGGTGGTGCCGGGCCGCGTCTCGACCGAGGTCGACGCGCGCCTGAGCTTCGACACCGCCGCCACGGTCGCGCGCGCGCACCGCCTGATCGCGCTGTACGAGGCCGCGGGCATCCCGCGCGAGCGGGTGCTGATCAAGATCGCCTCCACCTGGGAGGGCATCGAGGCGGCGCGCCAGCTCGAGAAGGAAGGCATCCGCTGCAACCTGACGCTGCTGTTCGCCTTCTGCCAGGCGGTGGCCTGCGGCGACGCCGGCATCCAGCTGATCAGCCCCTTCGTCGGCCGCATCTACGACTGGTACAAGAAGTCCGCCGGCGCCCAGTGGAACGAGGCCGCGATGGCCGGCGCCAACGACCCCGGCGTGAAGTCGGTCAGCCAGATCTACACCTACTACAAGAAGTTCGGCATCGCCACCGAGGTGATGGGCGCGAGCTTCCGCAACGTCGGCCAGATCAACGCGCTGTCGGGCTGCGACCTGCTGACGATCAGCCCGGACCTGCTGGCGCAGCTGCAGGGCGCCGACGCCCCGGTGGCGCGCGCGCTCGACGCCGCGGCCGCCCGGGATGCCGCGATCGACGAGGTGCATTTCGACGAGGCCGCCTTCCGCTGGGCGCTCAACGAGGACGCGATGGCCACCGAGAAGCTCGCCGAGGGCATCCGCGCCTTCGCGGTCGACGCGGGCAAGCTCGACCGCATGATCCTCGACCTGCAGGCCGCCTGAGCCGGGAGCGCGCACGATGAGCACCGCACCGCGCTGCGACCGCACCGAGGCCTGGGCCCGCCTGGCCGACCACCATGCCGGCGCCGGCCGCGCCCTCGACCTGCGCCAGGCCTTCGCGGCCGACGCGGGCCGCGCCGGGGCCTTCTCGCTGCAGGCGCCGGAGGTTTTCGCCGACCTGTCGAAGAACCTGTGGGACGCCGACACCCGCGCGCTGCTGCTGGCGCTGGCGCGCGAGTGCCGGATCGAGCAGCGCCGCGACGCGATGCTCGCCGGCGAGCCGATCAACCACACCGAAGGCCGCGCGGTGCTGCACACCGCGCTGCGCGCCCCGCGCGGTGCGGCCCCGTTCGGCGACGAGGTGCATGAGGTGCTCGACCGCATGCTCGCCTATGTCGAGCAGGTGCGCGACACCGCCGCGAGCGGCATCCGCCATGTGGTCAACATCGGCATCGGCGGCTCCGATCTGGGGCCGCAGATGGTGGTGCCGGCGCTGGACGCCTACACCAGCCCGGCGCTGACGCTGCACTTCGTCTCCAACGTCGACGGCCACGACATCGCGCCGGTGCTGCGCCGGCTGGACCCGCGCGAGACGCTGGTCATCGTCGCGTCCAAGACCTTCACGACGCAGGAGACGATGGCCAACGCGGCGGTGGCCCGCGCCTGGTTCCTGGCCGGCTACGGCGAGGGCGGCGAGGCGGCGATCGCGAAGCACTTCGCCGCGACCACCACCAACGTGGCGGCGGCGGCGAAGTTCGGCATCACGACCACCTTCGGCTTCTGGGACTGGGTCGGCGGGCGCTATTCGCTGTGGAGCGCCATCGGCCTGCCGATCGCGCTGGCGGTCGGCGCGGAGAACTTCCGCGCGCTGCTGGCCGGCGCGCATGCGATGGACCGCCACTTCGCCGAGGCGCCGCTGGAAGAGAACCTGCCGATCCAGCTCGGCCTGCTCGATGTCTGGTACCGCAACTTCCTGGGCTTCTCCAGCCGCTCGGTCGCGCCTTATCACCAGGGCCTGCGCCGGCTGCCGGCCTATCTGCAGCAGCTGGAGATGGAGTCCAACGGCAAGAGCGTCGACCTCGACGGCGAGCCGCTGCCCTTCGGCACCTCGCCGGTGGTCTGGGGCGAGGCCGGCACCAACGGCCAGCACGCCTACTTCCAGATGCTGCACCAGGGCACCGACGTGATCCCGGTGGAGTTCGTCGCGGTGAAGACGCCGTGCTACCGCGCCGAGGGCATCGCCGAGCTGCCCGAGGGCGTGCGCGCCGGCCTGGCCGACCAGCACCACAAGCTGCTTGCCAACTGCCTGGCGCAGAGCCAGGCGCTGATGCTGGGCAAGTCGACCGACGAGGCGATGGGCGAATCCGCGCCGACCGCCTCGAAGGCGCTGGACGCGACCACGGTCGCACGCCACCGCACCTTTCCCGGCAACCGGCCGAGCACGACGCTGGTCCTCGACCAGCTCACGCCGGCGGCGCTGGGCGCGCTGATCGCGCTCTACGAGCACCGCGTCTTCACCAGCGGCGCGCTGTGGCGCATCAACAGCTTCGACCAGTGGGGCGTGGAGCTGGGCAAGGCGCTGTGCAGCCAGCTGCTGCCGCGCTTCGCCACCGGCGACACGGCCGGGCTGGACGGCTCGACCGCGGCGCTGCTGGACCGGCTGCTGGGCTGATGCGCTGATCCGGGGCGGGCGTCAGGCGCGCTGGCGCGCCAGCGCCTGGCGCATCTGGCGCGGGCTCGAGAAGCCGGCCAGCGCCACCGCCTCGCGCTCGTCGCGGCCCTGACGCAGCGCCTGCGCGGCCAGCGTCGCGCGCACCTGCTCCAGCCAGCCGCGGGCGCTCAAGGACGTGTGCTCGCGGAACAGCCGCGCCAGGTGGCGCGGCGTGACATGCGCGACCGCCGCCATGCGCGCGGCGTCCCAGTCCTCGGCCGGCGCGGCGGCGACCGCGTCCTGCAGCCGGTGCAGCGCCGGGTGCAGGTGATCGCGGTGTGCCAGCAGGCCGGAGTCCTGCGGCGCCTGCGGCCCGCGCCGCGCGAACACCACCATCACCTGCGCCACCGTCGCGGCGATGTCCTCGCCGCAGTGCCGGCGCACCAGATGCAGCGCCAGATCGATGCCGGCGGTGATGCCGGCGCTGGTCAGCACCGCGCCGTCGTCGACGAAGACCCGGTTGGCCAGCACCTTCGCCGCGGGCGCGAGCCGGCGCAGCCCGTCGAGCAGCTCGTGGTGCGTCGTCGCCTGCCGGCCCGCCAGCAGTCCGGCGTCGGCCGCCAGCAGCGCGCCGCTGCACACCGTCAGCAGCCGCAGGGACCCGGCCGGCGTGCCCGGCGGGGTCAGCCGTGGTGCCACCACCCAGCCGAGCCAGTCGCGCGCGGCCAGCCAGTCCGGCGTCGCGCCGACCACCTCGCCCACCTCGCCCGGCCGGTCCAGCAGCACCAGCCAGGTCGGCTGCGCCGGATCGAAGCCGGCGGGCAGCGGCTCCAGCCCGCCGAGCATCAGCCCGACCGACGAGGCGGTCTGCGGCTGCGGGCCGATGTGGCGCATCCGGAAGGCCGGCGCCCGCCCGCGTCGGCGCAGCGCCTGGTTGGCGAGCCGGAAGGCCTCCGCGGGCCCGGCCAGGTCGAGCAGCAGCGTGTCGGGCAGGACGAGGAAGACGACGTCGATCACGGCCGTCTCATGCGCCGACCAGCTCCTCGACCCGGCGGATCGTCGCGAAGCGCCCGGCCAGCACGGTCTCGGTGCGCTCGCGGATCTGCGCGGCGCTCAGGCGCTCGCCGGCGGGCGTCGTCATGTCGAAGGTCAGCGTCGCCTCGGTCACGTAGTCGACCGTCCAGCCCTCGTCGCTGGCGTGGCGGGTGGTGGTCTCGCAGCACTGCTCGGTGCGGATGCCGGCGACGATCAGGTGGCGGATGCCGTGCTGGTGCAGCCACACCGCCAGCGGCGTGCCGACCAGCGCGCTGTGGCGCGCCTTCACGAAGCTCAGCGCCGCGTCGAAGTCCGCCAGGCCTTCCAGCGGGCGCACCCGACCGCTCGACGCCGAGAAGGGGTTGTCGGGCGTGTCCGGCCCGTCGCCGTGCAGCACGCGCACGACCGGAATGCCGCGCTCGACGCAGCCGTTCACCAGCCGGTTGACGGCCGCGAGAAAGGGCTGCGCCTCGGCCTCGTTCCAGTAGGCGCGGGCGCGGAAGGATTCCTGCACGTCGATCAGCAGCAGGGCGGCGGGGCAGGGCAGGTCGGCAAGGGACATCGCGGGCTCCTTCAAAAGCGGTTCGGGATGGCCGCCATCGTCGCCTGCAGCACGCACGCCGTCCGGTCGCCGACGGACCGGATGCGACGCGAAACGGACATGCACACCGCCGTCCGTTCGCGCCGCGGGGTTCAGGCCGCCGGCTGCGCCAGCCAGCGCTCGGCCAGCCGCACCCAGAAGGCGGCGCCCTTCGGGATCAGCTGGTCGTTGAAGTCGTAGGTCGGGTTGTGCAGGTTGCACGGGCCCAGGCCGTGGCCGTGCTCGCGGTGCGTGCCGTCGCCGTTGCCGATCATGAAATAGGCGCCGGCCTGGGCCTGCAGGAAGAAGCTGAAGTCCTCCGCGCCCATCGTCGGCTCGAATTCATGCACCTGCTCGGCGCCGGCCACCTCGCGCATGACCGCGCGGGCGAACTCGGCCTCGTCGCGGTGGTTGATCGTGGGCGGGTAGTTGCGCTGGAACTCGAACACCACGCTGGCGCCGAAGGCCGCCGCGGTGTGGCGCGCGATCTCGTCCATGCGCCGCTCGATCAGGTCGAGCACCTCCAGCGTGAAGGTGCGCACCGTGCCCTGGATCTCGCAGGCGTCGGGCACGACGTTGGTGGCCTCGCCGGCGTGGATCATCGTCACCGAGATGACAGCCGCATCGATCGGCTTCTTGTTGCGGGTGACGATGGTCTGGAAGGCCTGAACCATCTGGCAGGCCACCGGCACCGGGTCGATGCCGTTGTGCGGCAGCGCCGCGTGCGAGCCCTTGCCGGTGATGCGGATCAGGAACTCGTTGCTCGAGGCCATGATCGGGCCGCTGCAGATCGCGAAGTCGCCGGCGGCCAGGCCCGGCCAGTTGTGCATGCCGAAGATCGCGTCCATGGGGAAGCGCTCGAACAGGCCGTCCTTCATCATCTCGCGCGCGCCGCCGCCGCCTTCCTCGGCGGGCTGGAAGATGCAGTGGACGGTGCCGGAGAAGCGCTCGCGGTGCGCGGCCAGCGCCTGCGCGGCGGCCAGCAGCATCGCCACATGGCCGTCGTGGCCGCAGGCATGCATGCGCCCCGGAATGCGGCTGGCGTGCGCGAAGGTGTTGTGCTCGGTCATCGGCAGCGCATCCATGTCGGCGCGCAGGCCGATGGCGCGGTTCGAGCCGCCGGGTGCGCTGCCGCGGATCGTGCCGACCACGCCGGTGCGCCCGAGCCCGCGGTGCACCTCGATGCCCCAGCCCTCGAGCGTGCGCGCGATGACGTCGGCAGTGCGCACCTCCTCGAAGCAGAGTTCCGGATGGGCGTGAATGTCGCGTCGGATCGCGACGATGGGGGCGAGATCGGGGGCGTTCATGGCGGGCGGGATGGCGGACGGGATGACGGCTTCGGGTCGGGCCATCTTAGCGGTATGGTCGCCCATGCGTGCATGGGCGATGACCGTGTGAAAGGTCAGGGTGCTTGCTGCTCAAAGCGCAGACCGAGCGTCATTCGTCCCACTCGACCTTGGCTGCAATGCCATTCGATCTAGGTTGAAAGTCGAAGCAGACTCCCTCGCCTTGGTCGCTCCTGATGCGGCACTGGCCTGTCAGTGCGTTTGCCAAATCGGTGTTGAGTCCGCGCAGCTCGATCGTGTGCTCCGGACGTTGCCAACTCCGCGTTCCGTTTGGCCCTGACACGGGAATTGGAGGTCTGAGGGAAACGGTAAATGCGCAAGCGATCCAAGCGCCGTTTATCAGTACTTCACACGCGGTCATCATCGAAGGACTCCTGAAAAAGGGCCGAGCGTAGTCGCTTGTCAACAGCCCTCCGCGATGTCTTTTCCCGGTCGACAAGGGGCGGCGGCCTGAAGGCGTATTCATCGGCACATGGCCGGGGGAACTACCTGCTTGAGCTGTGGATTTCTGGAATCATCCCGTCCCATGAGCATCCCCACCCGCGTCCCCGTCAGCGACTCTCTGCGCACCGTCCGCGCCGCCTGCCCCCACGACTGCCCCGACACCTGCGCGATGCAGGTCAGCGTGGACGACGCCTCCGGGCGGGTCGTGCGCATCCAGGGCCGCGCCGAGCATGTGACGACGCATGGCGCGCTCTGCACGAAGGTCTCGCGCTACGCCGAGCGCACCCATCACCCCGAGCGCGTGCTGACGCCGCTGCGCCGCGTGGGCCCGAAGGGCGCGGGCCGCTTCGAGCTGGCGAGCTGGGACGAGGCGCTGGCCGACATCGCCGGCCGGCTGAAGGCGATCGCCGCGCGCGACCCGGAGGCCATCCTGCCCTACAGCTACGCCGGCACGATGGGCCTGCTGCAGGGCGAGAGCATGGCGGCGCGCTTCTTCAACCGCCTGGGCGCCTCGCAGCTCGAGCGCACCATCTGCGCCTCGGCCGGCGGCGACGCGCTGGCGGCCACCTATGGCGGCAAGGTCGGCATGCTGGTGCGGCATTTCGCCGAGAGCCGGCTGATCGTCATCTGGGGCAGCCATTCGATCGCGTCGAACCTGCATTTCTGGACCTTCGCCCAGGCGGCCAAGCGCGCCGGGGCGAAGCTGGTCTGCATCGACCCGCGCCGCACCGAGACGGCCGACAAGTGCCACGTGCACCTGCAGCTGCGGCCCGGCACCGACGGGGCGCTGGCGCTGGCGCTGATGCACGAGCTGGTGGCGAACGACTGGCTCGATCATGACTACATCGCCCGGCATGTGGATGCGGCCGGCTGGGTGGCCCTGCGCGAGCGGGTGCAGGCCTGGACGCCGGAGCGTGCGGCCGAGGTCTGCGGCCTGGACGCCGACGCGATCCGCGCGCTGGCGCGCGATCTGGGCACGACCCGGCCGGCGGCGATCCGGCTGAACTACGGCATGCAGCGCACCCGCGGCGGGGGCAACGCGGCGCGGCTGATCGCGCTGCTGCCCTGCCTGACGGGGGCGTGGCGGCACCGCGCCGGCGGCCTGCTGCTGTCCGCCTCGGGCTGGTTCGCGTCGGTGCGCGACGATGCGGCGCGCCAGCGCCCGGACCTGCTCGCCGGCCGCGTGCCGCGCACGATCAACATGAGCACCATCGGCGACGACCTGCTGCGCGAGGCCTCGCCCGACTTCGGCCCGAAGGTCGAGGCGCTGATCGTCTACAACAGCAACCCGGTCGCGGTGGCGCCGGAGTCGCCGAAGGTGGCGCGCGGCTTCGCGCGGGACGATCTGTTCACCGTCGTGCTGGAGCACTTCCTGACCGACACCGCCGACCACGCCGACTGGGTGCTGCCGGCGACGACCCAGCTCGAGCACCTCGACCTGCACACCAGCTACGGCCACACCGACGTGCTGCTGAACGAGCCGGCGATTTCGCCGCTCGGCCAGGCGCTGCCCAACACCGAGATCTTCCGCCGCCTGGCCGCCGCGATGGGCTTCGACGAGCCGTGCTTCCGCGACAGCGACGAGACGCTGGCTGCGCAGACGCTGCGCGGCGCGGTGACTTTCGAGGCGCTGAAGGCCTCGCCCGGCTGGATCAGCCTGCCGATTCCCGATGCGCCGTTCGCCGACGGCGGCTTTCCGACGCCGGACGGGCGGGTGCGCATCGACGTGCCCGGCTGGGGCCTGCCGGACTTCGTGCCGCCGTGGGAGTCGGTCGCGTCGGCGCCGGAACTGGCGGCGCGCTATCCGCTGGCGATGATCTCGCCGCCGGCACGCAACTTCCTCAACTCGACCTTCGTGAACGTGAAGAGCCTGCGCGACATCGAAGCCGAGCCGATCGTCGAGATCCACCCGGACGATGCTGCGGCGCGCGGGCTGCAGGACGGCGCGCCGGTGCGGGTCTTCAACGATCGCGGCAGCTACCACTGCACCGCGCGCGTGAGCACCCGCGCGCGGCCCGGCGTGGTCAACGGACTGGGCATCTGGTGGCGCAAGCTGGGAATGCGCGGCACCAATGTCAACGAGCTCACGCACCAGAAGCTCACCGACATCGGCCAGGCGCCGTGCTTCTACGATGTGCTGGTCGAGGTGGAGGCGGCGGCGTGAGGCCGCTGACAGGGCTGCGCGCGCTGGCGCTGGCCGCCGCAGGCCTGGTGCTGGCGGGCTGTGCGACCACCGCCGCCGACGATGTCGACTCGGCCTGGCGGCCGGGCTACTTCTGGCAGTCGGTGCGCGGGCACCTCGGCATGCTGGCGGCAGCGCGACCGGTCGACGCGGTGCTGGCCGATCCGGCGCTGGCGCCCGACCTGCGCCGCCGGCTCGAGCTGGGCCGCGAGATCCGCGACTACGCCAGCCGCGCGCTGGCGCTGCCCGACAACGCCAGCTACCGCCGCTACGCCGATCTCGGCCGGCCGGCGGCGGTGTGGAACGTGGTGGCGGCGCCGGAGCTGTCGCTCACGCTCAAGACCTGGTGCTTTCCGGTGCTGGGCTGTGTCGGCTACCGCGGCTATTTCGACCGGGCCGAGGCCGAGACGCTGGCCACCGCGCTGCGCGAGCGCGGCTGGGAGGTCAGTGTCTACGGCGTGCCGGCCTACTCGACGCTGGGCAAGCTGCCGGGCGACTGGTTCGCCGATCCGCTGCTCAACACCTTCCTGCGCCACGGCGAGGTGGAACTGGCGCGGCTGGTCTTCCATGAGCTGGCGCACCAGGTCGCCTACGCGGCCGACGACACCCCCTTCAACGAGTCCTATGCCACCGCGGTCGAGCGTCTGGGCAGTCGCCAGTGGCTGCAGCAGCGCGGCCGCGCCGATCTGATCGCCGAGACCGAACGGGCCGACCGCCGCCGCGCCGAGTTCCGCGCGATGACGATGGCTGCACGCGAGCGGCTCGATGCGCTCTACCGGAGCACCGCCTCCGACGACGACAAGCGTCGGCGCAAGGCCGAGCTGATCGCCGCGCTGCGGGACGAGTACGCACGCTGGCGCGACGGGCAGTGGGGCGGCGACCGGGCCTATGACGCCTGGTTCGAGAACGTCAGCAACGCGAAGCTCGGCGTGCTGGCCGCCTACAACCAGCAGGTGCCGGCCTTCGAGGCACTGTTCGAGCGCGAGGGCCGCGACTGGCCGCGCTTCCATGCCGCGGTGAAGGATCTGGCCGCGCGCCCGAAGGCCGAGCGCGACGCGGTGCTGGCCGCGCTGACGGCGCGGGCCGGCGCGGCGCTCAGTCCTTCAGCGACTCGATGAGGTCGATGTACTGCTGCTGCGCCTGCACTCCGGCGGTGCCGGCCAGTGCCTTCCAGGCGTCCCACTTGGCGCGGCCGACGAAGTCGGTCATGCCGGGGCGGTCGCCCGAGGCATCGCCCTCGGTGGCCTGCTTGTAGAGCGCGTAGATCTTCAGCAGCGTCATGTTGTCGGGCCGCTCGGGCAGCTGCTTCGAGTCGGCGACGGCTTGCAGGAACAGGGCATTCAGGTCGGACATGGCGAGGGAACTCCGGAAAGACGGCGAGGCCGTGACAGGCGGGCCAGTGTAGGGCCCGGGCATCACGGCCTCGGCGGGATCCTGTCGCCTCGGCGACCGGCGGTGTTCAGAAGCCCATGCGGGCCAGCAGGTCGTCGACCTCGTTCTGGTCGGTGACCACGTCGGTGCGGGTGCCGTCGACCACCGGGCCCTCGAGCTCGCTGGGCTTGGCGGGGGCTGCGGGCACGGCCGGCGCGGCCTGCGCAGCCGGGCAGGGCGCGGCAGCGGCCACTTCGGCGACCGCCTGCTCGACATGCTCGGGGTGCAGGTCGAGCAGCAGCTTGACCAGGTTGGCCTCGAGCTCGTTGGTGACGCGCACGACCTTCTTGATGATCTGGCCGGTCAGGTCATGGAAGTCCTGGGCCATCATGATGTTGGTCAGATGCTCGTCGATCCGTTCGCACGAGGCGTTCAGGTTGCCGATGTGGCGGTGCACCAGATCGCGCACACCCGCGTCGATGCCGGCGTCCGCGTCGATGGCCTCGATGATCCGGCGCGACTCCGACATCAGCTGCTGATGCTCGACCTTGGCGTCGTCGACCGAGTTCAGCACCCGGTTGGCGGCGTCCGAGGTCTTGTTGGCGATGTAGTTGAGCCGGCTGCGGGCGTCCGGCAGCGCGCTGGTGGCGGCCTGCAGCTCCGGCATCACGCCCACGTTCACCACGCCGAGCTGCTCGATGGTGTCGTGCAGCATCCGGGTCAGCTCGCCGATCTGCTGGATCACCTGGGGCGATGCGGCGACCATGGGCACGTTCTGTGTCATGGCGTGCTCCCGGGCTCAGGCCGTCACGGTCATGCGCTGGATGATCTTCGACAGCTTCTCTTCCAGGGTCGCCTTGGTGAAGGGCTTGACGATGTAGCCGGCCGCACCGATCTGGGCTGCGCGCACGATGTCTTCCTTGCGCGCCTCGGCCGTCACCATCAGCACCGGGATGTGGCAGAGCGCCGGATCCTGCTTGATCTGCGTGAGCAGCTCGAAGCCGTCCATGTTGGGCATGTTGATGTCGCTGACGACGAAGTCGATCTTGTTGGCGCGCAGCACCTGCAGCGCGTTGACGCCATCCTCGGCTTCCTCGATGAACTGGCCGCCCATCTCTTTGATCAGGCCGCGCACGATGCGGCGCATCGTGGAGAAGTCATCGACGACAAGATAGCGGAGGTCGGAGTAGGAAGGCATGACAGATCCTTGTGCTGGAGGGTGGCCGCGTGGGGTTTATCGACCGGCCGAGGCCGGACTTGAGGAAGCGGAATCCGGCGCTGCGCCTTCCTCTGCGGGCTGCGCGGCATCGGTCGACGAGAAGAAGCGCTCCTCGGCATCGCGAGTCATCACGATCAGGCTGATGCGTCGGTTCACCGGGTCGAGGGGATCCTGCTTGTTGAACGGAATGCTCGAGGCCAGGCCCTGCACCCGCAGGATCCGGTCGTTGTCCAGCCCGCCGGCGACCAGCTCCCGCCGCGACGCGTTGGCGCGGTCGCTCGACAGTTCCCAGTTGCTGTAGCCGGCCACGCCGGCGGAGAAGGGCTTGGCATCGGTGTGACCTTCCAGCGTCAGCCGGTTGGGCACCTCGCTGAGCACGCTGCCGATGGCCTGCAGCACATCGCGCATGTAGGGCTTGACCATGTCGGAGCCGCTGTCGAACATCGGTCGATTCTGGTCGTCGACGATCTGGATGCGCAGTCCTTCGCGGGTCATGTCCAGGCGCACCTGGGACTTCAGCGATCGCAGCTGCGGCGAGGCGTCGATGACGTTCTGCATGCGCTGCTTGAGTGCATGCAGCCGCTCCTGCTCGGCCTGGGCCTGGGTGGCCTTGAGCGCCTGCAGGTTGAAGGTCTTCTTCTCGGCCTCGATGTCGCCCTTGCGGACCTGGCCGTTGGTGTGCGTCAGGTCGGTGCCGCCGCCCTTGACGACCGAGGAGGCGTCGCCCGCGCCGGAGCCGCCGCCCAGCAGCGAGATCTTCAGCGGCGACTGGAAGTAGTCCTGCAGGCCCTTCTTGTCACCCTCGGTGGTGGAGCCGAGCAGCCACATCAGCAGGAAGAAGGCCATCATCGCGGTCACGAAGTCGGCGTAGGCGATCTTCCAGGCGCCGCCGTGGGCGCCGTGGCCGCCCTTCTTGACCTTCTTGACGATGATCGGCTGCAGTTTCTTGGCGTCACCGGCCATGGCGTGCTCCCGTGCTCATGCTCGCGATCGCTTCCCGCGTCACTTCTTCTTCACGTGCTGCTCGAGCTCGGTGAAGGTCGGTCGCTCGGTCGAGTACAGCACCTTGCGGCCGAACTCGATGGCGATCTGCGGCGCGTAGCCCTGCATCGAGGCCAGCAGCACCGTCTTGATGGTCTGCAGCTCCTTGCCGTCCTCGTCGATCTTCTGCTCGAGCAGGCCGGCCAGCGGTTCGGCGAAGCCGTAGGCCAGCAGAATGCCCAGGAAGGTGCCCACCAGCGCCGAGCCGATCATGCCGCCCAGCACCGCCGGCGGCTGGCCGACCGAGCCCATGGTGTTGACCACGCCCAGCACCGCCGCGACGATGCCGAAGGCGGGCAGGGCGCCGGCCAGTCGGGCGATGGCGGCTGCGGCCGCGTGGGCCTCGTGGTGATGGGTCTCCAGCTCGGTGTCCATCAGCGACTCGATCTCGTGGGCATTGAGGTTGCCCGAGACCATCATGCGCAGGTAGTCGCAGACGAACTCGGTCACATGGTGGTCGTTGCCCACCACCGGGAACTTCTGGAACAGCGCCGAGCTGTGCGGATCCTCGATGTCCTTCTCGATCGACATCAGGCCTTCCTTGCGGGTCTTCTGCAGGATCTCGAAGAGCATGGCCAGCAGCTCCATCGCGCGGGCCTTGGAGTGCTTGGAGGGCTTGAAGCAGGCGCCCAGGCCCTTGCCGGTGGCCTTGAGCACCTTGGGCTGGTTGTTCGCGACGAAGGCGCCCAGCGCGCCGCCGAAGATGGTGATCATCTCGAAGGGCAGGGCCTTCAGGATGACCTGGATGTTGCCGCCGTGCACGATGTACACGCCGAAGATGCAACCGATGGCGACGAGCCACCCGACGATGACGAACATGGATCCTGACTCCTCAGTGGAGGCTCAGCGTTCCGGCGCAGCACGCCTCGGGCGTTGCGCGGATCGCAGGCATGATTTGCATATCGGTGCGGATTCGGGTCACTTGAGCCGGGCTAGATCGGCAAAAGCGCGGCTCGCGCGGTCCATCAGCGGCGCAATGCCCGCCGACTCGCGACGAATTCCGGCGTCAGCGTCGCGCACAGCGTGTGGATCGGCGCGAAGGCCGGATGGCGGGCGATCAGCCGCTCGGCCGAATCGACGAAGGCCTCGGGCAGGCCCCAGCCGGTGCGCGAGTTGTGGAACAGCGGCAGCGACAGCAGCCGCGGCATGACCCGGTGCTGCGAGATCGCCGTCAGGCACAGGTCGGTGGCCCACAGATGCCAGCCCATTTCCGGCGCGATGCGGTGGATCGAGCCGCGCGAGACGACGATGGCGACCTCGTCGAAGGACAGCGCCACGCCCGAGCCGGGATGATCCATGTGGATCAGCCGGTCGATGACCTGGCCGGCGCGCATCAGCCGCTGCCCCTGCGCATCGACGCCGACGCCGATGAAGCCCAGCAGCGTGCGCGGCCGCTCGTGCGCGGGAATGGCCTCGAGTTCGGCCGAAAGCCGCTGGCCGAAGCCGGGCGGGAAATAGACGTCCTGGTGGCACAGCAGCAGCCAGTCGGCCTCGCAGGCGGCCTCGGCCTGCGCGATCGCGTCGCCGGGGCTGGTGGCGCCGCGGCACACCGCGATGCGGGCGTTGACCTCGCGCAGTCCTGGCGAGGCCAGCACGTTGGCGCGCAGCTGTGCCTCGTCGGTGGTGGGCACGACGACGGCGAAGGGCGCGCTCGTGCGTGGCGGCAGCGCTGCGGCCGCCCGGCCGTCATCGTCGCGGCGGGCCAGCACATGCAGCCGGCGCATCCGGTGCACCTCGTCGACGCAGCCCTCGCCCAGGCCGAGCAGGCTGGCGAGCTGGCGCACGCCCTGCGCGAAGGCCGGATCGGCGGTCTCGACCGGCTCGTGCGCGGCCAGGTGCGGCAGCCAGCCGGCATCGAGCAGCAGCTTGTAGACGGTGGCTGGCGCATGGGCGCGTGCCAGATCATGCTGAGGATCGCCGGCGGCGGCCGTCCCTGCCTCCAGCAGCCGGGCCATGCGCTCGAGCGTGCAGCCGTTGTCCAGTGCCAGGCTCAGCCGGGCACCGGGCGCGCAGCACTCGCCCAGCCGCGCCAGCCAGCGGTCGGCATCGGTCAGCGCGAAGAAGCCCGGCGACAGCAGCAGCAGGTCGATCGATCCGGCCGGTGGCAGGGCCGGTGCGAGCGCCTCGCCGCCCACCGGCAGCGGCACGGCCTGCCAGCGGGCCTGGGCATGCTGCTGCCGATGCCACGGGGCCAGCAGCGCGGCCTCCTCGCCCACCGCCAGCACCTGCCGAGCCGGTGGCAGCACCGCGAGCCAGCGGCCGTCGGGCGGCCTGGGCAGGCGACCGGCCGGATCGGCCTGTCGCATCTCGATCGGGGGGCGGGGCGGGCGGACGGGGGCGGACGCGCACACCGGCGAGTCGTCGGTCAGGAGCATCGACATGCGGGATGAATCCGGGATCGTGCGGTTGGACGATGTCGGGCGGATGGGTCAGCGGATCGCGTAGATCCAGACCGGCCGGTGCCCCTCGTTCTGCAGGCGCGCGTGCGGGCGCATGCCCGGCACGTCGAACTCCAGGCTGACCAGCCAGCTGCCCGGGCGCATCTCGGCCAGCGCCTTCTCGGCGGCGCGATTCATGCTCTCGGGGCGCTGGAAAAGGTAGACCAGATCATGCTCGGCCCAGGAGGCGGCCCACATGTCGCCCTGGCGGATGCGGGCCCACGGGCAGCGCAGGCCTGCGGCGAGCCGGATCGGCCAGCTCCATTCGATGCCTTCCATCCGGGCATCCGGCCAGACCTTCTGCAGCGCCTGCAGGCCGTGGCCCAGGCCGCAGCCGGCATCGAGCACCCGCGCCATCGGGGGCAGCGGCACCAACGTCTCCAGCCCTTCGAGCGCATCGGCTTCGGTCGGAAAGAGCGGTGCATCGCGCCAGGCGCGCAGCGGGTAGGCCGCAGCCAGCAGCGCCAGCGGCAGCAGCCACAGGGCGGCGGCCACGCCCTGGGCCAGCCCGGACAGCGCCAGCGACAGCGGGAAGCCGCCCAGCGTCATCAGCAGCCGCCACCGGGTGCGCGCGCCGATCGCGAACAGCCCGGCCGACAGCGTGGCCAGCACGAAGCCGGCCGCCGCCGGCAGGCCGTTCGACGTTGCGGTGATCCACAGGCTCCAGGCCAGCGCCCAGGCCAGCAGGGCGGGCAGGGGCCAGGGCAGGGTGCGGCGGGGGGGCGCAGATGAACGTGCCTCGCGGGCGCCGCCGGGGCGCTCCGGATGGCGGGCGAGCCGGCGTTTCTGGCGGCGGGACAGGTCGGGCAGGGCGGACATGGTCAGGCACTCCGGGCGGGCCGGGAACGAGGCGGACGCCATCCTCGGCAGCCTTGGAGACTAGGGGGGGTGTCGTCTGTCCGCTCCGCGATGGAGGCTGATCTATCCGGCGGTTTTTTCGCCCATGCCGATCTGGCGACCCAAGAAAAACGGACCCGGGCGCGAGGCTCGGGTCCGTGCAAACGGTGTTCTGACACCGAGGGAGACTGGCAAACGATCACAGGGAGTGGCATGACGCTCGCTCACTGCCATGCCACAGCTATGTTTTCGGCGTTTGTGAGATTTTCTGAATGTGCGCTGGTCAGCCTAGTGAATTATTGCACATTATTTTTCCGCAATCAACATTATGGATATGTTGTTGAATAGCCATAGGCCATGTATTTTCCATGGTGTATATTTTTTAATTGTATTTTTGAGCGTGTAGGCGCTAAACCAGCAGTTGTGATCCGGGTGAATAATTTCTGTAAACTGCTCTGATGTCGAGTCGTAAGCAAAGTGGCGATCTTTGCATTGAAATGCATCGGGCGCTGTAATTATAAAATTCCTGGCATCTATTTGATGAATTTGCTCAAGAAATATCTGTATATTTGGTACATGTTCTATTACCTCGGGTATAAGTACGATGTCGTATTGTTTCTTGATTTGAGTGAGGTCACTGAATAATTCTCCGCGGATGTGTTCTTGGAGTGTACTGAAGCTTTCAGTATTTATATCGAAGCCGTCAAGACTGTTGCATACCTTATCCAGTTGAATGTGGAGGTTTTGCTTTATGTCTGTGATTGGCCAGTCTGCGCACCCAATATGCAGTACATTTTTTCCTGAACATATTTGTGTGAAGACGTCTAATCTCGATCTGCCTAAAAGCTCTTTTCCCAATTCAATTGTTTGGTGAAAGTAGTTTTTTCTTGCCGCAGGTGCAGGTGCAGGTGCAGGTGCAGGTGCAGGTGCAGGTGCAGGTGCAGGTGCAGGTGCAGGTGCAGGTGCAGGTGCAGGTGCAGGTGCAGGTGCAGGTGCAGGTGCAGGTGCAGGTGCAGGTGCAGGTGCAGGTGCAGGTGCAGGTGCAGGTGCAGGTGCAGAAGAGCTATCTATTGGACCGCCATCTCTTCCAGTCGGCAACTGTTCTTTGTTTAGTTCTTGATAAATTTTCTTGGTGCTTCCCCAGTATTGCTGTGCGTAAACTTTCCCGGTTCCTGTGTACTTTATGCCTGAAAAATGTTCCGGTATGAAAAAGTGGCTCGGTAATATAGTGAGGTTTGTGTAGGAGTATTTCTTGTGAGACTGAGTTAACCGTAGTGGGCCAACTGTTTTCCACGCCATGTCGCTAATGACGCTGGGCTCGGATTTGATATCTTGTATTATTTGCCCAAAAAATGGATTTTCCGGCACTGTGCCAACATACCCCGCCGCTATTAGCCCAGGCCTGCAGATTTCATTCTCCCAGCAGGCGAATGCCTCAAGATCGAGCAGCCACTCATCGAGTGGAGCGCAGCACGAGCTATCCGCATCAACTAATAATCCACCTTCGTTATAGAGTATTTCCCATCGCATCATGTCCGCCACCCCATTGATCTCTTTGCTGAACATGGATTTCATGTGGTGTGCGTTGTGCCATCCATATGTTTTTAAATCCTCATTTCCCCATATTTTTATGCACCATGAGGGATTCATGTCAATCCAGGTCTGGATGCAGTTGTCTGGGCGGATGGAATCATCGCCGATCCAGATTATGTGAATAATTTTCGGGATCATTTAATTTGGCCTCCGTTTAGGCAAGGACTAGGGCATTCAGATATTGATCATCCGGCGTTGTGCTAATGAGCTGTAGTGAAAAAAAGCACCAAAGATGCAGGCATCTTGGCGCTTCAAGAAAAAAGGGCCCGGCATGACCGGGCCCCGAACTGCACCGCTCGAGGTGCAAGGGAGGAGACAAGAAATCAGGGATCAGGAAGGCGGATCGATCAGTGCAGCTGCAGCGACCCGCTGGCCTTGCCCTTGCCGGCGCGTGCCGGCGGGTTGCACAGGCCGCAGACGAAGTGCTTGGCGATCTCGTGCGGATGGGTGACGAAGCTGCCCGCGCACTTGGAGCACTTCGTCATCGTCAGCATGCCGTTGTCGACGAACTTCACCAGCCGCCAGGCCCGGGTGATCGACAGCAGCGGTTCGAGGTTCTGGGCCTGCGTCTGCTCGAGATAGAGCTGGTAGGCCTTGATGACCGTGTCGATCTCCTCGAGCTCGGCCACCTTGTTCAGGTATTCGTGGGTGTTCAGGAACAGCGACGCGTGGATGTTGGGCTGCCAGGTCATGAACCAGTCGGTCGAGAAGGGCAGCTGGCCCTTGCTCGGCGACTTGCCGGCGACTCCTTGTACAGGCGCAGCAGTCGCTCGTACGAGAGATCGGTCTCCGACTCGACCACCTGCAGGCGGGCGCCGAGCTTGATCAGCGTGACGGCGCGCTCGATCTGGCGGGCTTCGGTGAGGATGCTCTTGGTCTTCATGGTCGTGTTCCCCTCGCGTCGCGGGTCCGGATCCGGAATCAGGCGGCTTCGCAGTGACGGCCGGCCATCAGGATGCTGGCGTGCAGGCGCGACACGCCCTCGTTGGCGGCGCTCTTGCCGTGGTTGGTCAGCAGGCCCCAGACCAGATCGTCGTCGGCACGCATGCGGCACAGCAGCGTGTTGCAGGCGGCGATCTTCAGCATCTGGGCCGGCGACAGGGCTTCCAGCAGCGCGGCGGTCTCCTCGGAGACGCCCAGGCGGAACAGGGCCTGCTCGCGGTCGGCACGGATCAGGCTCTGGGCCAGCATCAGGTACGACAGGTTGGCTTCGCGGATTTCGGCGAGGATCTGGTCGGAATTCATGGCTTGCTCCTGGCGGTGTGTCTGTCGGGGTTGCCCGGCGGCTGCTGTGCTGCGGGGCGGTGTGTCGATGGAGCGGATTCTGAAGAGCCGAACTGGGCGGGAACATCATCCCTCTTCCGTGCCTCGAGTCCCCCTGATTCCGTTAGCGTGTCAGGCAACTTCCTACAGGCCGTCATCCTGCGTCGGACATTTCGGGCGTCGGCATGTCCCGAAATCGCTCCGAGTGTGAAATTTCGTGGATTTTCATTGCCATCAGCGAAGCCTGGAAACGGCCACCCTGTCAGCGGGAACAGGTCGTGCCGTACGGATCGCGATGCGCATGTCAGCCGGAAAAGCGTGAGGAATTCCGGTCTTCCGCGGACGATCCGGTGCTGCTCGGTGCGGAGGGTGCGGGCGTGGCCTGCGGCGCGGGTCGCGAGGACAGCATGTCCTGCTCGCCCCGGCCCAGCAGACGCTCGAACTGGTCCAGGGCCTCGTTGCTGCGTCCCTGGGCAGCCAGCGACATGGCCAGCATGAAACGGCTGTGCTCCTGGTCGGGTGCCCGCATCAGCTCCTGGCGTGCCTGACGGGCGGCCTGTTCGAAATCGCCTCGACCGAAAGCCCGCATGGCCTCGTCCATCGGTGCCGCTGGCGCACGGGCTGCGATCGCCCGGGCGGGCAGGTGGAAGGGCGCCGGCGTGACGGTGCTGGGCCTGCCGCCGGTGGCGCGCGCCAGCGTGGCGTCGATCGAGGCCATCGCGCGAGCCATCGCGGCATCGAGTCGGGCCGGGGCGGGTGGGGCCGGCGGGCGCGGCAAGGCCTCCAGCGTGACGAAGGGCAGACCGAACAGATGCAGCCAGACGTGTTCCCACAGGCGAGCATGGACGGGCTGTCCGGGCAGCACCCGCTCGAGCACATGGTCCAGCGCCTGGCGGTGCTGCCGCACCGTGGCCTCCAGCACCGTCTGTCGCACCGCGAGAATGCCGCCCGGGGCCCGGCGGCCCAGATCGCTGCGGCGAGCGGCCCTCGCCAGCTCGCCCAGGCCGCAGAGGTCGAGAAAATGCCCCAGCAGATGCGTGCCCCGGTCCAGCCCATGAAGGCGACGGTACTGGCGGGCGAGCCACTGTGCTTCCGCGTCGCGCCCGCCCAGCGTCGACAGGCTGCGGGGGCAGAAATGCTGCGGCTCCACCGGCAGCCCGCCCATCCAGTCGCGCTGGCCGGGATGCTGCGCCAGTTCGGCTTCCGGCAGATCGCGCAGCGCCAGGGGCGCGCCCAGGGGCTGAACGTCGCTCCATTCGTCCTCGCTGTCGATCAGATCGAGCAGGGCCGGTGCCGCGTCGAAGGGCTGGCCGTCGCAGAACACGGTCAGATCGCGTGGCGCACCGCCCGGCAGGGCCAGCAGGTGGCGCAGATGCATCTCCGCCGCGCTGGTGTCAGTTTCGGCCGACACGCGCTGGACCGGCCGGTGCAGGCCGGCGGTGGCATCGGGATGCAGTGGCGCGTGAAGCCTGATCCCGCAGGAGGCGGGCAGCTCGTCGATCCAGCGGATGTCCTGCCCCAGGCAGGCGACGACGAGGTTGATCATGAGGAAGTCTCCGGAGCAGGCGTGTCCGCCGGCATGGCGTCACGCAAAGAAGGTTGCGAGCGTTTCTAGCACCGAATGTTTCACTTTTGCGCAGTTGAAGTGGTACCAATTGGTGTTCTTCTTGACAGATTGACGGCGGGCGTGGAGGGCATGTGCTGATGTGCCTTGGTGTGCGGAGGCAAGAACTGGGGTGAAAAAATGCTCAGTTCAGCCTCAAGCCGGGCGGCGAGTCGTCGAAAACTCAAGTACGGCTCGGACCCCATGTGCGACGAGCCGATCAGGTGCCGGGAGCGGCACCAAGCTCATCAGCATCAGACATCACTGGAGTAGCTATGCCTACCACCATCAACACCAACATGGCCTCGCTGAGCGCTCAGCGCGCTCTGCAGTCGACCGAGGGCTCGCTGTCGACCTCGATGCAGCGTCTGTCGACCGGCCTGCGGATCAACTCGGCCAAGGATGATGCGGCCGGTCTGGCCATCGCTGAGCGCATGACCTCGCAGGTTCGCGGCATGACCGTCGCGACGCGCAATGCCAACGATGCGATCTCGATGGCGCAGACGGCTGAAGGTTCCCTGGGCAAGGTCGGCGAGTCCCTGCAGCGCATGCGTGAGCTGGCGGTCCAGTCGGCCAACTCCACCAACGACACCAGCGACCGTGTCAACCTGAACGAGGAATACACTGCGCTGGCGACCGAAGTCAGCCGCGTGCTCGAAGGCACCAAGTTCAACGGCAAGAACCTGCTGAACTCGGCGGCCACCAGCATGGCCTTCCAGATCGGTACCGACACCGATGCCACCGACCGCATCACGGTCGCGCTGCGCAACATGACCGCAGGCACCGGCATGGTTGCGGCCATCACTGGCACGGCTGCCTCGATCTCGACGGTCGCGGCCTCCCTGACGACCATCTCGAACCTGGATGCCGCGATCGACGAGGTGACCTCGGCCCGCTCGAACCTGGGCTCGGTGCAGAACCGCTTCGAGAGCGTGGTGGCCAACCTGGCGACCAGCCAGGAGAACATCACCTCGGCACGCGGCCGCATCACCGACGCGGACTTCGCGGTCGAATCTGCGAACCTGTCGCGGGCCCAGGTGCTCTCGCAGGCGGGCAACACGATGCTGGCCCAGGCCAACCAGCAGCCGCAGCAGGTCCTGTCGCTGCTGCGCTGATCCGGCCTGATCCGGATCAGCAGGTGGTCCGGGCCGAGGCCCGGGCTGCTTCTGTCGATTCCCTCTGCGCGCAGATCGGCCCGTCCGTTCTGCGCGTTCGTGCTTGAACTCGTCGCGAGCGTCCTCAGTCTTCAGGAGTAGTTTTCATGGCTTCCATTACCGCGTCCGGTCTGGGCAGTGGTCTCGACGTCAGCTCGATCGTCAGCCAGCTGATGGCCATCGAGCGCCAGCCGCTAAAGACGCTGCAGAGCACGCAGAGCTCGATCAATGCCCAGATCTCGTCGTTCGGCAAGATCCAGAGCGCGCTGTCGACGCTGCGCGACAAGTCGGCCGCCTTCAACTCGACGTCGCTGTGGGGTCAGACCAGCACGACGGTCTCCGATGCCTCGGTGGCCACGGTCACCCCGGTCAGCGGCAAGAGCGGGGCGGCAGGATCCCACTCGCTGCAGGTCAATGCGCTGGCGACGACGCAGACGGTCAGCAGCTCGGTGTTCTCGGGCAGCAGCGCGACGCTGTCGGAGGGGTCGATGACGATCGAGCTGGGCAGCTGGACCGGGGGGACGCCGCCGACCGGCTTCAGCGCGAAGTCGGGCGCGACGCCGGTCACGATCAGCATCGGCGCCGGAGAGACTTCGCTGGGCTCGATCCGCGACAAGATCAACAAGGCCAACGCCGGCGTGACCGCCGGCATCGTGACCGATGCGTCGGGGGCCCGGCTGACGCTGCGCTCGACGAAGACGGGCGAGGAGAATGCCTTCCGCATTGCCGTCAACGAGACCAGCGACGACGGCAACGCGGCCACCGGGCTCTCGGCCCTGGCCTATGACGCCACCACGGCCTCGCCGATGTCGCGCAATCAGGTGGCCGGCAACGCGCAGGTGCTGATCAACGGCCTGTCGATCAGCTCGGCCTCGAACACGATCGACAACGCGATCGAGGGTCTGTCGATCAAGCTGAGCAAGACCAGCAGCACGCCGGTCGAGCTGGCCGTCGCGGCCGAACATTCGGATGTCAAGACGGCGATCAACGATTTCATCAGTGCGTTCAACGGCCTGTCCGACACGATCAAGAGCGAGACGAAGTACGACGCGGCGACGAAGACGGCCGGCAAGCTGCAGGCCGACCGCACGGCCGTGGGCATCCAGAGCCAGATGCGGCAGATGGTGTTCGAGGCTTTCGGAGGCAGCGACAGCGGGAGCCTGAAGCGGCTGTCCGACATCGGCGTGTCGATCAACGCGTCCGGAAAGCTGGAGCTGAAGTCGTCGAAGCTCGATGCGGCACTCGAGAATCCGACCCAGGTGAAGGAACTGCTCAACGGGGGCGACGGCAGCACGACGGCGCTGACCGGCGTGATGAAGCGGTTCCGCAAGTACGCGGACGGTGTGCTGGGGACCGATGGCGCGCTGCAGACGCGCACCGACGGCCTGCGCACCGAGCTCAAGCGCAACCAGGACAAGCAGGACGCGATGGAGCTGAGGCTGACCGGCATCGAGGACCGGTTGAACAAGCAGTACCAGTCGCTCGACAAGCGGATGTCCAACCTCAATTCCCTGGGAACCGCCGTCAACAACCTGGCCACCTCGCTGAGCCGCTCCTACTACTACTGATCCCGGCGCCCACCGCCATCGCGACGCTCGTCGAACTGGCGTGTGACGCACGCCTTATCGGGCCATGCCTCGACGGGGGAAGTGACAGACTCGATCGGTCCAGTCGTCACTCCACCTTTCAGAGGCATTCCCATGAGTCTTTCCTCTGTCGATGCGCGTCCGGTCGTGTCGGACCGGGGGCGCAGCGTGCCCGGTCGTCGAGACCCCGGCGGCGCGGCCTCGCATCGCGGACAGGAACTGCAGTCCCGCGGCCAGCTGAAGGCGGCACGCGAGCAGTTTCTCGCTGCGACGCGGCAGTCGCCCGGGCAGGCGATCCACTGGGCCCGGCTGGCCCAGTGCGAGCATGCCCTGGGCTTGATCGACGACAGCATCCGCCATCTCGAGCAGGCCTTCCGGCTCGACCGCTCCAGCGCGGGAACCTGCCAGCTGCTGGCCGACCTGCTGCTCGAGCGCCACCGCAATGCCGAGGTGGTCCGGGTGCTGGAGTCGCTCGATGCCTCGGTGGAGCGCGATGCCCGCTGGCATCTGGCGCTGGCCAAGGCCCGCATCAAGCTGTTCGACTTCGAGGGCACGGTCAAGGCCTGCTCGATGGCGCTGGCGCTGGCCGGTCCGGACCGGTCGATCCGCCGGCAGGCCCTGCTCGGCATGGCGCATGGCTTCATGAAGCACGGCAGCCATGCCGAGGCGGCGCTGTGCCATCGCATGCTGCTCGATGACGAGCCGCGGGATCTCGGTGCGGCGGTGGGCGCGGCCCATGCCAGTTCCTGGGCCTGCGACTGGGCCGGTCTGGCCGAGGACTTCGATCGCCTTGCTCAGTGCATCCAGCGTGTCGAGGCCACCGAGGGCCAGACCCTGCCGGGGGTCGTCAACGGCTTTCCGCTGATCACGCTCACCGACGACCCCGAGGTGCTGCACTGGGCTTCGCGCCTGACCTGCCGCCAGCAGACCGGCCGCATGGCGGCGGTGCCGCGCCGGGCGGAAATGAAGGTGCCGCGCCCGCAGGGCCGGGTGCGCATCGGCCTGGTGTCGAGCGATTTCCACAACCATGCCACCGCCATCCTGGTCGCCGAATGTCTCGAGGCGATCGACCGGGAGCGCTTCGAGCTGTGGCTGTACTCGGGCGGTCCGGATGACGGCTCGGCCTTGCGCGCGCGCATCCGTGCCGCCGCGACCGCCTGGTGCGAGACGGCCGATCTGACCTCGGGCGATCTGGCGCGGCGCATCCGCGATGACCGCATCGGCGTGCTGATCGAGATGAAGGGCTACACGCTGGGTGCACGCATGGACGTGATGGCCCACCGGCCGGCGCCGGTGCAGGTGTCCTGGCTGGGCTATCCGGGCACCACGGGCGCGCCGTTCATCGACTACTTCATCGGCGATCCGGTGGTGACGCCGCTGGAGGCCCAGCCCGATTTCACCGAGCGGATCGCCCAGATGCCGCACTGCTACCAGCCCAACGACAGCACGCGCAGCCGGCCTGAGCCGCCGACCCGCGCGCAGTGCGGACTGCCGGCCGAGGCGAGTTTCGTGTTCGCCAGCTTCAACATGCCCTACAAGATCGTGCCGGAGGTCTTCGAGGCCTGGTGCCGGATCCTTCAGGCGGTGCCGGGCTCGGTGCTGTGGCTGCTGGTCGAGCACGAGCCGGCCCGTCAGCGTCTGCGCGCCGAGGCGCAGGCTCGCGGTCTGGACCCGGCGCGGCTGGTCTTCGCGCCCTTCCTGCGTGCCGATCTGCACCGCGCCCGCCTGCCGCTGGCTGATCTGTGCCTGGATACCTACCCTTGCGGCGGCCACACCACCGCCAGCGATGCCCTGTGGGCCGGCGTGCCGGTGCTGGCGTTGACGGGCCGCAGCTTTGCTTCCCGGGTCGCGGGCAGTCTGCTGGGCACGCTGGGCCTGTCCGATCTGGCCTGCGACGACATCGACCGCTACATCGCCGAGGCGATCCGGCTGGCGACCGAGCCCGGGGCCTGCGCGGCGCTTCGCCTGCGGCTCGAGCAGGCTCGCACCGATTCGCCCCTGTTCGATGGCCGGCGCTTCGCGCGCGACCTGGAGCGGCTGCTGCTGCGCATGGTCGCGCGCCAGGACGCTGGCCTGCCTCCCGCCCCGCTGGCCGCGGAACTGTCCTGAATCCACCCCTGCCAATGCTTCAAGTCGGGGCGCGGGCGCGACGATAAGACAGTGACAACTGTTCGCCATCGCCCCAGTTCCCGAGAAGAACCCAGCCATGTATCACAGCGCATTCTCTCCTGCCATGGTGTCATCTCCCTTCGGTCGCGCGCAGCAGTTCGCCCGCATGTACGCCCAGGTCGGTCTCGAGACCCAGGTGGAAGCGGCCTCGCCGCATCAGCTTGTGCTGATGCTGTTCGATGGTTTCCTGGAATCCGTCGGACGAGCGCGGCTGGCCATGCAGGCGAAGCTGATCGAAGTGAAGTGCCAGCAGATCGGCAGGGCGGTGCGCATCCTCGACGAGGGCCTGCGGGCCGCCCTCGACCTGGAGGCCGGTGGCGACGTGGCCCACAACCTTCACGCGCTCTACAGCTACGTGATTTCGCGCCTGACGCTGGCCAACCTGCGCAACGACGTCTCGATCCTCGAGGAAGCGGACCGGCTGATCCGGCCGATCCGCGAGGCCTGGGTCGAGATCGGTCCGCAGGTGGCACGCGGGGCGAGGGCCTGACCCGGACGCTCGCTGCGTCCGCCGCACCACGTGTTCCCATAGGTCCACCATGTCCAAAGCCGCCACTGCCCGACACCCGATGCCGGATCCGGTCCGCAAGAGCCCGCTGCTGCAGTACTACGAAGCCATCGAGCAGGCCAGCGCCGACATGCTGGAGGCGGCCCGCGTCGGCAACTGGGATCGGGTCGTCAAGCTCGAAGGGGCCTGCGCCGTCCTGATCTCCCAGCTCAAGCATGCGGCCGATCACCAGAACCGGCTGGCCTGCGACGAGGTCCAGGTCAAGTCCCGGATCATGCAGCGCATCCTGCGCAACGACGCCGAGATCCGCATCCTGGCCGAGCCGTGGCTGGAGGATCTCGACAGCATGCTCGTTCATCCCGGGCACAACGTGCTGCACTGAGCGCAGGGAGGCGCGATGTCACGAGACGGTTCGATCCGAAGGCGCGATTGCGCGATGCCGGCGGCCAGTGCCGATCTGCGGGTGCGCTCGCAGGTGGAGATTCGTGCGCTGCTGCGGCAGATGGTGCAGAACGACATTCCGGTGTCGCTGGGCGGGGCCGACCTGCCGACCTATTCCACCTCGCTGTGGGCCGAGGACAGCGAGCACCAGGTGCTGGTGTTCTCCGTCGATCCCAAGGCCGAGGCGGTCCAGCGGCTGGTCTGTGCGGGCGATCTCACCGCCACCGCCTATCTGGACAATGTGAAGATCCAGTTCGATGTCGATGATCTGGTGCTGGTGAACGGCCGCGTCGGCAGCGTGCTCAATGCCTCCTATCCGCGCGAGGTCTTCCGCTTCCAGCGCCGCAGCAGTTTCCGGGTGCAGCCGATCGGACGCGGCCGGGCCCAGGCCTGCATGGCGCATCCGGAGCTGGCCGGTCGCCAGCTCGAGCTGCGCATCATCGACCTGAGCTACACCGGCGTGGCGCTGATGCTGGCCGAGCCGCTGGAGCTGTTCCAGCGCGGGCAGCGCCTGCCCAACGTGCTGCTCGAGCTCGATGCCGGCACCCGCATCAACACCGGCCTGGTGATCTCGCATGTGTCGCGCGTCGAGGCGATCGGCGGCGCCTACTGGCGCATCGGCTGCGAGCTGGCCGGACTCGATCTGGTGACCGAGCGCGAGCTGCAGCGCTACATCGACCAGACCCAGCGCCGTTCGCGCCTGCTGACGCTCTGACCCGGACTGGACTGATCCGGGACGTCCCATGAAGAAGGCCCTGGCAGCTTGACGGCTGCCAGGGCCTTTTGCATTGCTTCTGGATGGCGGTCGCGCTCAGACCTGCATGCTCATCACTTCGCTGTAGGCCTGCACCACGCGGTTGCGCACCTGCAGCGCCATCTGGAAGCCGATGTTGGAGCGCTGCATGGCGATCATCGTCTCCTCGATCGAGACGGTCGAGCTGTCGAGCGAGACCTCGCGCTGCAGCCGGCCGGCCTCGTTCTGTGCGGCGCTGACGGATTTCAGCGCATGGCTGAACACGCCGGAGAAGTCCTCGCGGCGTTCGCTGCCTGCGGTGCGGCGGGCGGCATTCGTCGCGCCTGCCGCATCGGTCAGCGCACCGGTGCGGGTCAGGGCCTGGGAGAAGTCGAAGGGCTTGAGTCTGACGTCCATGAGGTGTACCTCCACAGCTTGGGCATCCTACGCGCCGGCTCCTGCCGACATGGTATGAAGAACCCGGGGTTCGCGAAGCTGTTCGGACCATCGTGAGGCTCAGGTCTCCGAATAATCCAGTTCAGGCATGACCGTCCTGGCATGCGACCACTGACACATGGACATGGACCTCTCCAGCAGCCCGACCACACTGACTGCGCCCCAGTCGTCGACCCTCGCGGTCGGGCCGACCCGGCTGACGGAGCGCTTTGGGGCCTTGCCCCCGCGCCGCAAGGCGATGCTGGCCGGCGGCGTCGCGGCGATGCTGGCCCTGATCGTCGCCTCGGTCCTCTGGAGCAGCCGCCCCGAGTACCGGGTGCTGTTCTCGAACCTCTCCGACAAGGACGGTGGCGCGATCGTCGCGCAGCTGTCGAAGATGAATGTGCCCTATCGCTTCAGCGAGGGCGGCGGCGCGGTGCTGGTGCCGGCCGACCAGGTGCATGACGTGCGGCTGAAGCTGGCCCAGGCCGGGCTGCCCAAGGGCTCGGCGGTCGGCTTCGAGCTGATGGATGGCGCCCGCTTCGGCACGACGCAGTTCCAGGAGCGGCTCAACTTCCAGCGCGGCCTCGAGGGCGAGCTGGTGCGCTCGATCACCGCGCTGTCGGCGGTCGAGGCCGCGCGCGTCCATCTGGCCATCCCGAACCAGAACGGCTTCTTCCGCGACCAGCAGAAGCCCAGCGCCTCGGTGCTGCTGACGCTGTATCCGGGGCAGACGCTCGACCGGGCCCAGATCGCCGGCATCGTGCATCTGGTGTCGGCCAGCGTGCCGGAGATGAGCCCGCGGGCGGTCAGCGTGCTCGACCAGACCGGCGCGCTGCTGTCGGAGGCTCAGGACGGCAGCGGCGCGACCAACATGCTCGATGCCACCCAGGTGCAGCATGTCAGCCGGGTCGAGCAGGCCTATGTGAAGCGCATTCTCGACATTCTCGAGCCGGTGATCGGACGCGACAACCTGCGCGCCCAGGTGTCGGCCGACATCGATTTCTCGCAGACCGAGTCGACCACCGAGGAATTCCGGCCCAACCAGGGCGGCCAGCCCGCGGCGGTGCGCAGCTCGCAGACCTCGGAGAACATCGGCGGCGCCGGCAGCGGCCAGATGGTCGGGGGGGTGCCCGGTGCGGCCTCGAACCAGCCGGTGGCCGGTGCCAGCGCACCGGTCAATGGCACCGCCCAGACCATGCAGCCGATGGGGGGCGCCGCTGGAGCGGTCACTTCCAGCGGCCGGCGTGATGCGGTGACCAATTTCGAGGTCGACAAGACGGTGAGGGTGGTGCGCGCCGCCACGGGCACGGTCAAGCGCCTGGCGGTGGCGGTGGTGGTGAACCACCGCGCCGGCACCGACAAGAAGGGTCAGCCGACCTCGCAGCCGCTGTCGCAGGAGGAACTCGACAAGCTGACCGCGCTGGTCCAGGAGAGCGTCGGCTTCGTCAAGGAGCGCGGCGACACGGTGAAGGTGGTCAACGCGCCGTTCCGGCCGGTCGAGGTCGACACCTCGGAGCTGCCGCTGTGGAAGCAGCCGCAGCTGCTCGAGATGGTGCGCACGCTGGCGGTGCCGCTGGCGCTGGTGGCGCTCGGCCTGGCGGTGGTGTTCGGCGTGATCCGGCCGGTGCTGCGCGACATGCGCAAGGCCGAGGAGCTCGAGCGCGAGAAGAACCGCCTCGATGCGGTGGTCGACGATGTCGAGGAGCTGCCGGCGCTGACCGATGCCGGCACCGGTGGCGCCGCAGGCACGACGCCGGCCCTGGCCGCACCGGAGGAACTCAGCCCGTCGGATCGCCGCCTCAACGAGGTGCGCGACCTGACCCGCAAGAATCCGGCCGCAGTGGCGCGCATCCTGCGCGGCTGGGTCAATGGCACCGAAGCCGAATGATGAACACGAGGATGTCGATCCATGGATGACCAGGGACTCGAGGACGCGGCGATCCTGCTGATTTCGATGGGCGAGGAGGAGGCCGCGGAGGTTTTCCGCCACCTCACGCCCAAGGAGGCGCAGAAGCTCGGCGAGAAGATGGCCCGCACCAAGACGATCCAGCGCGACCGCTACGAGCGGGTGCTGCTGCGCTTCGAGGAGCAGGTGCATGACGCCGGCCTGCTCGAGCTCGACACCGACGAGTATGTGCGCCGGGTGATGCGCCGCGCACTGGGCGACGACAAGGCCAATCTGCTGATCGACCGCATCGTGCGGGTCAATGACGCACCGGGCATCGACAACCTCAAGTGGATGGATCCGGCCGCGGTGGCCGATCTGTTGCGCCGCGAGCATCCGCAGATCGTCGCGGTCATCCTGGTCCACCTCGAGCCGGAGCAGGTCAGCGAGGTGCTGCGCCGCTTCCCCGAGGGGCACCGCAACGAGGTGATGATCCGCCTGGCCACGCTCGACGGCGTGCAGCCGGCGGCGCTCAAGGAGCTCAGCGACGTGCTGTCGAAGGTGCTGGCCGGCGGCGATCGCATGCGCAAGGCCAACATGGGCGGCGTCAAGAGCGCGGCCGAGGTGCTCAACCTGCTGGGCACCGCGATCGAGGCCTCGGTGCTGGACTACATCCGCGAGACCGACTCCGAGCTGGCGCAGAAGATCACCGACAGCATGTTCACCTTCGACGACCTGATGCGCGTGGACGACCGCGGCATCCAGGCGCTGCTCAAGGAAGTGCAGAGCGAGTCGCTGCTGGTCGCGCTCAAGGGCGCCACCGACGATCTGCGCGAGAAGATCTTCCGCAACATGTCCAGCCGCGCCGCCGAGATGCTGCGCGAGGATCTGGCCTCGCGCGGCCCGGTGCGGGTCGCCGAGGTCGAGGCCGAGCAGAAGGAGATCCTGCAGATCGCCCGGCGCCTGTCGGACGAAGGTCAGCTGATGCTGGGCGGAGGCAGCGATGGCCAGTTCCTCTGAGTCCTTCGCCGAGCGGGTGCAGCGCCAGGCGCGCGATCCCGGCTTCGCGCCGATCGACCTGCAGGCGCTTCCGGCGGCGGTGCCGCCTTCGCTCACCCGCTTCATTCCGCGCGAGGAACTCGGCGACGTGGTGCGCTGGAGTCCGGGGCGGCTCGATGTGCCGGCCGCGACCCGTGCCCGCCGCAGCGGCGAGCCGACGCCGCCGGCCGAGCCGCCGGCGCCGCCGCCCGAGGTGCTGCGTGCGGTCCAGGAGACGCGCCAGGCCGAGCAGGCCCGGGCGCGCCATCTGGCCGAGGAGGCGTTCGAGAAGGGTCGTGCGCTCGGTCGCGACGAGGGGCTGCGGATCGGCCGCGAGGAGGGCCTGAACGCGCTCGAGGACTATCGCCAGCAGCATGAGGCCGAGGTCGGCGTGCCGATCGCCGCGGCGCTGGAGCAGTTCCAGCGCCAGCTCGACGGGCTCGACCAGGCGATCGCGCGCCGGGTGGCCGGCATCGCGCTGCAGGTGGCTCGCCAGGTGCTGCGCACCGAGCTGCAGACGCCGGCCGCAGCGGTGGTGCGTGTCACCCAGGAGGCGCTGGGCGAGGTGCTGCTGTCGGCGCGCCACATCCGCGTGCGGCTCAATCCGTCCGATCTGGTGGCGGTGGAGCAGGGCTGCGGCGATCTGTTCAGCACCCGCCATGCCCGGCTGGTGGCCGATCCGAACATCGAGCGCGGCGGCTGCCTGGTCGAGTCCGACCTGGGCACGGTCGACGCGCGGGTGGCCACCCGCTGGGCGCGTGCGATGGCCGCACTCGGTCCGCTGTCGCTGGCCGATCCTTCGGGTGACGGAGCGCATTCATGACGGCGATGCGCGATGGCGCCCGTCCGGCACCCGGCGAGATTCCCGGACGCTGGGTGCGATTCCTCGAGGAAATGCACGAGCGCGCCAGCCTGGATGCGCCGCTGCTGGTGCAGGGCACGCTGGTGCGGGTGACCGGTCTGGTGCTCGAGGTGGTCGGCATTCGCGTGCCGGTGGGCTCGCTGTGCGAGGTGCTGATGCCGGGCCAGCCGCCGGTGCAGGCCGAGGTGGTGGGCTTCACCGGCGACCGCGCCTTCCTGATGCCGGCCGGCGAGATCCACGGTCTGGCCAGCGGCGCGCGGGTGGTGCCGATGGAGGTGCCGGTGCCTGCGCTCGAGCTTGGCGAGAGCCGCCACATGTGGCGCCGCACCGAGGACCGCTCCTGCCATCTGCCGATCGGCAACGGCCTGCTCGGCCGGGTGGTCGACGCGGGCGGGCGGCCGATGGACGGCGGCGGGCCGCTGACGGGCGTGCAGCCGATGCCGCTGGTGCGCCGGCCGATCAACGCGATGGACCGCGATCCGGTGCGCACGCCGCTGGACACCGGCGTGCGCTCGATCAACGCGATGCTGACCGTCGGCAAGGGCCAGCGCATCGGCCTGTTCGCCGGCACCGGCGTGGGCAAGTCGGTGCTGCTGGGCATGATGGCGCGCTACACCGCGGCCGACGTCATCGTCGTCGGCCTGATCGGCGAGCGCGGCCGCGAGGTCAAGGAATTCATCGAGGACATCCTGGGCGAGGACGGCCGGGCGCGCTCGGTGGTGGTGGCCGCGCCGGCGGACGCGCCGCCGCTGAGCCGGCTGCAGGGCGCGGCCTACGCCACCGCGGTGGCCGAGCATTTCCGCGACCAGGGCCTGGACGTGCTGCTGCTGATGGACTCGCTGACCCGCTATGCGATGGCGCAGCGCGAGATCGCGCTGGCCATCGGCGAGCCGCCAGCCACCAAGGGCTATCCGCCGAGCTGCTTCGCCAAGCTGCCGCAGCTGGTCGAGCGCAGCGGCAACGGCCGCCCCGGCCAGGGCTCGATCACCGCCTTCTACACCGTGCTGAGCGAGGGCGACGACCAGCAGGATCCGATCGCCGACGCCGCGCGCGGCATCCTCGACGGCCACATCGTGCTGTCGCGCGAGCTGGCCGAGTCGGGCCACTATCCGGCCATCGACATCGAGCGCTCGATCTCGCGGGTGATGAACAACGTCGTGCCGCGCGAGCACATCGCCGCGGCGCGGCAGATGCGCAAGCTGCTGTCCAAGCTCAGCAAGGCGCGCGACCTGATCCAGCTCGGCGCCTATGTGCCGGGCCACGATGCCGAGCTCGATGCCGCCGTCAAGTCGCAGCCCGCGATGATGGCGCTGCTGCAGCAGGACACCCATGCCCGGGCGCAGCTGCGCGACAGCGTCGCGATGCTGCGCCAGATCACCCGCGTCTGAACCCCGACCGAAGTCCATCGATGACCCAGTCCCTCGTCACCCTGCTCGAACATGCCGAACGCCAGCGCGATGCCGCGCTGGCCCAGCAGCGTCGCGCCGATGCGGCGCTGGACGCGGCGCTGCGCCAGCATGAACAGCTCTCCACCTACAGCCGCGATCACCAGTCGCGCTGGAGCAGCGCGATGCGCCAGTCGGTCACCATGCCGCTGGTGCAGTGCCACCACGCCTTCACCGACCGGCTGCACCAGGCGGTGTCGATGCAGTCCGCCCAGGTCGACCGGGCCCGGCAGGTGCTGACGCATCGCCAGTCCGAGACGCTGGAGGCCGAACGCCGGGTCGCCGCGATCAACAAGCTGATCAAGCGCCGCACCGATGCGGTCCGCCACCACCAGGACCGCCAGGAGCAGCGCCAGATCGACGAGCGCGCCTCGCGCATGGCCTGGAACCGACTTCAGGAGGCCGCCGGCCACGGCGGATGACGCGATGGATCCATCCCTGCTCAATCTGTCCCCGCTGCCGGCCCGTGCCGGCCGTGGTGGAGCCCCATCGGGGGCCGCATCCTCTGCCGAGGGGGGCTCGGGCGCAGGCACGACCTTCGCCGGTCTGCTGTCATCGTCGATGACCGGTGCCGCCACGGCGCCGACCGCAGTGCCTGGAGATCCCGAAGCCGCGGACCGATCGCCGCTGGCTGCAGGCGAGGGCGGCGGCACTTCGCTGGGGGGGCTGAGCCTGAGTGCGCTGCTGCGGCTGCGCATGAATGCCGCTGCCGGGCGCGAGACGGCTTCTGCACGCGCGACGCTGGCGGATGCCGGCTCCGGCGCTGAAGGGCTCTCGGCTGATCGGCTTGCTGCGCTGCTGGCGTCTTCAGGGGAGCCGGCCGAGATCGAAGCGCCGGGCGACGTCGCCGCCGAGCCGGAGCCGGTCGCCGACGAGGCCGACGCGCCTTGGCGGATGGAGCACGGCCTGCTGCCGCCAGCGCCCGAGCTGCAGCTGCCGCCGATGCCGGATCCGGCTGCGGTGCCCGCACCGGGCTCCACGCTGCTGTCGGTGTCCGAGATGGCTCCGCCGCAGACGACGACCGGGGCATCTGCTGATCCGGTGTTCTCGCCGGTGGCCACCAGTGAACCGGCTCGTCTGCAGCGCGGGGCCGGTGCGATGCCCGGCGCGACCGCCGTCCATGAGGCCTCCATGCCCGGAGCCGCTCCTGTCACGGATTTCAGCGAGGCCTTGCCGCCGGCCGGCCGCGTCCCGGAGCAGCGTCTGCAGGACAGCATGTCTGTCGCAGAGGCCGCCCGTGCCTCAGCAGCCGGCGCGCTGGCCTCCTCCGAAGCCCGTCCGGCTCTGGCGGCCTTGGGGGAAACGGCTTTCTCGCGGCAGTCCGGTCGTTCCGCGCGTACGGTGGAAGGGCCGCAGACGCGCAGCGATCGCCCGATTCTTTCGTCCGACAGGCTGTCCTCCGAAGCTGCTCTTGCGGCCGATCGTGCCCTGCAGGCCTCGCTGCGGCTGCAGGCAGCCGCACAGGTCGGTGGGGCGCGGGCCTTGTCCGGCCATGCGCCTGAGACTCAGGCCGCCACCGCCGCCGTGGTCGCTGCCGGATCGCCGACGCCTGTACAGGCCGATCCGGCCCGAGCCGCGCCCCAGAGCAGTGCGGTCAGTTCGACCGACAGCCGCATGCCGATCGGCCCGAGCATCGGCGCCGGCCTGGAGGCGCTGCGCACCGGCTCCACCGCGCCGAGCGATCGCACCGAGCCGGCCGCGGGTCTCGATCCTGCCGGAGCGGCCCAGGACTGGGTGGGCGCGCTGGCGCAGGCCCAGGCGACGGTGCCGGCCCAGGGCGCGGCGTCGGCGGCTCCGGCGGTCGTGGCCGAGTCGCGTGTCGAGACGCCTTTCGGCCATCCTGATTTCGCCGACGAGATGGTGGCGCATGTCGCACAGCACGCCAGCCTGTCGCGCCACGGGCTGCGCGAGGTCACGCTGCACCTGAATCCGGTCGAGATGGGGCCGGTGTCGGTGCGCATCGCCATCGAGGGGTCGGTGGCCTCGGTCGACTTCGCCGCCACCCAGGCGGCCACCCGTCAGCAGCTCGAGCAGTCGCTGCCGGCACTGGCGGCGGCGCTGGGCGAGGACGGACTGTCGCTGGGCAGCAGCTCGGTGGGCGAGACCGCGCCGGTGGCCTCGTCGGGCGCCAGCTCCGATTCGCTGGCCGGCGGTTCGGGCGGATCCGGTGGCTCGGGCGCCTTCCAGGAGGGCCGGGCGCGTGATGCCGGCGGCCAGCAGGCCTCGTCCCGCCAGGGCAGCGGCTTTGTCGTCGACCTGCCCGAAGGGCGGGCACGCCCTGCGGATCCGGTCGAGCCCGCACCGGTGCGCCGATCGCCTACACGCGCCGGCGGCCTCGACCTGTTTGCCTGAGCCTTCGGGGCGGGTCGGATCAATCGCCGGTTTTGCTGCGCTTTTCCGATCTTCGCCACCCGCCCCGTTTTCAAATAATCGTCCCTATCCGGATGCCCCTCGTGCGGGGGGCTCAACCAGCAGGAGAAGGACATGTCGGCTGCGGCAGCGAGCGCGGAACAACCCGCTCCCAAGAAGAATTCCAAGAAGCTCTTCATCATCATCGGCGTGGTCGTGGTCCTGCTGCTGGGCGGTGGCGGCGCAGGCTTCATGATCTGGAAGAAGAAGGCTGCCGAGGCCGAGGCTGCCGCGGCCGAGGAAGGTGGCGAGGAAGCCCACGCCGCCGCCAAACCCAAGCCGGCCAAGCGCGACCCGAAGCTGCCGCCGGCCTACATGCCGCTGGACCCGTTCGTCGTCAACCTGGCCGACCGCGATGCCGACCGCTATGCGCAGATCGGCGTGACCCTCGAGATCGACGACCCGAAGTTCGCCGAGGAGATGAAGCCCTACATGCCGGCGATCCGCAACGCGGTGCTGATGATCCTGTCGCACAAGACCGCCGCCGAGCTGCAGGGCCGCGAGGGCAAGGAGCAGCTCGCCGCCGAGATCGCCCGCGAGGTGGTGCGCCCGATGGGCATCAACATCGACGACGAGAGCGAGGACGACGGCAAGAAGAAGCGCAAGCGTGCGCCGGTCTACAACCCCGTCCAGCAGGTCCATTTCTCCAGCTTCATCGTCCAGTGAGCGTGGCTCGGCGCCCGGTTTCGCAGCGAGCACCCCATGAGCCAGCAGAACCTGTCCCAGGATGAGGTCGACGCCCTCCTGCAGGGCATGACCGGTGATGTTCCCGTCGCCGAGACCGAGGGCGTGCGTCCGCCCAAGGGCACGGTGCGCGAGTACAACCTCGCCAGCGAGGATCGCATCGTCCGCGGACGCATGCCGATGCTCGAGGTGATCAACGAGCGCTTCTCCCGCAACGTCATGCCGGCGCTGACCGAGTTCGCCCAGCGCAATCTGGAGATCTCGGTCGGCGAGGTGAAGGTGCAGAAGTACAGCGCCTTCCTGCGCGAGACGATGGTGCCGACGAACTTCAACGTCGTCTCGATGCGGCCGCTGCGCGGCTCGGCGCTGTTCGTCTGCGACCCCACGCTGATCTTCGCCTTCATCGATGCGCTGTTCGGCGGGGTGGGCAAGTTCCCGGCGCGCATCGAGGGCCGCGAGTTCTCCGGCACCGAGCAGCGCGTCATCATGCGCATGGTCGAGATCCTGCTGCGCGAATACAACAAGGCCTGGCAGGGCATCTATCCTCTGGAGCTGACCTACCAGCGATCGGAGATGCAGCCGCAGTTCGTCAACATCGCCGCCGCCGGCGATGTGGTGGTGTCCACGGTGTTCACCATCGAGATTGGCGAGTCGGTGGGCTCGGTGCGGGTGTGCATTCCCTACGCCAATGTCGAGCCGATCCGCGATGTGCTGCGCAGCAACAACCAGGGCGAGGCGCCCGGCGCCGACAAGCGCTGGATCAGCCTGCTGTCCGACCAGATCCAGTCGGCCGAGGTCGAGCTGGTCGCCGAGCTGGCCAAGGCGCCCGCCACCGTCGAGCAGCTGCTGGCGATGAAGGTCGGCGACTTCATCGAGCTCGATCTGGGCAAGACCATCAAGGCCCATGTCGACGGCGTGCCGGTGCTGGAGGCGGGCTACGGCACCTCCGGCGGCCACTACGCCATCCGTATCGAGCGTGTGCTGACCAACCAGCAGGTCAGCTGGATAGGAGATCAAAATGCCTGAAAATCCCTCGGTCGACCTCACTGACCTGTCAGAACAGGACGCGATGGCCGCCGAGTGGGCGGCCGCGCTCGAGGAAAAACCGTCCGATCCGGGTGCCTACGGCACGCCGGCACCGTTCGCCGACTTCGACAGCGGTCCGCGCGGTGGCGGCGCCGCCGGCATGGCCGGGGGCAAGGATCTGAACCTGATCCTCGACATCCCGGTGCAGCTCACTGTCGAGCTGGGCCGCACCCGCATTCCGATCAAGAACATCCTGCATCTGGCGCAGGGCTCGGTGGTCGAGCTCGACACCGTCGCCGGCGAGCCGATGGATGTGCTGGTCAACGGCTACCTGATCGCCCAGGGCGAGGTGGTGGTCGTCAACGAGAAGTTCGGCGTGCGCCTGACCGACATCGTGACGCCGAGCGAGCGCATGCGCCGGCTCTCCCGCGGTGGCTGACGGGGGCGTGGCCGTGGGGCCGTCGCTGATGTCGCTGCTCTGGCTGGCGCTGGTGCTGCTGTCGATTCCCGCGGCGCTGTGGCTGCTGCGCCGCAGCGGCTGGGGCGGTCTCCGGTCGGGTGCGGCGGCCGCACCGCTGATGCGGGTGCTGTCGCAGACCCCGCTGGGGCCTCAGCAGCGCCTGGTGCTGGTCGAGGTCGGCGAGGGCGAGGCACGCTGCCGGCTGCTGCTGGGCGTGACCGCGCAGCAGGTCTCGGTTCTGCACCAGCTGCCGGCCGGCCCGGCCGATGCCGCTCCTGCCGCCGATGCGCCGCCGGTCGATGCGGCCTTCCGGCGGCTGCTCGAGGGCTGGCGCCGCTCCGGGCCGGTGCAGCCCGTCCGCGAGAACGATCATGCGAGCTGAATCGCCGAAGCCGCTTCTGGTCCGGATGGCCCGGCTGGCGCTGCCCGTGCTGCCCGCGCTGCTGGCCGCCGCGCCGGTGCTGGCCAACACGCCGGCCACGCCGGGCGGCCTGCCGATCGTGGTGGGGCAGGGCAGTGGCGGCAGCACCTACTCGGTGCCGGTGCAGACGCTGCTGATCCTCACCTCGCTGTCCTTCCTGCCGGCGATGCTGATGATGATGACCGGCTTCACCCGCATCGTCATCGTGCTGAGCCTGATGCGCCAGGCGCTGGGCACCCAGTCCTCCCCGCCGAACCAGGTCATCATCGGCCTGTCGATGTTCCTGACGCTCTTTGTCATGGGGCCGACGCTCGACCGGGTCTACACCGAGGCCTACAAGCCCTACGCCGCCGCGCAGATCACCTTCGAGGAGGCGGCCTCTCGCGCCGAGGTGCCGATGCGCCAGTTCATGCTCAAGCAGACCCGCCAGTCCGACATGGCGCTGTTCATGAAACTCGGCCGCATCGATGCCTCGGTCAAGGCCGAGCAGGTGCCGCTGCGGGTGCTGGTGCCGGCCTTCGTCACCAGCGAGCTGAAGTCGGCCTTCCAGATCGGCTTCCTGATCTTCATTCCCTTCCTGGTCATCGACATGGTGGTGGCCAGCGTGCTGATGAGCCTGGGCATGATGATGCTGTCGCCGGTGCTGGTGGCGCTGCCCTTCAAGCTGATGCTCTTCGTGCTGGCCGACGGCTGGAACCTGCTGCTGGGTTCGCTGGCGGCGAGCTTCGCCACCTGACCGGCACCCGCCGCGCTGCTCCAGGACCGCCCTGATGGATTCCTCCCTCGTCTTCACCATCGGCCAGGAGGCGCTGACCATCCTGCTGATGGTGGCTGCCCCGATGCTGCTGGTCATCCTGGCCGTCGGTCTGACGATCAGCGTGCTGCAGGCCGCCACCCAGCTGCATGAGTCGACGCTGTCCTTCGTGCCGAAGATCGTCGCCGGGGTGGTGGTGCTGCTGGTGGTCGGGCCGTGGATGATCACCACGCTGGTCGAGTACCTGCGGCGCATGCTGCAGGCCATTCCCTCGATGGTCGGCTGAGGCCCGGCCCGGGCGCGCCTGCGGTGATCGGCTTCAGCGAGGCGCAGCTGCTGCAGTGGATCGTGCCGCTGCTGTGGCCGCTGCTGCGCATTCTGGGCCTGTTCGCGGCCGCGCCGGTGCTGTCGATGCGGGTGATTCCGGTGCGCGCGCGCATCGGCCTGGCCCTGCTGACGGCGCTGTGCGCCCAGCCGGTGCTGCCGCCGATGCCGGTGCTGCCGCTCGACACCCCGACCGCGCTGGCGATGGTGGTCCAGCAGGTCTTCATCGGCGTGACCATCGGCTTCGCGGCCAAGGTGGTGTTCACCGCGATCGAGTTCGCCGGCGAGGTCATCGGCCTGCAGATGGGCCTGAACTTCGCGACCTTCTTCGATCCCACCACCAGCGGGCAGAGCACCGTGTCGGCGCGGCTGTTCAACACCATGGCCGCCTGGCTCTTCGTGGTGATCAACGGGCATCTGCTGCTGGTCGAGGTGGTGGTGGCCAGCTTCCACCAGTTCCCGGTCACCGACCATCCCTTCGATCTGCTGCTCAGCATCCAGCCCCAGGTCTGGGGGGCGGAGCTGTTCCGCTACGGGCTGTGGATCGCGCTGCCCACGGTGGCCATGCTGCTGTTCGTCAACCTGGTGCTGGGCGTGATTTCCCGGGTGGCTCAGCAGCTGCAGATCTTCTCGATCGGTTTCGTGGTGACGATCTCGGTCGGTCTGCTCGGGCTGCTGCTGACGCTGCCGCTGCTGCAGCGCCCGATGCTGGCGGTGCTCGAGCGGCTGCTCGGGCTGTTCCAGCCCTGATGCGGGAAAGGCCGGTGCCGGCCCGGGCATGTGGCCGCCGACAATCGGCGCATGTTCACGCCTGTGTCCTGCCTGTCGCGACTGCGCCGCTGCCGTGCTGTCCTGCTGCTGGCCGGAGCCGGCCTGCTCTGCGGCGGATGCGCGCCGGCGCTCGACTGGCGCGACGTGGCGGTGGCCGATGGCCTGGTGATCCAGTTTCCCTGCCGGCCCGAGCGTGCCGAGCGTGCGGTGCGGCTGCTCGAGCGCAGCGTGCCGGCACGCATGTCCAGCTGCGATGCCGGCGGCCTGGGCTGGTCGGTCACCCTCTTCGAGATCGACGAGCCGGCGCGGGTGTCCGAGACGCTGCGTCATCTGCGCAGCCGGCTGGCGGCCAATCTCCAGGCCGAGGAGTCCCTGGCGCAGGAGGCGACCGGCCCCGGCCTGACTCCGCAGCAGGAGGCCCGGCGCCTGCTGCTGAGCGGGCGAGGTGCCGATGCCCGTGCGGTCGAGGCCGAGGTGCTGATCGCCGCGCGCGGCCTGCAGGTGCTGCAGGTGGTCGCGATCACCCGCGGCGAGCCGGTGTCGCGCTGGCGCGACCGTGCCCAGGAGTTCATCGGCTCGCTGCGGCCGGCGCCTTGATCAGGGCGCGTGACGAACCGGCCGTGCATGGCATGATGCCGCACCCTTGCAATGCAGCAATCGTTCCATGGCCTGTCTGCTGATCATCGCCCACGCCCCGCTGGCTTCCGCGCTGAAGGCCATCGCGGCGCACACCTTTCCCGACGAGGCGCAGCAGCTGCGCGTGCTCGACGTGCTGCCCGACATGAGCCCCGAGGCGCTCGAGGCCGAGGCGCGCAGCCTGCTGCCGGATGAGCTCGACGATGATCCCGAGGTGCTGGTGATGACCGATGTCTTCGGCGCGACGCCTTCCAACATCGCGCAGAGGCTGGTCGACGGCAATCGGGTGCGCGCGCTCGCCGGCGTCAACGTGCCGATGCTGTGGCGCACGCTGAACTATGCCGGCCGAGCACGGCTGGACGAGCTGTTCGCCCGTGCGGTCCAGGGCGGTGCGCAGGGCGTGCTTCCGATCGCCTCGACCCGGCCGCAGAACCAGGCTTTTCTTCCCGGTGCCCATGATCAAGACCACCATCACCATCAGCAATAGGCTGGGGCTGCATGCCCGGCCTTCGGCCAAGCTGTCCAAGCTGGCTGGCAGCTTCCCCTGCGATGTCTTCATCAGCAACCGCAACGGTCGCCGCATCAATGCCAAGAGCATCATGGGCGTGATGATGCTCGCCGCCGGTGTCGGCAGCGAGATCGAGATCGAGACCAGCGGAGAGCGCGAGCAGGAGGCGATGGAGGCCCTGCGCGCCCTGATCGACGACAAGTTCGGCGAGGGCGGCTGACAGCCGCGGCTCGGCCCGTTCAGTGGCCGAGAAAATGCCGGCGGTACTTTTCCGGCAGGTCGCGCAGCTGCAGCAGCATCGGCAGATCGGCGGTGTGGAAGTCCGGATCCCAGGCCGGTGCGCCCAGCACGGTCGCGCCGCAGCGCAGATAGCCCTTGATCAGCGGCGGCGCCTCGACCGGCAGGTCGCGCCGCAGATCGTCCACCGGCAGCGCCAGGCGTGGACGCACCTGCAGCTCGATCGGCGCCAGGTGGGTGCGCGAGAGACGGTCCCACAGCGAGGCGGCCGCATGACCGCCGTCGCGCATCGACATGCTCGCGCAGCCGATCACCGAATCCAGGCCGTTGCGCACCAGGAAGCTGCCGAGTGCGCCCCACAGGCCCAGGATCACGCCGCCCTGGCGATGGTCCTCGTGCACGCAGGAGCGGCCCAGTTCGGCCATGCGGTCGCGCAGCGGGCGCAGCCGGGTCAGGTCGAACTCGGTCTCGCTGTAGAAGCCGCCCACGCGCCGCGCGGCCTGCGGCGTCAGCACCCGATAGGTGCCGATGACCTCGCCCGCCTGGGGCGAGCGCTCGTCCAGGCAGCGCACGATCAGGTGTTCGCAGTAGGGGTCGAACAGGTCGGCATCATGGCCTTCGGGCGTGCCGTTCACCGGCGACAGCCTGGCGCCCATCTCGACCGCGAACACCTGATGGCGCAGCCGCTGGGCTTCGCGCACCTCGTCCTGGTGCCGTGCCCAGCCGACGCTGAGCCGTTCCGGCGCAGCCGCCGCAGTGGCCGCGCCCGCCGGCGACGGCGTGGATGGCCGGCTCGGCAGAAGTCCCCGGCGGCGGCCGGCTGGCAGCTCGGCCAGCGGCATCGTGGGCAGCGGAAGTTCCCTCATCGATCGCTCCTCGTCATGGGCGTGATGCTCGGTCCGTGCGGTGACCTGAGCATGTCGTGGCGATGACGCCGCGATGACGGGTCGGCCTGCGGATGAGGGCCGATCCCGGTGCGGGCGGGCGGGGGGCGCTGATAGCATGGCCCCATGAGCGTTCAGGTATTCGGATTGCCGGTTTCCCGGGGCGTGGCCATCGGGCGCGCGGTGCTGGTGGCTTCCAGCTGGGTCGATGTGGCCCACTATTTCATCGAGGCGGATCAGGTCGGTGCCGAGATCCGCCGGCTGAAGGCGGCCCGCGATCAGGTCTGCCGGGAGTTCGAGGCGCTCAAGCTCGATGTCCAGGGCGACACGCCCGCCGAACTGGTCGCCCTGCTGGACGTGCACCTGATGCTGCTCCACGACGAGGTGCTGGCCAGCGCGACGCGCCAGTGGATCGAGGAGCGGCACTACAACGCCGAATGGGCGGTGGCTGCCCAGCTCGAGATGCTGTCTCGCCAGTTCGACGAGATGGAGGACGAGTACCTGCGCGAGCGCAAGGCCGATCTCGAGCAGGTCGCCGAGCGGCTGATCCGCACGCTGTCGGCGCACTCGGGCCGGGGGGGCGGGTCCGCGCTGGGTCCGGTGTCGTGCGAGGGCGATGTGCCGGTCGTCCTGGTGGCCAACGACATCTCTCCCGCCGACATGATGCAGTTCAAGGGCGGCGTCTTTCGCGGTTTCGTCACCGATGTCGGTGGACGCACCTCGCACACCGCGATCGTCGCGCGCAGCCTGGACATTCCTGCGGTGGTCGGCGCGCGCGATGCCAGCCGCATCATCCGCCAGGACGACTGGATCATCATCGATGGCGATGCCGGCCTGGTCATCGTCGATCCGTCGCCGATGATCCTCGAGGAATATCGCTTCCGGCAGCGTCAGGGACAGCTCGAGCGCGATCGGCTGGCCCGGCTGCGCCATCGCCCCGCCGTGTCGCTGGACGGGCAGCGCATCCAGCTGCTGGCCAACATCGAGCTGCCGTCGGATGCGGCCGCGGCGGTCGAGGCCGGCGCCGAAGGCGTGGGCCTGTTCCGCAGCGAGTTCCTGTTCATGAACCGTGGCGGGCGGCTGCCCGACGAGCAGGAGCAGTACGAGGCCTACCGGGATGTCGTCATTGCGCTGCGCGGCCTGCCGGTCACCATCCGCACGATCGACATCGGCGCCGACAAGCCGCTCGACCGGATGAGCCTGAGCGAGCTGCGCCATGAGCATTCGCTCAATCCGGCGATGGGCCTGCGGGCGATCCGCTGGAGCCTGGCCGATCCGGGCATGTTCATGGTTCAGCTGCGCGCCATCCTGCGTGCGGCGCAGCACGGGTCGGTGCGGCTGCTGGTGCCGATGATCAGCCACCCCGGCGAGATTCGTGCCGCGCTCGACATGATCGAGCGTGCCCGCGAGTCGCTGCGGCGTGACGGCACGGCCTTTGGCGATGTCGCTGTCGGCGCGATGATCGAGGTGCCCGCAGCAGCGCTGATGCTGCCGATCTTCCTGAAGCACTTCGACTTCATCTCGATCGGCACCAACGATCTCATCCAGTACACGCTGGCGATCGACCGCGCCGACGAGAGCGTCGCCCATCTCTACGATCCCTGGCATCCCGCGGTTCTCGGTCTGGTGGCTTCGACGATCCGGGTCACGCGCGCTGCGGGCAAGGAGGTCTGCATCTGCGGCGAGATGGCCGGTGACGCCGAGTTCACCGAGATGCTGCTGGCTGTCGGCCTTCGCAGCTTCAGCATGCACCCCAGCCAGCTGCCCGCCATCAAGCAGCGCATCCTGCGCACGGAGATCGCCCCCTTGGCGCCTCACGCCGCCCTTGCCTTGGCAGCAGAAGACCCTCGTGCGGTCTGGGCGAGCGGCCGCGTGCGTGCCTTGACGGCGATCCCTCAGACTGTCTGAAATCCTGTGCTTGCGCCTTCTCTCGGGAGGTGCTAAATTTCGCCCCTCGCTGAGGCGGGTGGCCTTCTTTGCAAGATGGGTTCAAAAATAAAGAACAAAAAGTCTTGACGAAGAAAGAAAGAGTCGATAAAGTTCGATTCCTCGCTGCAAACGACAGCGACAAGCTCTTTAAAAATCAACAGCCGATAAGCGTGGGCGTTTGAGGCGAGTGTCTCGGATCTTCGGATCCGGGTCCTTGTGA
>NZ_BQWE01000003.1:0-475 GCF_023706025.1 Sphaerotilus sp. FB-3 | reverse complement strand
GAAGCGAGATTATCATGCATTTTTTAAACCCTGTCAACAACAAGGTCTATGCTGATTCGCTTGTCTGCTCTAGAGACTGGAGCCGAACTGATGCTCTAGCACATCGATCGGTGCAGCTGCACTCTCTAGACAAGACGAAGAGAAGAAAACGCCCAGTCCGTAGACTGGGCGTTTCTCGCTTGTAGAAGCCTGACGATGACCTACTTTCACACGCGAATGCGCACTATCATCGGCGCGGAGGCGTTTCACTGTCCTGTTCGGGATGGGAAGGAGTGGGACCACCTCGCTATGGTCGTCAGGCATAACCGTTGGTCTTTCAGGATGGAACCTGAAAGACAATTCGTAGAGTCTGTATGAATCAGCGCTGATCTGTCAATTGATTGCGTTCACCGCGACTGAAGTACGGTTCACATCGACACTCTTACCTTGACAGGAATGTCAAAGTTATAGGGTCAAGCCTCACGAGCAATTAGTA
>NZ_BQWE01000002.1:0-55930 GCF_023706025.1 Sphaerotilus sp. FB-3 | reverse complement strand
CGGTGCCATGCAGGTTGTACCCGCTGCTGTGGCCACAGCGCCCTGTTCGATTCGGATGCATGCGCACCCATGCGAACGATTTTTAGCCTGTTGTGGCCACTGTGGCCGCTGTGGCCAGTGCAAAAGCATCCGGGAAGGCTTCACGGGGCGTTCTTCTGCTCGAGGTGCGGGCACTGCCGGCCGGACTAGCGCTGGGCTGGTCAAGGTCGAGGGCCTGCCTTCTGGCGCTGAAGGCCGGTGCCGCGGCGCTGCCGGTCGGCCTGGCCACGCCGCACCAGTGCGCCAGACCTCGAGGTGCTGCCGCTGTTCGCCGGGCCGCCGCTGGCGAGCGCCGAGCCGGTCGAGGTCGAGTGCCTGCCGGTCGGTGCCGCAGCGCTGCCGGTCAGCCTGGCCACGCCAGTGCGCCCGGCCTCGAGGTGCGCCACTGCTGGCCGGGTCGGTGCCGGGCTGGTCGAGGTCGAGGGCCTGCCCTGCTGGTGCAGGGTCAGTGGCCGTGTGCGGACCTTGCCGGTTACACGCTGGCCGGGAAGAACCAATCATGAAGAATCAGGTTCTTCAAACCATAAAAAACATTGCAAATCAATTACTTACGCGCTCAATAAGGTTGGCCCCGGCCCACCAAACCAGTGAATCACGATGATTCACGACCGCTCAAGCCCCCTAGTTAGGATCATTCCTCTAGGGGGCTTTTTTTCACGTTGGCGCACGTTGGCGCGTTGCAGCGCACGGCGAACCGGGGAACAATCCGGGGCACGAATCGGGACACCGGGGCAAACCGGGGCACATGTTCCCCGGTTCACCTACCGGGACACCCGAGGAACGCCCCCATGCTCACCGATGCCGATTGCAGAAACGCCACCTGCCCGCCGGGCCTGAAGCGCCGCCGCCTGACCGATGGGGGTGGGCTGTACCTGGAGGTGTCGCCCGCCGGCTCGAAGCGCTGGTTCTGGAAGTTCTACCCCGACGGCAAGGAATCCCGCTTGGCGCTGGGGGGCTACCCTGACGTTCCCCTGAAGGCGGCACGGCTCGCGCGGGACGATGCGCGCAAGACCCGGCAGGAAGGCATCAACCCCGTGCAGAAGCGCAAGGCGGACAAGCTCCTAGGGGCCGCCAGTGCTGCAACCACCTTCGAGGCTGTCGCCCGCGAGTTCCACGCCAGCAAGGCGCCCGGGTGGAGCGAGACGCACGCCGCCAAGTGGCTGCGCGGCATGGAGAAGGACGTATTCCCCCGGATCGGCTCACTTCCGCTGGCCACCATCACGGCACCGATCCTGCTGGACGTGCTGCATCGCGTGGAGGCCCGAGGCGCAGGCGAGACGGCGCGCAAGCTGTCGGAGGGCATGGGGCAGGTGTTCCGGCGCGGCATGGTCACGGGCAGGTGTGAGCGCAACCCCGCCGACGGGCTGGCCAGCGAGCTGCGCCCGGCCACGGTCACGCACATGGCTGCCGTTCTGGAGCCGGTGAAGGTCGGCGAGCTGCTACGCGCCATCGAAGGGTATGCAGGCCAGCCCGTGACCCGCGCCGCGCTGGCGCTGTCAGCTCTGCTGTTCCAGCGTCCGGGGAACATGCGGGCGATGGAGTGGAGCGAGATCGACACCGCCGCCGCCCTGTGGACGATCCCGGCCACGAAGATGAAGCGCACGGTGCACGGCAAGACCAACGGCCGCCCGCACCTGGTGCCCCTGTCGGCGCAGGCGCTGGCCATCCTGGACGAGCTGCGCCCGCTCACGGGTCACGGGCTGTACGTCTTCCCTTCCGTGCTGGCAGCGGATCGGCCGATGAGCGACAACACCACGCGGTCAGCGCTGCGGCGCATGGGCTACACGAATGAGGAGATGACGCCCCACGGCTTCCGGGCGATGGCCCGCACGCTCATGGCCGAACGCCTGCCCGGAATCTCCCCCGAGGTGATGGAAGCACAGCTTGCGCACGGCAAGGCCGGGCCGCTGGGCATGGCCTATGACCGAGCGGAGTTCATGGACCAGCGCCGCCAGATGATGCAGGCATGGGCGGACTATCTCGACCGGCTGCGCGCCGGGGCGCAGGTGATCCCGATCCGGGCCGCGTGAACCGGCGGTATGCTGCTGTCCGGGCACGGTAGTTTCCGAAGGAACGGTTGTTGTTGGCCAACAGGCCCGCGCATGATTCAGGTTCGAGTCCTGACGCCGTGCCCACCCGCTGCGCCTAGGCTGATCCCCGAACACCGGCTTCCCCGGCCCATTCAAAGTTCCGCGACGACTTTCAAGCGTTCGCGGAAGTACAGAAAAGCCCTAGAGAATCAACGCTCTAGGGCTTTTTCTTTGCCCGCTTGCGCCCGCATCCGTTCGCTACCAACCGCGCCCCGTCTGCGGCAACTTCTGCAGTAACCGCCCCCCGTGGGGTTCCTGCACCTGAGAGTTACTGCACCCATGCCGCGACACCTGCTGACGGACCTGCACCTGAAGAACATCAAGCCCGACGACACCCGCAAGCGCCTGAACGATGGGGACGGGCTGTTCCTGCTGCTGTCGGTCAAGGGCGGTGCGCATGCCTGGCGCTTCAGCTACACGATCAACGGGACACGGAAGACGCTGAGCCTGGGCACCTACCCGGACACCGGCCTGGCCCTGGCACGACGGAAGGCGGATGAGGCACGGGCGCAGGTCGCGGCGGGCACGGACCCGAGCGACGCACGCAAGGCAGCGAGGGCCGACAGGGAGAAGAAGAAGGCGGCACAGCAGCGGGAGGCGGCCGGCCTGCCGGCGCTCGGCAGTTTCGAGGATGTGGCCCGGGAGTGGCTGCAGGAAGTGCATAGCGTCAAGGTCAGCCCGGACCACGCCGAGCGCACCCGCATCCGCCTGGAACAGCACGTCTTCCCGTGGCTGGGGAAGATGGCCCTATCCGCCGAGTGGGCAGAGCTGGACCTTGACGGGGGCATGTGGACCATTCCGGGGCACCGGATGAAGCGCAACCTGCAGGGCAAGACCACGGGACCGGATCACCTGGTCCCCCTGTCGCGGCAGGCGGTGGAGCTGCTGCGCGAGCCCAACCTCAGACGGACTCATGCCACGGCGGCCACCGGCTCGGTCTGCGCCCGGCCGATCTGACCGAAGCGGTTGAGCAGGGCCAGCCTGAACAGGCCCTTGATGCTCAGGCAGAACTGGATCACCGCGTCCGAGAAGGTCCTCTGGCGACCGCGCTTGCCCGAGGGCGCAGCCAGCCACTGCATGTCCCGGTCCAGCCACAGCGTCAGCGCCCCTCGCGCCTTCAGCGCCGCGTTGTAGGCCTTCCAGTTCTTCGTGCGGTACGTCGTCCGTCGCTTCTTGGCTTTGCTCACGGGCTCAGTCTACAAGCAGCGACGGCGGGCTTTGTGCAACAGAGCCCCCTACCTGGGCAGCGTGGTCTGCGGTAATTAAGCGCCACATTCTCCGCACATTACGCGGAGAATGACTTGCGCTTGCGGCGAATTGGGCGTTTAATCTCCGCATGTATAGCGGAGAAAATCTCTACATCTGGCAGTCTGCGGACTGGCCGAACTGGCGCTACGACCTGTCTGCGCTGACCGGGCCACTGACCGAGGTCAGTCGCGCCCAAGGACTGCTGCTGGGCCGTCTGGCCGACGTGGGCATGACGCTGCGAGATCAGGCCAGTCTCGCAGCCTTGACCGAGGACGTGGTCAAAACCAGCGAGATCGAAGGCGAAGTGCTGAACGTGGAATCGGTGCGCTCGTCCATCGCTCGGCGTCTGGGCGTGGACATCGGCGCAGTGGCCCCGGTGGACCGGCACGTCGAGGGTGTGGTCGAGATGGTGCTTGATGCCACGTCGCGTGGTTCCGACCCGCTGACCGCCGAGCGCCTGTTTGGGTGGCACGCAGCGCTGTTCCCCACGGGGTACTCGGGCATGAACAAAATCGCCATCGGCCAGTGGCGCGATGATGCCGATGGGCCCATGCAAGTGATATCGGGTCCGGTGGGGCGACGCAAGGTTCACTTCCAGGCGCCGCCCGCCGACCTGTTGTCATTCGAGGTGGACCGGTTCCTGACATGGGCAAACGATCAGACCGACGTGCCTGAACTCCTCAAGGCAGGACTCGCGCATCTGTGGTTCGTGACGCTGCATCCATTCGACGACGGCAATGGGCGTATCGCCCGTGCCGTGGGCGACCTGTTCCTGGCCCGTGCCGACGGCAGTCCGCTACGTTTCTACAGCCTGTCGGCGCAGATCCAACGCGAGCGCAAGGACTACTACGACGTGCTGGAGCGCACGCAGAAGGGCACACTCGATGTCACCGGTTGGCTGTGGTGGTTCCTTGGCACGCTCGGGCGCGCCATCGCCAGCGCGCAAATCACATTGGATGCCGTACTGGTCAAGGCCCGCTTCTGGCAACGCTGGGCAGGCCTGCCCTTGAACGAGAGGCAGGTGAAGATGCTCAAGCGGCTACTGGACGGCTTCGACGGCAAGCTCACCAGCAGCAAGTGGGCGGCAATTACCAAGTGTTCGCCCGACACAGCATTGCGCGATATCACCCAGCTATTGGAACTCGATGTGCTCAAAAAAGCACCGGGTGGTGGCCGCAGTACCGGTTACGAGCTTGCAGACTGACTTGGCCAAATCATCGAATCCACGTCCTCAAGGCCAATGCGTTACTATCTGACACAGAAGGCGGACGCGGGTTCGGTTCCGTGTTCTGCCACCAGCTGCAAACGACAAGGGCCCGGACAAGCTCCGGGCCCTCTGTTCTTTGGCGCTCGAAGAAGCCCGAACTCAGTTCGCCGCGACGTGTTCCAGCGACGAGTGGTGCACGACGATGCGCAGACGACCCGCATCGTCCTTGACGAACTTCCAGGTCTTGTCGACGGTGGTGACCTTGCCGTCCTTGCCAGTGATGTGGACCTTGCCCATGGTGGTGGCGCTGTCGCCGGCGATGAAGACCGCGGCATTGACCGGCTCGCAGCGGGTCCAGCCCTTCAGCGCGAAGCCGGTGTCCTTCGGGAAAGCGGTGTCGCCGCCGACGAAGTAGGCCAGCGCACCCGCACGGGTGGTGCGGAAGGTCTGCGGATTGACCGTCAGCGTCGGCTTGAACAGCACCGCGCCCATCTGGTAGCCGTAGGCGGCGTCGATCACCTTCTCGGCCAGCGCCTTGGCGGCCGGCTGGCCGTCGCGGACATGGGTGGTGCTGATGTCGACCAGCGCCTGGCACCAGGCCTTCTGGGCCGAGAGCACCTCGGCTTCGGTGATGGCCTGGTTGACGACAAGCGCCTGGGCCCGGGCGGCCAGGGGCGCAGCGCCCAGGGTGAGAGCCGCCAGCGCGGCGATCAGGACGGAGTGGCGGGTCGTGTTCGTGGTGTTCATGGTCGGTTCCGGTTTCCAGCTTTCCGTGGCGTCACGGCAGTCCTCATTGGAGCGAGCGGCCTTGAACCTGCGGTGATCGCCGCATGAGATCGCGCTGACATCCGGATGAACCGCAGATGACAGGGCGCACGGCCGACATGCAGCGGAGACAATCGCCCGATGTTCCGTCGTCGCATCACCCTGGTCCTGGCCCTGTTCGCGCTGGTGATGGCGCTGGCTGCGCTGCTGGCCGCCGCCTCGCTGGCGGTCACCGAACGCCAGGTGCTGCGCGGGCGGGTGGCCAGCGACATCGCCACCGGCTTCATCCAGCTCTCGGCGCAGAAGCAGCGCCTGCGCACCTGGGTCGCGCAGATGCAGCAGGGGGCACATGCCGACAGCGGCGCGCGGGCCGAGCTGCTCGCGGCCATGCAGGGCACGCTGCAGCGGCTGAAGGTGCTGACGCAGCAGGCCATCGAGCTCGACGGCAGCGCCGAGGCCCGAGAGGAGCATCTGCGCAGGCGCGAGACGCTGGTGGTTCTGGAGCGCAGCGTGGCTGCCCTGGCGCAGGCCGTCGACCGGGTGCGTCCGCTGGAGCCCGGCGCCGATGCGCCGCAGGCCTGGGAGGCACTGTCCCGGGTGTTCGACATGCCCCAGGGCCATGACGTGCGACGGCTGATCGCCGAGAACATCGCCCGCGAGACCGCCGCCGTGCAGCGCGAGCGGGCGGCCGCCGACGCCACGCTGGCCTGGGTGCGCTGGCTGTGGCTGGGCGCTGCGGCGATTGTCTCGGTCAGCGCGATGGCCGCGGCCCTGCACTTCGGCCGTGCGCTGCATCGTCCGCTGCAGCAGCTCAGCGAAGGCGCCCGGGCGCTGCAGGCGGGCCGGCTCGGCCACCGCATCGCGCTGGCCGGCCAGGACGAGTTCGCCGAAGTGGCCGGCAGCGTCAATGCGCTGGCGGCCGAGCTCGAGCAGCACCGCGAGCGCGAATCGGCGCAGCGCCAGCGGCTCGAGGTGCAGGTCGACACCCGCACCCGCGAGCTGGCCGATGCCCTGGCCTCGCTGCACCAGGCCGACGCGCAGCGCCGCAGGCTCTTCGCCGACATCAGCCACGAGCTGCGCACGCCCACCACCGTCATTCGAGGCGAGGCGGAGATCACGCTGCGCGGACGAGACAAGCCCGCCAGCGAATACAAGGAGGCGCTGTCGCGCATCGTCAGCACCGCGCGCCAGCTCGGTGCGGTCATCGACGACCTGCTGGCGATGGCGCGCAGCGTTCGACCGCCATTTCCGCGGTGCGCTGGCGCGCAGGCACAGCCCCGACGGCAGCGGCCTGGGGCTGTCGATCGCGCGCTCGCTGGCGCGCGCTCATGGCGGACAGCTCGAGCTCCACAGCAACGCCGACGGCACCCGTGCGGTGCTGACGCTGCCCCGCCTTGCGGCCCTGCCCCAGGACATCGCATGAACATCCTGATCATCGAGGACGATCCGCGCATCGCCGACTTCCTGGGCCGCGGCCTGCGCGCCGAGGGCCACCGGGTCGAGCTGGCCAGCACCGGGCCTCAGGGCCTGGAGGCCGCCCGCCAGGCCGCGCGCGAGGTGGCCGCCGGCGGCGCGCCGGTGGTGCTGATCCTGGACCTGATGCTGCCGGGCATCGGCGGGCTGGAGATCTGCCAGACGCTGCGCGCGGAAGGCGCGGCGCTGCCGATCCTGATGCTGTCGGCGCTCGGGGCGGTCGAGGACCGGGTCGCCGGACTGCGGCTCGGCGCCGACGACTATCTGGCCAAGCCCTTCGACTTCGAGGAGCTGCTGGCGCGGCTGGAAGCGCTGGCGCGGCGCGGACGCGACTGGACGCCGGCGACGCCGAGCCGGCTGGTGGTGGCCGATCTGGTGTTCGACCGCGAACGCATGCAGGCCAGCCGCGCCGGTCAGCCTCTGGCGCTGACCGCGCGTGAACTGGCGCTGCTGGAGCTGATGATGAGCGCGCCGGGCCGGCTGTTCAGCAGCGAGCGCATCCTCTCCAATGTCTGGGGCGCCAGCGAGGATCCGCTGACGAATGTCGTCGACGTCTACATCCGCCGGCTGCGCGCCAAGATCGACGAGGGCCACGCCCGGCCGCTGATCCACACGGTGCGCGGCCTGGGCTACCGGCTGGAGGCGCCGGCCTGAGGCGAAGATCGAACGAAGGTCAGAACGTCAGCATGCGCACGCCCTCCGACGTGCCGAGCAGGCAGACACTGGCCTTGTTGCGGGCGAAGATGCCCACCGTGACCACGCCCGGCCACTGGCTGATGTCGGCCTCCATCGCGGCCGGGTCGGTGATCTTCAGGCCGCGCACGTCCAGGATGTGGCAGCCGTTGTCGGTGACGCAGCCGGCGCGCAGCGTCGCCTCGCCGCCGTACTGCGCCTTCAGGCGGCGCGCCACCTGAACGGCCGCCATCGGGATCACCTCGACCGGCAGCGGGAAGCGGCCCATCACCTCGACCAGCTTGCTCTCGTCGGCGATGCAGATGAAGCGCTCGGCCAGATCGGCGACGATCTTCTCGCGCGTCAGCGCCGCGCCGCCGCCCTTGATCATGTTGCCCCGGGGATCGACCTCGTCGGCGCCGTCGATGTAGACCGGCAGCGACTCGACCTCGCTGGCCTCCAGCACCGGAATGCCCAGCGCCTTCAGGCGCTCGGTCGACGCCACCGAGCTGGAAACGGCGCCGCGGATCCGGTCCTTGATCGCGGCCAGCGCGTCGATGAACTTGTTGACGGTCGAGCCGGTGCCGACACCGACGATGGCGCCCGCGGGCACGTACTGCACGGCCGCCTGGCCGACGAGGGTCTTGAGTTCGTCCTGGGTCATGGGAGGAATCTTCGGGAGAGTTCGGGGAGGGGTTGTGATCGGGGACAATTCACGATTATGGCCCTCGTCCCCTACGCACTCACCCGCCCCTTCCTGTTCGGCCTCGACCCGGAGGCGGCCCACGAACTGACGCTCGACGCGATCGCGCGCTTCCAGAACACGCCCTTGCAGTGCCTGTGGGCGCATTCGCGCGTCAGCGACCCGGTCAGCGTCGCCGGCCTGAAATTCGCGAACCGCATCGGCCTGGCCGCCGGGCTCGACAAGAACGGCCGCTGCATCGACGGCCTGGGCGCGATGGGCTTCGGCTTCATCGAGGTCGGCACCGTCACGCCGAAGGGCCAGCCCGGCAACCCCAAGCCGCGCATGTTCCGCCTGCCCGAGGCCGACGCGCTGATCAACCGCCTCGGCTTCAACAACGAGGGCCTCGACAGCTTCCTGGCCAACGTCAAGCGTGCAACGAGCTTTCGCCGCAATGGGGGCATCCTCGGCCTGAACATCGGCAAGAACGCGGTCACGCCGATCGAGAACGCGGTCGACGACTACCTGATCGCGCTCGACGGCGTCTATCCGCACGCCGACTATGTGACGGTCAACATCTCCAGCCCGAACACCAAGAACCTGCGCGCGCTGCAGAGCGACGAGGCGCTCGACGCGCTGCTGTCGCGGCTGCAGGCGCGCAAGCAGCAGCTCGCGCGCCAGCACGGCCGCAACGCGCCGATGTTCGTGAAGATCGCACCCGACCTGGACGAGGCGCAGGTCAAGGTCATCGCCGCGACGCTGAGGAACAACGGCATCGACGGCGTGATCGCCACCAACACCACCATCGGCCGCGACGCGGTCAAGGGCCTGAAGCATGCCGAGGAGACCGGTGGCCTGTCGGGCCGGCCGGTGTTCGAGGCCAGCAACCGGGTGATCGCGCAGCTGCGCGCCGAGCTGGGCGCGGGCTACCCGATCATCGGCGTCGGCGGCGTGCTGAGCGGCGCCGACGCACAGGCCAAGCTGCGCGCCGGCGCCGACCTGGTGCAGGTCTACACCGGCCTCATCTACCGCGGCCCCGCGCTGGCCGGCGAATGCGCCCGGGCGATGCGCAGCCGCTGAACACAGGGAACCGGCGCGCCCGGAATCGCTCCAATCCGACCATGAACACACCCTCCGAAGCCCTCGGCCGCCTGTTCCGCCTTGTCGTGCGACTGTTCCTGGTCGCCGCCGGGGCGGTGTTCTTCTTCAGCCTGCTGCTGGCCGGGGCGATCGCCGCGCTCGGCTTCACGCTCTGGAGCCTGCTGCGCGGACGCCGGCCGCTGGTGGCCGACATCTGGCGGGTGCAGCGCCAGATGCGCGAACGCGCCCAGGCTCGCGGCTTCGCCGGCGGCTGGTCGACACGCGCCTCCGGCCCGGCAGCCACCGCCCCCGAGGACATCGTCGAGGTCCAGGCGCGGGAAGTCGTTCCTGGTCAGGGTCGCATCGGTTCGCGGTCCTGAACTCAGCGCTGAGCGCAGGCGGGGGTGCCGTGGCGGCGCATGAAACCGCGGTCGATGCGGTCCTTCCAGCGCCAGATCCATGGGCCCTGCAGCGCCAGCGGCCCCCAGCTGGCGATCGCATCGCGGTCGCCGAGCGACAGCAGATTGAGCGTGTGCTGCGGCGGATGCCAGAGCGGCGCAGGGGCGCCGGCCAGCGCCGCACGCAGCCCCGCCGCCAAGGCGACGCCGGCTCGCACCGCGTAGACGCCGCTGTGCGGCAGCGGCCGCTCCAGCCGGCTGGCCACATCGCCCGCCGCAAAGACCTCCGGATGCGAGACGCTCTGCAGCGTCGGCCCGGTGGCCAGGCCACCATCCGGCGCCCGCTGCAGGCCGCAGCCGTCCAGCCAGGACGGCGCCACGCTGCCGGTGGCCAGCACCACCTCGTCCGCCGCGACCTCGGTCCGGTCGGCCAGCACCACCCCGTGCGGCCCGCCTGATACCGCGCGAGTCTCGATCAGCGTCACCGCGCGCACCGCCAGCGCCTGTCGTCCGAGCCGGCGCACGCGCTCGGGATAGTTCGCCAGCAGCCCTGAATTCCCGCTCACCAGCGTCACCCGCGCCGCCGGGCCGAGCCGGTGACGCCAGGCCAGCGCCAGCTCGAAGCCGGCCGCGCCGCCGCCGATCACCACCACCTGCTGCGGTGGCGCCTCGGCCAGCCGCTGGCGCGTGCGCGCCAGCCAGCCCTCGATCGGCCGCAGCGGCGCCACGCCCCAGCGGGCGGCGTCCTGCGCGGGACCGGTGTTGACCGAGAGCCAGTCGTAGCCGAGTGTGCCGCCGTCGTCGAGCCGCACCTGCCGCGCATCAGCGTCCAGCCCGACCGCCGCCGCCCGGCGCAGCATCACGCCCGCCGCCTGCGCCAGCGGCGCCAGCGCGATCACGCACTGCGCCTCGGTGTAGTGGCCCGCCAGCCAGCCCGGCAGCATGCCCGAATACACCTGCCGCGGCTGCGGCGTCACCAGCACCGCCTCGACGCCTGCAGGCCGCGCGCGCGCCAGCCACGCCAGCACCGCGAGCTGCGCATGTCCACCGCCGAGCAGCACCAGCCGGCGCCGCGCGCCGCGCCCGCTCATGGCGCAGCCAGCGGCCAGACCAGCGCATCGACATGGCCGAGGCTGGATGCGCCGGTGTTGTCCGCATCGCCCGACACCGCGACCGCCGTCACCGCCGGCACCACGCCGGCGGCCTCGTCGCCGAACAGGCGAAGGAAATCAGCAGCCGGCTCGCGCCGCTCCTGCTGCCAGACGCCCAGCGGATCGCCCGCGCCGCGCACGACGATCATGCGCAGCCGGCGGCTGTAGATGTTGTCGAGCACGGTGCCGACCGGCAGCGCCGGATCATGCACATAGCAGACGGTGGCTGCCGGCAGCGCCGCACCGTGGCCGCTGCGGGCGCGTGCCAGCCGCAGCACCTGCCGCTCGACGAAGGGCACCTGCGCCAGCGGCAGATCAAAGGAGACACAGACCTTCAGCGCCACATCGTCGCCGGTGCGGCGGCGCAGATCGGCCTGGGCATTGGGCCGGTCGAGCCGCCAGCGCCAGACCAGCACGCCGGCCGCAGGCCGGGGCGGCACCAGCGGATGCACCAGATGGCCGTAGCTGCCCGCCGCCTCGACCCGCAGCACCGCACGCCCGTCGAGCTGCACCGCCTCGTAGCGGGTGCGCGGCAGCGTCTGCTCCGGCAGCGTCTCCAGACGCCAGCCCGGATGCACCCGGCCGGCCTCCACCAGCGGCGCCAGCGATGCCGATGGGGCCGGCTGAGCCCGGACCGATGCAGCAGACCCGCAAGCCAGCAGCCCGATCAGAACGACCCGCCTCATGCCCGCTCCCCGCGCCGCCAGGCATGGTGACGCGCCAGCAGGCGCAGCACCCGCTCGGGCTTGTGCGCCTCCTTCCAGCGTCCGGCCACGCCCTTGGCCGCATCCGACCAGGACGGATACGGATGAACCGTGGCCAGGATGCGCCCCAGCCCGAGGCCGTGGCGCATCGCCAGCGTGAATTCCGCCAGCATCTCGCCCGCCTGCGCGCCCACGATGGTCACCCCGAGCAGACGATCGCGCCCCGGCTCGGTCAGCACCTCGATGTGGCCGACGATGTCGCGCTCGATCAGGGCACGGTCAAGATCTTCCAGAGGAAAGCGGGTCACCTCATGCGCGATGCCCCGGGCCAGCGCCTCGCGCCGGTTCAGGCCGACACGCGCGATCTGCGGATCCAGCCAGGTCACCGCCGGCATCACCCGGCCGTCGACCGGAAAGCGGCGCAGATGACCGAACAGCGCGTTGACCGCCGCACTCCAGGCCTGGTGGCCCGCGGCATGGGTGAACTGCCACGGGCCGGCGACATCGCCGCAGGCCAGGATGTTCGGATGCAGCGTTTCCAGGTACTCGTTGGTCTCGATGACGCGGCCGTGCGCGATGCCCAGCGCCTCCAGCCCGAGCCCGTCGAGCCGCGCGCTGCGCCCGACCGCGACCAGCAGGTGGTCGAAGGCCAGCGTGTCGCCTCCGGCCAGCTGCAGCATGCCGCCGGCCCCGCCCGGCACGTCCGGCACGACACGCAGCACCTGGGCGCCCAGCCGCAGCGTCACCCCCGAGCCGGTCAGCGCCTGCGCCGCGATCGCCGAGACCTCGTCATCCTCGCGGGCGAGCAGGCGCTCGCCCTGCTCGACCAGCGTGACGCCGCAGCCCAGCCGCGCCAGCGCCTGCGCCAGCTCGCAGCCGATCGGCCCGCCACCGAGCACCGCCAGCCGCTGCGGCGCCTCGCGCAGCCGCGTCCACAGCGTGTCGCTGGTCAGGAAGGCCAGATCGGCCAGGCCGGGCAGCGGCGGCACGGTCGGCGCCGCACCGCTGGCGATGATGACGGCGCGGGTGCTCAGCACCTCGGTCGAACCGTCGGGGGCCGTGATCTCGACATGCCAGGGATCGAGCAGCCGGGCACGGCCGGTGCGCACCTCCACGCCCAGCGCGGTGTAGCGCTCGATCGAGTCGTGCGGGGCCACCGAGGCCACCGCCTGCGCCACCCGCGCCATCACCGCGCCGAAATCCGTGCGCACCGGCGCGGCCACCAGCCCGAACTCGGCCGCGCGACCGACCTCATGCGCCAGTCGCGCAGCCCGGATCAGCGCCTTGCTCGGCACGCAGCCGGTGTTCAGGCAGTCGCCGCCCATGTGGTGCGCCTCGACCAGCGTCACCTTGGCGCGCACCGCCGCGGCGATGTAGCTGCTGACCAGCCCGGCAGCGCCGGCACCGATCACGATCAGGTTGCGGTCATGGCGGCGTGGACGGCGTGCACGCCACGGTGCCTGCAGCCTCGCCACCTTCAGCCGCGCCAGCGCTGCCCGTGCGATCCACGGAAACAGCGCCAGCAGCACGAAGGCCCCCAGCAGCGAGGGCGAGACGATGCCCGCCAGCGACTGCAGCCGTGCCAGCTCGGTGCCGGCGTTCACATAGACCAGCGTGCCCGGCAGCATGCCGATCTGGCTGACGACCGCATAGCGCCAGGCGGGCATGCGGGTGAGCCCCATCAGCAGGTTGACGACGAAGAAAGGCACCAGCGGCACCAGCCGCAGCGTGAACAGGTGAAAGGCGCCGTCGCGCTCGATGCCGCGCTGCAGCTCCTCCAGCCGCGGGCCGAAGCGCGCGGCCACCCGGTCGCGCAGCAGATGGCGCGAGACCAGCATCGCCAGCGTCGCCCCGGCGGTCGAGGCGAAGGACACGATCAGCAGGCCCCAGCCCAGCCCGAACAGCGCGCCGCCGGCCAGCGTCAGCACCACCGCGCCCGGCAGGGACAGCGCCGTCACCGCGACGTAGAGCACCGCATAGCCGGCAGTGACGGCCAGCGGCTGCGCCTGGCGCAGCGCCAGCAGGGATTCGCGCTGCGCCTGCAGCGTCTCCAGCCGCAGCCAGCGACCCAGATCGAAAGCCCAGGCCAGCGCCAGAAGCACCAGCAGCAGCAAGACCAGCCAAGTGCGGCTGCCCGGACGGTGGCGAAGCTTCATCACGGTGCTCCCGAGGATGGCAGAGCCCAGCCGGCGGCCAGGCGGGTGACGATCGTGATCAGGCAGAGTCCGGCAAAGCCCCAGGCCAGCACCGCGAAGGCGGACGGCCACAGGCACATCGCCGCGAAGCAGGCCAGCGTCTCGGTGCCCTCGGTCAGCCCGCCCAGATAGTGGAAGCCCTTGTGCGGATAGCGCGTGCTGCGCAGCCCGAGCCGCTCGGCCTGGATGGCATAGGCGAGAAAGGTCGACCCGGTGCCGATGAAGGCCGCCAGCAGCACCGCCGCCGCCAGCGCGTTGGCCGTCGGGTCACGCAGCGCGAAGGCCAGCGGCACGCTGGCGTAGAACAGGAAATCGAGCGCGATGTCCAGAAAGGCGCCGCGCGGCGTGGTGGCCGTGTGGCGTGCCACCGCCCCGTCGAGCCCGTCGGCCAGCCGCCCCAGCGCCATCAGCGCCAGCGCCATGCCGGCAGATCCGCCCGCGGCCAGCACCGCACTGCCCGCCAGCCCGACAGCCGCCCCGGCCAGCGTGACCGCATCGGCAGACACCCCGCGGCGCACCAGGGCCCGGGCCAGCCGGTCGACCGGACCGGCCAGCCGCGCCAGCATCCATCGGTCAAGCATCCTCATCCTCCTGGGGCTCGGGATCGGGCGCCGCCAGCGGCAACACCACGGCGCCAGGCGGAATGTCGGCCGGATCATGCGTGACCAGCACCGCCGGCAGCCGGTGATGCGCCACCGTCGCCCAGACCTGCGCGCGCATCGCCGCGCGACGTGTTGCATCCAGCCGCGAGAAGGGCTCGTCGAGCAGCAGCGCGCGCGGCCGTGCCAGCAGCGTGCGCAGCAGCGCCACCCGCTGACGCTGGCCGCCGGAGAGCTGGTGCGGCCAGGCCTGCTCGCGTCCGGCCAGGCCCGCCTCGGCCAGCGCGGCGCAGGCCTCGGCCTCGCGTGCCGCGCGGGCGCCGGTCGGCATCGCGAACAGCAGATTGCCCAGCACCGTCAGGTGATCGAACAGCAGATCGTCCTGGAACATCAGACCGAGCCGGCGGGCTTCGGGTGGCAGCGCATGCAGCGCGATGTCGCCGAGCCAGAGCCGGCCGTGCGCCTGCAGCGGCGGCGCGGCCAGCCCGGCCAGCGCCAGCAGCAGCGAGCTCTTGCCACAGCCGCTCGGCCCGGTCAGTGCCAGCACGCCTCCGGGCGGCACCTCCGCCTCGATCGGTCCGGCCAGCACCCGGCCCTGCAGGGTCAGCACGAGGCCGTCGATGCGCAGTGTCATGTGCGCTCCCCTGCTCCACCGCCGCCGCCACGGCCAACCCGGGCCGCCAGCGCAAAGGCCAGCAGGGGCAGCAGCGCCTGCAGCACCGCAAAGGCCGCCGCAGTGGCGCGCTGCCCGCCAGCAGCCAGCGTGACCGCCTCGGTGCTCACGGTGGTCAGCCGGCCCGCGCCCAGGAAAAGCGTCGGCAGGTACTGCGCGACGCTGACCGCGAATCCCACCGCCAGCGCCGCCGCCAGCGGTCGCGCCAGCATCGGCCGGCGCACCCGCCAGGCCACCGCGGCGCGCGACAGGCCCAGCGCCAGCGCCAGCTGCATCGGTCGCGGATCGGCCTGGCGCCAGGCAGGCATCAGGCCGACCGCCACATACGGCAGCGCCATCAGCGCATGGGCCGCCACCAGTGCAGCCGCATGCCCGTCCAGTTGCCATGCCAGCGCCAGCCGGTACAGCCCGGCGGACAGGAGCAGCGGCGGCATCAGCACCGGCAGCGCCAGCACCACCGCGGCCGACCGATCCCAGTGCGGCGGCGTGGCCGCCAGCCACAGCAGCACCAGCAGCACCGCCAGCAGCGCTGCAGCCAGCCCGACCGCCAGCGTCAGCCCCAGCGTCGGCAGCGCCTCGGCCACCTGGCGCCAAGGCTGCAGCGTCCAGCCGCTCGGCCACAGCACCGGAAAGCGCCAGACACCGGTCACCGAGGCCAGCACCAGCGCCATGCCCACCGCCATCCACAGCGCGCTCAGCGCTCCGGCCAGCATGCCGGCCACCGCCACGCCGCTCACCCTCGGTCGGTTCGGAAGCGGCGAAGGAGACGACCTGCCGATGCCGCGGGTCTGCCAGCGCCGGCGCATCGGCCGGGTGAGCCGCCGCACCAGCCCGGCGCCAGCCACGACCGCGCCCAGCACGCCGGCCAGCAGCACCGCCGCTGCCGCACCCTGCGCGTTGCGGGCAGGATCGGCATCCATCAGTGCCTGCCAGGCCAGCACCGCCAGGGTCGGAGGCGATCCCGGTCCCAGGATCAGCGCCATGTCGACCACCGTCAGCCCATAGGCCAGCACCGCGCCCACCGGCCAGAGCAGCGCACGCGACCAGGCCGGCCAGAGCGCACGCCACCAGACCTGCGATGCGCTCATCCCCAGGCTGCGTCCGAGCGCGATCTGCGCCCGCAGACGCGGCCCGACCTCCGGCCGGGCCAGCCAGGCGGCCAGCGTCCAGACCAGGAACGGCAGCTCCTTGAGCGCCAGCGCCAGGGTCAGGCTCCATGCGGCGGGATCGTTGACGCTGCGCCAGTCAGGCGGCGACGCCCAGCCCGCCAGCGGCGCCAGCAGCCGCGCGATCCAGCCGGACGGTGCCAGCAGCAGCGCCAGCCCGATCGCGAAGGCCGCATGCGGTGCCGCCAGCATCGCCGGCAGCCGCGCCAGCCAGCGCGCGCCGGCCGGTCGGTCCCACAGCGCAGTCAGCAGTCCGAGGGCCAGCACGGCGGACAGCGCGGTGCTGCCGAGCGCCGACATCAGACTCAGCCGCAGCGCCGGCCCGGTCTGCACATCGTCGCGCAGCGCCTGCCAGGCTGCGACCGAGGCCGCCTCCTGCAGCGCCAGGCCGAGCGCGCCCCCCAGCGGCATCAGCACGCCTGCGACGACCAGCCCGCGGGCCGCCTGCTGCGCCAGCCTCCAGCGCCACGGCAAGGCGGCCGGCGACAGCACAGGCAGCACCGCCGCGCCCGTCCTCACCGGCCGTAGCGCTGCAGCCACGCCTGCTCGATCGGCTCGACCCAGGAGCCATGCGGCTCGGGCAGCACCGGCGCCTCGCGACGCACCGCGCCCGGCACCGCGCCGGCGGCCGGAAACAGCGCCCGCTCGGCCGGCGCGAGCCGATCGAGCGCCAGCACCGTCGGGTCACCCCAGTGACGGATGTCGGCCTTGCGCGCCTGCGCCAGCGGCGACAGGAAGAAGTCCGCCACCACCTGCGCACCGGCCCGGGCCGGCGCATTGAACGGGATGGCGACGAAATGGGTGTTGCCGACCGTCCCGCCGGCATGCTGGTAGCTGACGATGGTATCGGGCAAGGTGCCCGCAGCGATGTCGCCGGCCGCGTCATTCGGATTGAAGGTCAGGCTGATCCACAGCTCGCCATCGCCGAGCATCTGGCGCATCACCGCCGCGCTGGCCGGAAACTGGCGCCCCTGGCGCCACAGATGCGGATGCAGCGCGTCCAGCGCCGCCCACAGCGGCGCGGTGATGCGGGCAAAGTCCTCCGCCCGCCGGGGGCGCGCCAGCACGGCCCGATCAACCGGCGACAGGCTCTCCAGCAGCACCTGCTTGACGAAGGTCGTGCCATGGAAGGCCGGCGGACGCGGGTAGGTGAAGCGGCCGGGATTCGCCCGCGCCCAGGCGATCAGCGCGGCCAGGTCGGCCGGAGGCTGCGCAACGCGCCGGCTCTCGGCCTGGAAGGTGAGCTGCGCCATGCCCCAGGGCGCCTCCAGCCCCTCGGTCGGCTCGGCGAAGTCCAGCCGCACGGTCGGCTTGCCCTGCACGTCGACCGCCGCAAAGCCTGGCAGCGACTCCGCCCACGGGCCGAAGAGCAGGCCCTCGCGCTTCATCGTCAGGAAGTTCTCGCCGTTGATCCAGACCAGATCGACCGAGCCCTCGGCGCGGCCGGCTGCCTTCTCGGCGCGCACGCGGCGCACCACCTCGGCCGCATCGGTGATGCGCACATGCTGCAGCGTGACGCCGTGACGGCGCTGCAGCTCGCCTGCGGCCCACTGGATCCAGGCGTTGATGCGGTCGCTGCCCGCCCAGGCATTGAAGCGCACCGTCTGACCGCGCGCCTCGGCCTGCAGGCGGGCCCAGGCCGCCGGGTCCGGCGGGGGCGCGGTGCGGCCGGACAGCGGCCAAGTCAGCGTGGCGACGGCCGCAGCGCCCAGCAGACGGCGGCGGGAGGGGATCGGAGTGAGCATGGCAGTCGTGGCAGTCGTGGCAGTCATGGCCCGAGCCATCATGCCAGCGCAGCACGCCGACCGGCTGGGTCCGATGCACCGGAATTCAGCCAGCCATCCACCGACCAGCGCCCCGGCCCCCACAGCACCAGCCCGGCCAGCAGGCTGCCCCAGAACACATGCAGCATGAAGGCGGGCTCGGGCATGTCCGGCACGCTCAGCACCGCCATCACATTCACCACCGACAGCCCCAGCGCCGCCACCCGTCCGCCCAGCCCGAGCACCAGCAGCACCGGCAGCAGCACCTCGCCGGCGGTGCCCAGCACCGCGGCGACCGCAGGCGACAGCAGCGGCACCTGGTATTCCTCGGTGAACAGCAGCAGTGTGGTCTCCCAGTCGCGCAGCTTGGTCAGGCCAGCCAGAAAGAACACCTGCGCGACAAACAGCCGCGCGGCGAGCTGCGCCAGCGGCTGCAGCGCCTCGGCCAGCGTGACGAAGGCGGCGTGGGCACGCCGCAGCGGTGCGGGCAGCAGGGCATCGGGTCGGATCATCTCGGTCACTCCGGAAGTTCAGAAACAGGCAAACGCAAGTCAAGCCGCAGCACCAGGCCGTCGGCCACCGCCGGCGCCAGCCAGGCGGCGAAATCGAAGGTGTCGCCCGCACGCTCCAGCGCCTCGGCCAGCGGCCGGGCCGCGAGCAAGGCGGACCGCACGAAAGCGGCCACCGCCGGCGTGACGACCGCCACCCGCACCGCCCAGCCCTGGCGCCAGACGATCACCGTCTCGCCACGGCCTTCGGCCAGCGCCGCACGGGCCGCGGCAAAGGCATCAGGCCGGTCGCGCACCGCCGGCTCATGGTGCGCGCGCCAGATCGATCCCGCCGGCTGACGCCCCTCCAGCAGCGCCAGCCCGGGTGCGGCGCGCAGCACCAGCTGCTGCGCGTCGGTGTCGGCCAGGCGCAGCAGCGTGTCGGGCCGGGGCGCATCGGCGTCGGCCGCCGCTGCGGCCTGCGCCACCGCGTCATCCAGCCGGGCGACTTCGGCCAGATACGGCAGATCGGCCAGCCGCTCGTCATCGGCCAGCGCCACCGGCAGCCGCTCGCCCCAGCACGCCAGATCGGCGCAGGACGGCGGCGCCTCGCGCCAGTGGCGCGCCGCGACCTGCGCGAAGGTGTCCTCGCCGAGCAGCGTCTGCACCGTCGGGTAGCGCGCCGCCAAAGCCCGTGCGGCATGCTCGTCCGCATTGGCGGCATAGGCGAGCAGCCCGCGTGCGGCATTCGCGCGCGCCAGCGGCCGCAGCCAGCCGGCCACACCGCGCACATCGCGCCGGCGCAGCGCGTCCATCAGCAGCTGCTGGCGCAGCTGCTCGCGGCGGATCGCCTCGCTGTCCGTCAGCGGGTTCATGCCAGCACCTCGCTCATCGCGGCCTGCGCACGCGCCGCCTCGTCGAGCAGCACATCCAGCGCCGGCAGGTCGGTGTCCCATTCGATCAGCGTCGGCACCGCGCCGAAGCGCCGCACCGCATGGCGATAGACCGGCCAGACCGGCGCATGCACGCGGCTGCCATGATCGTCGACGACCAGGCCGTCGTCGGCCACCGTGTAGCCGGCCAGGTGGATCTCGCCGACCGCACCGGCCGGGGCGGCGGCGGCCAGGCGGTCGATCCAGGCACAGGCCCGGCGGCCGGCCTCGGCGTCGACGGCTGCGGCCGGCGTGCCTGCCGGCTGCGCGTTCAGCGCGTTGACCACCAGATTGTTGACATCGAGCAGCAGGCCGCAGCCGCTGCGCCGCGCGAGTTCGGCGAGAAAGTCGGCCTCGGCCATCGTGTCGTCGGCCCAGGCCAGGCTGGCGCTCAGGTTCTCGACCAGCAGCGGCCGGCCGAGCCGCTCCTGCACCCGCTGCACATTGGCGACCATCACCGCCAGCGATCCCGGCGTGAAGGCCACCGGCAGCAGGTCCGCCCCATGCCAGACCGGCCGGCCGCGTCCCGGATCGACCCGGGCGAAGCTGGCGTGATCCGACACCCGCACCGGCTCGACTGCCGCCACCAGCGCGGCCAGGCGCTCCAGATGCTCGGCATCCAGCCCGGTGGCGCTGCCCAGCGACAGACCGACGCCGTGCAGGCTGACCGCATGGTCGGCGCGCAGGCCCAGCAGCGCGGCGCGCGCCGCGCCCCCCTCGGCGAAGAAGTTCTCGCTGTGGACTTCAAGAAAGCCGATCTCTGGCCGGCGGGCCCGCACCTCGGCAAGGTGCGGGGCGCGCAGGCCGATGCCCGCGGCGGGAGGCGATGCGCTGCGCGTCATGGGGCTGGCTTACTTCTTCATCGCCATCGCGGCACGGGCCTCGTCGGCCGTCATGCCCTTGAGGTCCTTGCAGCTGCCCTTGGCGACGTACTTCCACTCGTCGGGCGCGTTGTCGACCTTGCTCTGGCCGGCGCAGGAGTGCGTGCCGGAGAGGTTGCCGCAGTCGTTCTGGCCGGCCTTGGCGATGCCATAGCACTTCTCCTTGGACTGCGCCGCGGCAGGCGCGACCAGGCCGGCGGCCATCACGGAGGCCAGGGCGGACGACAGGATCAGGCGGGTGGTGGTGCTCATGAAGACTCCTCGAAAAGATGCGCGGAAGGGTGAAACGTCGGGATCGACCCTGCTCTGTCGCGCCAGAGGCTGCGGTCCTTACACTGCGCGCATCTTTTTTCCGGTGCCCTCTTCGATGAGCGATTTCACGAGCGACTTCGCCACCCGGGTCCAGGCCCTGCGCCCCGAGCTGCTGCGCTATGCCCGCCACCAGCTGCGCCAGGACAGCTGGGCGGAGGATGCGGTGTCCGAGACGGTGCTGGCGGCACTGGAGCGGCCGCAGGCCTTCCAGGGCGGCTCGCAGCTCAAGACCTGGCTGGTGGGCATCCTCAAGCACAAGGTCATCGACCAGATCCGCCGCCACCGCCGCGAGTTCGCCCTGCCCTCGCGCGACGATGCGGACGAATCGCAGGATCTCGACGAGCTGCTCTTCCACCCGGACGGCCACTGGCGCGAGATGCCCGCCGACTGGGGTCAGCCCGGCCCGGCGCTGCAGCAGCGCCAGTTCCTGACGGTGCTCGACGCCTGCATCGAGCGCCTGCCCGGCCAGCAGGGCCGGATCTTCCTGATGCGCGAGTGGCTGGAGCTCGACACCGAAGAAATCTGCAAGGAAACCGGCGTCAGCGCGACCAATCTGTTCGTGCTGCTGCACCGCGCGCGGCTGCGGCTGCGCGAATGCCTGCAGATCCACTGGTTCGCGCCAGCGGCCGGGCGCTGAGCGCCGCCGCATCACTCACTCTCCCTCCCGACGGACACCCCATGCGCAAGATGCCGCTGCTGCCCGACTGCAAGGAAACCACCCGCCTGGTGCTCGAGGGCGAGGACCGCCAGCTCCGGCTGCTCGAGCGCGCCGGGGTGCGGCTGCACTGGCGGATGTGCGCCGGCTGCGCCCGCTTCGGCCGCCAGGTCGAGCTGATGCGAGAGGCCATGGGAAGCTGGCGCCGCCATGCGGAGCCTCGGGAGAACGAGTCGGGCGAATGAGGCCGCAGCGCCGCAAGAAGCCCCCTGTTCACCCCTCTTTTGTGCAAGACGGCACAGCCGTGACGCGGCGCAATCACGGCACCACCCGGCCGGTGCGGATGTGATCCGCCACGAATCCCGATGGATCGCACCCCGCCCCGAGATGGCCGCTCAAGTTGCCCGCGATGCTGTCCGACATCCTCCACATGCCCGCCCGGCACCATCGCGTCCGCAGCCCTGCGCCCTGTCAGGCGATGCCACCGACGTGCACACGAGGAGTCGATTCCGAATGAGCCAGAACCTGATGCCCGACGAAACCCGCCAGCAGATCGGCGGCATCGTCCGACAGCTCCATGACGCCCTGCAGACGCTCGGCTACGACGCCGTTCTGCACGAGGTCACCCAGGAGATCCCCGACGCACGCGAGCGGCTGGCCTATGTCGGCGCGATGACCGAGCAGGCGGCCGACCGGGTGCTGACCCTGGTCGACATGGCCAAGCCGGAATGCACCTCGCTGATGGAGCAGGGGCGCGCGCTGCTGGCGGCCGATCCGCCGCCCGACCAGCTCAAGGCGTTTGCCGAGCGCTCGGTCGAGGTGGCCAGCCTCCAGCAGGACGCGCTCAACGACATCATGATGACGCAGGACTTCCAGGACCTGTCCGGCCAGGTGATCAACAAGGTCATCAAGATCATCTCGCGCACCGAGAAGCAGCTGCTGGAGCTGCTGGTCAGCACCACGCCACCGCCCAAGGTGGAAACACCCGCAGTCCTGGAAGGCCCGCAGACGCCCGACAAGGCGATGAAGCAGGACGATGTGGACGACCTGCTGGCCTCGCTGGGCTTCTGAGCCCGCCTGCCGCCCCAGCCTTCTCCCGCCTTCCCTCGCCTGACCGCTTTCTCCCTGTCGTCTCCGACTTGGCGCCAGCCCTTCTTCAGAACAGAAGGGCTGGCGTCTGTTTTTTCACGCGCCGACGTGCGGGAGTCGCCGATCTGAAACTGGCTGTATCCACTGACGCGCCTTGCCGCAGGAGAGACGGCAGCCGCTCCCTATGATGCCCGGCTTGCCGATCGGATCATCACCAGGGAGACAGAATGAACCACAGCAGCAGCAGCATCGGTACCGCTCCGCCCGCGGCCGACATCGAGGCTTTCGTCACCCGCTGGCGCGGCTCGACAGCCTCGGAGCTGTCGACGGCGCAGAGTTTCACCATCGAGCTGTGCGAGCTGCTCGGCGTGCCACGCCCGCACGCGACCGCCGAGCAGGACTACATGTTCGAGCGCCCGCTGACGCTGATGCATGGCGACGGCACGAGCAGCGCGCGGCGCATCGACTGCTATCGCCGCGGCTGCTTCGTGCTGGAGTCGAAGAAGCTCGATCCGGGCGCACAGGCGGCCACGACGGGGCGCACGCGCAAGAGCTTCGACAACGCGCTGCTGCAGGCGCTGTCGCAGGCCGAGGGCTATGTGCGTGCGCTGCCCGCCGCCGAGGGGCGCCCGCCCTTCATCGCGGTGGTCGATGTCGGCCATGTCATCGAGCTGTACGCCGAGTTCAGCCGCTCGGGCGGTGCCTACACGCCCTACCCCGACGTGCGCACGCACCGCATCCGGCTCGACGACCTGCACCGCCCGGAGATCCGCGAGCGGCTGCGCGCGCTGTGGCTCGATCCGATGTCGCTCGACCCGTCGCGCGTCAGCGCGCGGGTGACGCGGGCGGTGTCGGCCGAGCTGGCGGAGCTGGCGCGCAGCCTGGAGCAGGCCGGGCATCCGGCCGAGCAGGTCGCCGCCTTCCTGACACGCTGCCTGTTCTCGATGTTCGCGGAGGATGTCGGGCTGCTGCCGCGCGACGACGACGGGCGGGGCGCCTTCGTCGGGCTGCTGACGCGCTGGCGTGACGAGCCGCCGCGGCTGGGCAAGATGCTGCAGGCGCTGTGGGCGACGATGGACAGCGGCGGCTTCAGCCCGGTGCTGGCGCAGGACCTGATGCGCTTCAACGGCAAGCTGTTCAAGGGCGCCGGGCAGCCGGGCTATGTGCTGCCGCTGACGACCGCGCAGATCGACGGCCTGCTGCGCGCGGCGCGGGCGAACTGGCGCGAGGTGGAGCCGGCGATCTTCGGCACGCTGCTGGAGCGCGCGCTCGATCCGGGCGAGCGCCACGCGCTGGGCGCGCACTACACGCCGCGGGCGTATGTGGAGCGGCTGGTGATGCCGACGGTGATCGAGCCGCTGCGCGCCGAGTGGCAGCACGCGCTGGGCGCGGCGCTGGTGCTGGCGGGCGAGGCCGACGCGCTCGACGGCAGGAAGCGCGAGGACAAGCTGGCCGAGGCGCGCGCCGAGCTGCGGCGCTTCCATCACCGGCTCTGCCATGTTCGGGTGCTCGATCCGGCCTGCGGCAGCGGCAATTTCCTGTATGTGACGCTGGAGCACCTGAAGCGGCTGGAGGGCGAGGTGCTCGACCGGCTGGAGGCGCTGGGCGAGTCGACGCAGGGGCAGCTCGGGATGGAGGGCGGCACGGTCACGCTGCGCCAGATGCTCGGCATCGAGCTGAACCCGCGCGCGGCGGCGCTGGCCGAGCTGGTGCTGTGGATCGGCTGGCTGCAGTGGCAGATCCGCACCGGCGGCGAGAAGAGCGTCGCCGAGCCGGTGGTGCACGACTACGGCAACATCGCGTGCCGGGATGGGGTGCTGGCCTACGACGGCCGCGAGCCGGCCACCGACGCCGAGGGCCGGCCGGTCACGCGCTGGGACGGCAAGACGACCAAGGTGCATCCGGTGACGGGAGAAAAGGTGCCCGACGAGTCGGCGCAGGTGCCGGAGTGGCGCTACGTGAACCCGCGTCAGGCCGAATGGCCGCAGGCGGATTTCATCGTGGGCAATCCGCCGTTCATTGGCGCCGGGCCGATGCGGCTGGCGCTGGGCGACGGCTACACGCAGACGCTGCGGGCGACGTGGCCCGAGGTGCCGGAGAGCGCCGATTTCGTCATGTACTGGTGGCACCACGCGGCGCTGCAAGTCCGCACCCGACAGGCCGAACGCTTCGGCTTCATCACCACCAACAGCCTGCGCCAGACCTTCAACCGGCGCGTGATCGAGCAGCACCTGAACGCCAAGGAGCCGCTGACGCTGGCGTTCGCGGTGCCGGATCACCCGTGGGTGGACAGCGCGCACGGCGCGGCGGTGCGCATCGCGATGAGCGTCGGCACGGCGGCGGCTGGGGAAGGCCGGCTGCTGACGGTCATGGCCGAGCACGGCAATGGTCAGGACGAGATTGACGTTCAGCTCGACGAGCGGCGCGGGGTGTTGCACGCCGACTTGCGCGTCGGCGCCAACGTGGCGAGCGCGCAGACGCTGCGGGCCAACGTCGGGGTGTCATCGCCTGGGGTGAAACTGCACGGCGCGGGGTTCATCGTCACCGACGAGGAAGCGCAGGCGCTCGGTCTTGGCACGGTTCCGGGCCTGGAGCAGCACATCCGCGACTACCGCAACGGCAAGGATCTGACGGCCCGGCCGCGCGGCGTGAAGGTGATCGACCTCTTCGGACTCGAAGCCGACACCGTGCGGCAGCGGTTCCCGGCGGTGTACCAGTGGGTCATGGAGCGGGTGAAGCCGGAGCGCGATGCCAAAGGCAACACCAAGGACGGCGCTGGCTACGCCGCCAACTGGTGGCTGTTCGGCAAACCACGGCAGGAAATGCGCAAGCAACTGGCGGGACTGTCGCGCTACATCGCCACGGTTGAAACCAGCAAGCACCGGCATTTCCAGCTTCTGGATGCCAGCATCCTCCCGGACAACATGCTCATCGCGGTCGGCTCGGACAACACAGCGCACCTGGGTGTGCTGTCGAGTCAGGTCCACGTCGAATGGGCCTTGGCGGCGGGCGGCCGGCTCGGCATCGGCAATGACCCGCGTTACAACAAGACCCGCTGCTTCGAGACCTTCCCGTTTCCGGTGCTGGACCCTGCATCAGCCGCCCGCATCGGCCAACTCGCCGAAGAACTCGACGCCTTCCGCAAGGCCCGCCAAGCCGCCCACGAGTCCGTGACGCTGACGGGCATGTACAACGTGCTGGACAAGCTGCGCCGCGAGGAGCCGCTGAACGCCAAGGACAAGGCGCTGCACGAACAGGCCCTGGTCGGCGTGCTGCGCACCCTGCACGACGACCTCGACGCCGCCGTGCTGGAGGCCTACGGCTGGCAGGATCTCGGCCCCGTGCCCTGGTCGGACGACGAGGCGCGACAGGCCTGGACCGAGCGGCTGCTGGAACGCCTGGTCGATCTCAACACCCGCCGCGCCGCCGAGGAAGCCCGCGGCACCATCCGCTGGCTGCGCCCTGCATTCCAGAACCCCACGGCGCCGACGGCCGAGCCGCAATCCGCCATCGAACTCGTCGGCGGCGCCCCGGCCCCCGAAGCCGACACCGAAGACGAAGCGCCGGCCACAGCCGCCGCACCGGCCTCCCGCCAGCCCTGGCCCGCCGACCTGCCCGCGCAGATGCGCGCCGTCGCCGATGCGCTCGCCACCAGCGCCCAGCCGCTCGACGAGGACGCGCTGGCCGCCCGGTTCACCGGCCGCGGGCCGTGGAAGAAGCGGCTGCCGCAGATCCTGGAGACGCTGGAGGTGCTGGGCAAGGCGCAGCGGGAGGCGGGGGGGCGCTGGCGCGGCGCGTGAGCCGAGCAGCGTTTCGGCACGCCCTGTCTTGTCGTGTCTTGCTCCTCCCCCCAGCGGGGGGAGGCCGGGAGGGGGGCCTCGGAAGTCAGCCGACATCTCGGTACCGATCACCCCCCTCCCCAACCCTCCCCCCGCTGGGGGGAGGGAGCAATTCAGCAGGTTCTTTCAGAATGGGGCGTGGCAGATGATGACAACGCACAACCCCGGATCTGGGTGCCGGAGACCGTCAGCCGGCCGCTGCTGCTGGCGGCGCGGCGGCTTCGGCGGGAGATGACAGAGGCCGAGCGCGTGCTGTGGGAGCACTTGCGCGCCGGGCGGCTCGGCGGCTGGCGCTTTCGGCGGCAGCATCCGGTGGACCGGTTCGTGCTCGATTTCTACTGCCCGGCCGCGCGGCTGGCGGTCGAGCTGGATGGCGCACAGCACCACACACCCGACGGACGGGCTCGTGACACCGAGCGCGACGACTGGCTCCGGCGGCGACACGGCATCAGGATGCTGCGGTTCGACAATGCCAAGCTGCTGCGACAACCCGATGCCGTACTGGACCGCATCCGACAAGCACTCGACCCGCGCTGAACAGTCTTGCATGGCCTTGTCTTGCCCTCCCCCAGCGGAGGAGGGAGCAACACATCAATACCCGAGGAAATCCACCTCGAACACCAGCGTCGCGTTCGGCGGGATGACGCCGCCGGCGCCGCGGGCGCCATAGCCCAGGTTCGGCGGGATCACCAGCACGCGGGTGCCGCCGACCTTCATGCCCTGCACGCCCTCGTCCCAGCCACCGATGACCATGCCGGCGCCCAGGCCGAAGCGGAAGGGCTGGCCGCGGTCCTTGCTGGAGTCGAACTTGCGGCCGCGGCCGTTCGGCTGCGCCGGATCGTGCAGCCAGCCGGTGTAGTGGACGCTGACCTGACGGCCGGCGACCGCCAGCTCGCCGTTGCCCTCGACGGTGTCTTCGTACTGCAGACCGGAAGCGGTGGTGATCATGGGATCAGCCTTTCTTGTGTGTGGGGGATGAACTGACAGAAAAGGCCGCGATGATGCCACCAGCCGCGGCCGGCCGCATCCGCATCACTCCTGCTCCAGCCGCAGGCGCCACTGCCGAAGCGCCTCGGCGCGCACCGCGTCAGCGCTCAGGCCCTCGGCCAGGTCCAGACCGAGCGCCCGCGCGGCCGCAGCCAGCACCTCGGCCGGACGGCCGGTGTCGACCGGCGCGGCGCCGTTCTGCTTCGACAGCTTCTGGCCGTCGGCGGCCAGCACCAGCGGCGTGTGCAGATGGCGTGGCTGCGGCAGGCCGAGATGGCGGCGCAGCAGGATCTGGCGCGGGGTGTTGTCGGCCAGATCCTCGCCGCGGACGATGTCGGTCACGCCCTGCGCCGCATCGTCGACCACCACCGCGAGCTGGTAGGCCCACAGCCCGTCGGCGCGGCGCAGCACGAAGTCGCCCACCTCCCGGCTGAGGTTCTGGCGCTGGGCCCCGAGCCGGCGGTCCGTCCAGTCGATGACGGTGTCGCGCCCGTCGTCCGCGCAGGTCAGCAGCCGCACCGCCCGCGCCTCGGGCCAGGGCACCGGCTGCGGCCCGCCGGGCCGGCAGGTGCCGGGATAGACCAGATCGCCATGGCGCTCGCGGTCCAGGCCGCGCGCCTGCAGCGCCTGCGCGATCTCGCGCCGGGTGCAGCGGCAGCCGTAGGCCAGGCCGGCCGCGTGCAGACGCTCCAGCGCCTGCGCATACAGCGCGCCCCGATCGGACTGGCGCAGCGGCGGCGCGTCCGGGTGCAGGCCGCAGTCGGCGAGCTGGCGCAGGATCGCGTCGTCGGCGCCGGCGATGCAGCGCGGGCCGTCGACATCCTCGATGCGCACCAGCCAGCGCCCGCCATGTGCGCGCGCGTCCAGCCACGAGGCCAGCGCCGCGACCATCGAGCCGGCATGCAGCCAGCCGGTCGGCGACGGCGCAAAGCGGCCGACATAGGACAGACCGGGGCGCGCGCTCACAGGATCAGCCCCGCATGCTGCTCCAGCAGCGCCCGGCGGGTGATCTCGCTGCCGAGCTGCTCGAGCCACCAGCCCAGCGCGCGACCGCGCCCCGGTGCATCGCGCCAGACATAGTGCAGCTCGACCACTGTGGGCGGCGGCTCGGTGCGCTTGACCACCAGCCGCCCGGCCTCGACATGCGGTCGCAGCAGCGGCTCGGGCAGCCGGCCGCAGCCCAGGCCGCGGATCTGCGCCTCCAGCTTGGCCACCAGCGAGGGCACCGTCAGCACATCCTGGCCGGGCAGGATGCCGGTGGTGCTCCGGTCCATGCGCTGCGCGGTGTCGGCGATCGCGATGACCCGGTGCTGCGCCAGCGTCTGCGCCGACAGCGGCTCGCTCGCCTCGGCCAGCGGATGGTGCGGCGCCACCGCCATCAGCATCGGCAGCCGGCCGATCAGCTCGGAGCGCAGGCCCTGCGGCAGGCCGCCGGTCACCGGCACGCCGATGGCCAGATCGGCCTGGCCGCTGGAGAGCGCCTCCAGCGTGCCGGTCATCACTTCGGTGCGCAGCTTCAGCCGGGTGGGCAGCGGGCCGGCCTCGGCCTGATCGGAGCAGCGCAGCGACAGAAAGGCCTCGATCAGATCGAACACCGCCCGGGGCGCCAGGATGTTGTCGACCGCGATCGTCAGCGACGGCTCCCAGCCGGTGGCCACCCGCTGCACCCGGTGCGCCACCGCGTCGATCTGCTGCAGCAGCCGCCGGCCCTCGCGCAGCAGCTCCTCGCCGGCGGCGGTGAGCTGCGCCTGGCGCGAGCTGCGGTCGAACAGCAGCACATCGAGCGATTCCTCGAGCTGGCGCACGCTGTAGGTCAGCGCCGAGGGCACCTTGCCCAGCTCGCGCGCAGCTGCGGCGAAGCTGCCGGTGCGCGCGATGGTGTCCATCATCTCGAGGGCATCAGGGGTCAGGGCGCGGCGGCGCTCGGGCATGGGGACGACTCCGGCAGGATCGGCTCAGGCGATCGATTCAAGGAATTTGAATGATGCCATCATCGCCACGCCACCCGCAGACGCCGCGGCCGGGCGACCATGACGGCACAGAAAGAGAGTTCGCCATGATCGAGTTCCGCCCCTCCGCCAAGCGCGGCCATGCCCACCACGGCTGGCTGGAGAGCTACCACAGCTTCTCCTTCGCCGACTACTTCGACCCGAGCCGCATGGGCTGGGGCAATCTGCGCGTCATCAACGAGGATTGGGTGGCCGGCCACCGCGGCTTCGGCACGCACGGTCATCGCGACATGGAGATCTTCACCTGGATGCTCGGCGGCGAGCTCAGCCACCGCGACAGCCTGGGCAACGGCGAGACCATCCGCCCCGGCGAAGCCCAGCGCATGAGCGCCGGCACCGGCGTGCGCCACAGCGAGATGAACCACGGCACCGAAGTCGCGCACCTGCTGCAGATCTGGATGCTGCCGAGCCAGGCCGGCCTGCCGCCGAGCTACGACCAGCACACGGTCGACGACGCCGAACTGCGCGGCCGGCTGCGCCTGGTCGGTGCCCCGGTCGGCAGCGCCGAGGCCGCGCAGGCAGCGGTCGCGCTCAACGCCGACGTGCGGCTGCACATCGGCCGCTTCGACGGCCCGGCCGAGCGTGCCGAGCTGAAGCTCGACCCGGCTCGCAAGGCCTATGTGCACCTGGCACGCGGCCGGCTGACGGTGAGCGGCCATGCGCTGAACGCCGGCGACGCGCTGGCGATCGACGGCGAGACCGCGCTGAGCCTGCACGACGGCCAGAACGCCGAGGTGCTGGTGTTCGAGCTGCAGCCCTGAACCACTCTTTCTCCCCCACCCCGTTCACTTCCCTGAAAGGAACCCCGCCATGAGCAAGAAGATCGTCATCGTCCACCACAGCGGCTACGGCCACACCGCCAAGGTCGCCGCGGCGGTCGCCGAGGGTGCCGGCGCGGGCGCGAGCCTGCTGGCCATCGACGCCGAGGGCAACCTGCCCGAAGGCGGCTGGGAGCAGCTCGACGCCGCCGACGCCATCGTGTTCGGCTCGCCGACCTACATGGGCATGGTCAGCTGGCAGTTCAAGAAGTTCGCCGACGCCTCGAGCAAGGCCTGGTTCACCCGCAAGTGGCAGGACAAGCTGGCCGCCGGCTTCACCAACTCGGCCTCGCTGTACGGCGACAAGCACACCACGATGTCCTACCTGACCACGCTGGCGATGCAGCACGGCATGCTGTGGGTGGGCGCCGGCATGATGCCCGCCAACACCAAGGCCTCGACCCGCGACGACCTGAACAACCTGGGCATGTCCGCCGGCCTGATGACCGCCACCCCGTCGGACGCCAGCGTCGACGAGATGGTGCCGGGCGACCTGGCCACCGCACGCGCCTTCGGCGCCCGTGTGGCGGCCGTCGCAGCTCGCCTGGCCTGATCGGCCGGCCGGCGGCGACCACCCGGGGCGGCGCCAGCCGCTACAGTCGCGGCATGGATTTCCTGCTGCGAGTGATTCAGGTGCTGCCGCTGGCCGACTGGCTGGCGCTGGGGGTGTTCTTTGCCGGCTGGATCGGCTACGTGAAGTTCGCCAAGGCGCGTGCGGTGCGCCGCCCCTCGGTGCTGGCCAGCACCAATCGCATTCGCCAGGAGTGGATGCTGCAGACCACCTACCGCGACAACCGCATCGTCGACGCGGCGGTATCGCAGAGCATGGCCACCAGCCCGAGCTTCTTCGCCTCGACCACCATCTTCATCATCGGCGGTCTGATCGCGGCGGTGGGCGCCACCGACAAGACGGCGGAAATGGTCCAGGAGCTGCCCTTCGCCGCGCGCACCTCGGTGCTGGTGCTCGACCTGAAGCTGCTGGTGCTGACCGGCATCTTCGTGCACGCCTTCTTCCGCTTCACCTGGTCGATGCGCCAGTACAGCTTCGGTGCCCTGCTGATCGGCTCGGCGCCCTCCCCCCAGGATTTCGAGCGTGCCGAGGACACCCAGCTACGCCGCCGCTATGCCGAGCGCGCCGGCCGGGTCATGGGCCTGGGCGCCGAGACCTTCAACGACGGTCTGCGCGCGGTCTACATGAGCTTCGCCGCGGTGCTGTGGTTCCTGTCGCCGCTGGCGATGGTGGTGGGCACGCTGGCGGTGATCTGGGTGCTCTACCGGCGCGAGTTCCACTCCGACGTGTTGGCGCTGCTCAACGAGCCGATGTGATCCGGAGCGAGCCGACAGGCCCGGTCAGGCCGCCGAGGCCGCGGCTGCGGCCGACACCGGCGCCTCGCCGGATGCGGCCTCCGACGCCCGCCCCGGTCCGGGCGAGCAGCGGAAGGGCGGCGGCTGGCGCAGCGGCGTCTCGCTGATCCAGATCTCGGCGCGGCGCTCCATCGTGGCCACCGGCGCCGCATCCAGCCCGGCCGGACCGAGGCGACCGATGCCGCGCACCACATCGACCTTCACCCCGACCTCGCCCAGCACCCGGGCGACCTCCGCGGCCCGCCGCTCCGACAGCGAGCGGTTGCCGCAGAAGCCGCCAGGGTCATTGGCGCTGGCCAGCACCAGGATCGCCGCGCCACGCGGAATCTGGCCTGCGGCCAGCAGCCGCCCCAGCCGCTCGGTCTCGGCCCGCGCCGCCGCATCGAGCGTGTCGGCGCCGGCCTCGAAGCCGATGTGCCCGCCCAGCAGCCGTGCCTGGCGGATCAGCGCGGTCTGGTCGCGCGGCAGGCGCGGCGCCGGCAGGGCCTCGGCGGTGGCGGGCTGACCGGCCGCCAGCAGCTGCGGCGCGGCCGGCACCGCCAGCCGGGTGGCCAGGCGCTGCTGCGCCGCCGGGCCGGCCAGATAGCTGGCCAGCCGCTGCAGCCGTGCGTCCGAGCCGGCCGGCAGGTGCATGACCACCCGGTGCGTCAGCGGATAGCGCTCGGCGGCCAGAGTCTGCGGGTCGGGCATCCAGGCCGCACCCGAAGCGTCGGCCACCGGCAGCACCCGCGCGGCGCCGACCTCGGCCAGCGGCACCAGGCCGATGGCGCCCGGATCGGCCGCCACCGCCTGCAGCAGCGCGCGGCTGTCGGCATGGGCGGGCAGCGCGGCCGGCAGGCCCTCGCCGCCGAGCAGCTGGCGCGACACCAGCGCCTGCAGCGCGGGATCGGCCGGCAGATGCACCGCGTCCGCGCGTCCGGCGCGGCCGAGCAGGCGCTGGCGCAGCTGCCCCGGCGTCAGCGAACGCAGCGGACTGTCCGGATGGACCACCACCGCCAGCGCGTCCAGGCCGAGGGTGATGTCGTCGGCGCCGATGTCGCCGCCCAGCACCGAGACACGCTTCAGCCCGGCCGCGCCCGAGAGCGAGAGCGCCGGCTCGAGCCGGAACTCGAGCCGCGCGCCCGCCGGGGTGCGCGCCACCAGCAGCGGCACGGTCGGATCCGGACGCCGCGCATCGCTCAGGCCGTCGGCACGCAGGAAGGCCTGGACCAGCTCGACCATCAGGTCAGGGCCCAGCAGCGCGGCGCCATGCAGCGTCAGGGTCGCGGGCAGGCCGGCGGCGGGCGGCTGGGCATCCAGCGTCGCATCCGCCTGGGTGACCAGCGCGGCACCTGCCCCGGCCCGCACGCCGGACTGCGACGCCGACTCGCCACGCCCGGACAGGAAGAAGCCGGCAGTGGCCACCAGCGCGACACCGACCACCGGGACCAGCCAACGCGCCGCACCGGCCGGCGAGGACTCGACCGCCGCGTCGACGGGCAGCAGCGCGGCGCCGCATTCCGGGCAGCGATCGTCCGGCGTCTTCAGCGGCAGCAGCGCACGGGAAGCCGCCTTGCTGCAGGCAGCGGGAAGGTTGGTGCAGACAGCACGGCTCATCGGGGGCATTCCTGACGGATCAGCTTCATCGCCTCGCGGGCGGCTTCGTTCCAGTCGCGACTGATGGTGTCCCACTGGGTGGGCGGCGACTGCCGGCGCAGCATCTCGATGCGGTCGCGCATGCGGTCGCGCAGCCCGGCGATCGCCTCGGGCGAGCCGTGGCGACCCGACTGCAGCTCGGCGCAGACCTCATCGAAAAGATCGTGCAGCACCCGCTCGCGGGCCTGGTCGACCGCCTCGAGCGGATCGCGCCCGAGCCGCACCCGGGCGATCTCGAAGCCGTCGGCATCGAGGCTGACATGCACCAGCACCGGCGCGCCGGTCAGCGGCTCGGGTTCGTGGCGCAGCAGGCCCAGGGCCTCGGCCAGGAGCACGACGGTGCGCGCACGCGCCTGCTGCGCCTGCACGTCGACCGCCAGCAGCTCGGGCAGGCAGGCCGCCTCGTCGAGCTGCAGCCACAGGGCCGCACGCCCCGCCTGCAGCCGGTGCGCCTCGTGCAGCCGGTGCAGCTCCTGCACCGGGCGCAGCGACTGCAGCGGCAGGCCGCGCACCAGGCGCATCAGCACCAGCGCGCCCTCGCCTTCGGCGCGCATCTGCAGCGTCGGAGCGGTGCCCGCACCGCCGGGCCGGCGCAGCAGCCGGGCCAGATCCGCCGGCAGCAGCGTCGGCGCCGGCCGGGTGGCGGTGCGGGCCGCCACCTCGCCGCCGCCCTCGTCCTCGTCGGCCGCGTCGGTCTCGTCTGCCGGGGCCTCGCCGGGCTCCGGCGGCACCGGCACCCGCAGGCATTCCTGGATGCTGGCGCCGGGCGCCTCCTCGGACGACCACAGCAGCGAGACCGCCGCCTGCGCACGCAGCGCCGCCTGCTCGCGCGCCAGCCGCTCGGGCTCGGCCTGCAGGCCCGCCAGCCAGGCGTCCCAGGCGCCGGCAGCGACCGGCTGCAGCTGCGCCGGCGGCAGGCGCTGCGCACAGGCCGCCAGCAGCGCGTCGCAGGTGGCCGCCTCGCCGATGCGCTGCGCGAAGATGCGGAAGCTCGCCTGCTCGCCGAGCCGGGCGAACAGGCCGGCGCGCAGCACCCGCAGATGCTCACGCTGCATCGTCTCGCGGGTGATGAGCTGCTGGCGCCAGTGGTTGAGCAGCTCGCGCGTCTCCAGCCGGGACTCGCCGGCCTCCGGCCGGGCCGGCGGCAGCGCGGCAGCGGCGGCCGCATCGGTGGTCTCGACCAGCGCGGCCAGCTCCATCTCGCCCGCGTCGATCATGCCCTGCAGCGTGGTGAGCTGCGCCTCGATCTCGGCGACCAGCCGCAGCGTCAGCGTGACCGCCGCCGAGCGGGTGCGCGCCAGCGCGTACTCGCGCAGCCGCTCGATCAGCGCCTCGACATCGACCGGCGCGGTCTGGCCCCGCAGCCGCGCCAGCATGCCCGGACGCACCGCGGCGGCCTGCTCGGCCGCCTCGATCTGCTGCCACAGCAGCGCGGCCTGGGTCTCCAGCCCGTGCTGCTCCTGGCGCAGCGGCTCGATGCGGTCGGCCAGATCGGCCAGCACCGCCGCCAGCAGCTGGCCGCACTCATGCAGCGCGCGCCGGCCCTCGCGCCAGTCCTCCCACAGCGTCGACTCGACCCGCTGGCGCACCACCACCGCGCGGCGGCGCAGCGCATGGTCGGGCAGATCGAAGGCCGCATCGATGCCCTGGCCGCGGAAGCGCTCCTCCAGTCCCTGCTCGAACAGGCGGCGCAGCTCGGTGGCGCGCCGGGCCGGTGCGACCAGCTCGATCAGCTGTCGGTAGTGCGCCTCCAGCGCCTGCCATTCCTGCTCGATCGGCGTGCCGGGCGGACTGTCGCCGTCGATCTCGGGCAGCGGTGCGGCCAGCTGCAGATGCGCCTCGCTCAGGCCCCAGCCGACCAGCAGCGTCTCCATCGCGTCCATCGCCTCGACCGGCACCGGGCGCGGATGGGTGACAAAGCCCAGGCCCGGGCGCCAGTGGTTGTAGCGCAGCTGGGCCAGCAGCCGCAGCAGCAGCTCGTGGCTCAGATGGCTGCGCAGCTCGACCCGGTCGGCCGCACGCTCGGCCAGGCCGAAGGCGGCGAACTCGCCCCGGCGGGCGGCCTGTCCCGCGGCGCGCGGCGGCGCCAGCCACTCCGGCTCGCCGCTGACCCGCTGGAAGATCCAGTCGGCCAGACGCTGCTCGCGTCCGGCGGCGTCCAGCGGCTGCAGGCCGCGCTCGTCGGTGCGCGCCGACAGCAGGCACAGCTCGAACAGACCCTCCTGCGCGGCGGCCTGCAGCTCGCGCAGCACCGCATAGGCCTGGATCTCGGCCAGCGGCGCGGGCCGACCGGCGACGGTGTCGTCCTGCGGCAGCAGCGCATGCAGATGCACGCTGCAGCGGGTGGCCGGCGGATGCTGGCGCAGCAGCTGCAGCAGGTCGATCAGCAGACCGGCACCCGTGGCCCCGCCAAGCTGGACCACCAGATGCAGCGTCAGCGACGGATGCGTGTGGCGGGCCTGCAGCGCCTGCGAGACCGCATCCAGCGCCAGCCGCACCCGCCCCTGGCAGTGCGCCAGCAGCAGCCGGCCGAGCCGGCGCGAAGGCCAGCCCGGCAGCCGGGCCGCCACCTGCGACAGCGGTGCGTCGAAGGCGCCAAGCTCGAGCAGCCGCGCCTCCCAGTCGAGGCCCTCGGGCGCCAGGCAGGCGCGCAGCTCAGGCCGGGCGCGCAGCAGCGCATGCAGCTCGGCGGCGCTGGCGCCCAGAAGCAGCCGCTGCTGGGCCGGCGGCACCAGGCTGCTGCCGAGATGACGCCAGCCAGGCGCCTCGTCCCGGAACTCCTTCGGATCGGTGTCGATCAGCAGCGGCTCCAGCACCGCGCGACGACCGGCAGGCTCGATGCGGCAGGCCAGCCTGCGGCGCAGGGCCTGCCATACCCGGACACCGGCCCCCCCGAGCCCGAGATACAGATGATTCATGTCAGCGTCGTATCCAGCAATGTCGTCATGCCGGTCGCGGCAGCACTGCCGCCCGGCCGGTCGCTATGGTCCCGGCAAACCGCCGGCCCCCCGCCGCCGGATCGCCCCGCATGGCCCCCGGAATTACGGGGTAATCGCGCGGCATTTTGCGTTATTTCCACTTCCAGTCCGGCACCCGAAGTTGCAGAGATCACGACATCTGACACGAGTTGCAACAGCCGCTGCCTACAATCCCGCGATGACTGCCCCGAAGAACTTCGTCCACCTGCGCTCCCACACCGAATTTTCCGTGGTCGACGGCACGCTGCGGATCGACGACGCGGTCGATGCGGCCGCGAAGGACGGCCAGGCCGCGATGGCCATCACCGATCTGTCCAATCTGTTCGGCGGCATCAAGTTCTACAACGCCGCGCGCAAGAAGGGCGTGCAGCCGATCATCGGCGTCGACATCTGGCTCGAGCCCGACGGCCCGGCCACCGCCGGCGATGCCCGCCCCGCCACCCGGCTGCTGCTGCTGGTGCAGGACCGCCAGGGCTATCTGAACCTGAGCGAGATCCTGTCGCGCGCGTGGATCGGCAATGTGCAGCGCGGCAACCAGGCCTGGGTGAAATGGGCCTGGCTGGAGGAACTCGGCGGCGGGCTGATCGCGCTCTCCGGCGGCCTGATGGGCGCAGTCGGCCAGGCGCTGGCGATGGGCGACACGGCGCGCGCACGCGATGTGGCGCAGCGGCTGGCGGCGCTCTTTCCGGGCCGCTTCTACCTCGAGCTGCAGCGCGCGCAGCTGGCCGGTCACGAGGCGAACGTGCGCGCGACCGTGCCCCTGGCGGCGAAGCTGGGCCTGCCGGTCGTCGCCACCCACCCGATCCAGTTCCTCGAACCCGACGACTTCGAGGCCCACGAGGCGCGGGTCTGCGTGGCCGACGGCGACACGCTGGGCAACGCCAAGCGCGTGCGCCGCTTCAGCCGTGACCAGCATTTCAAGACGCAGGCCGAGATGGCCGCACTCTTCGCCGACATTCCCAGCGCGATCGACAACACCGTCGAGATCGCCCGGCGCTGCAGCCTGACGCTGGTGCTGGGCAAGCCGCAGCTGCCGAACTTTCCCACGCCGCTGCTGGCCGACGGCTCGGCCATGCCGATGGCCGACTACTTCCGCCAGCTCTCCTTCGAGGGCCTGGAGGATCGCCTGAAGCTGCTCTTCCCCGACGCCGCGAAGCGCGATGCCGAGCGCCCGCGCTATGTCGAGCGGCTGGAGTTCGAGCTGACGACGATCCTGAAGATGGGCTTTCCCGGCTACTTCCTGATCGTGTCGGACTTCATCCGCTGGGCCAAGGCCAACGGCTGCCCGGTGGGCCCAGGCCGGGGCTCGGGCGCGGGCTCGCTGGTGGCCTATGTGCTGTCGATCACCGACCTGGATCCGCTGCAGTACAACCTGCTGTTCGAGCGCTTCCTGAATCCCGAGCGGGTCTCGATGCCCGACTTCGACATCGACTTCTGCCAGGGCAACCGCGACCGCGTCATCGACTACGTCAAGGACCGCTACGGCCGCCCCGCGGTGAGCCAGATCGCCACCTTCGGCACGATGGCCGCCAAGGCGGCGCTGCGCGACATCGGCCGGGTGCTGGGCATGGGCTACGGCCATGTGGATTCCATCGCCAAGCTGATCCCGGCGCCGCCCGGCAAGACGGTGACGCTGGCGCCGCTGCCGGCCAACTTCGACCCGGCCAAGTCCAAGCTGATCTACGCCCGCCACGAGGCGCCGGAGATCGAGGAGCGCGAGAAGAACGACGAGGAGGTGGCCGAGCTGCTCAAGCTCGCCACCCGCGTCGAGGGCATGGTGCGCAACATCGGCATGCACGCCGGCGGCGTGCTGATCGCGCCGGGCAAGATCACCGACTTCTGTCCGCAGTACCAGCAGCCCGGCAGCGACTCGGCGGTCAGCCAGTACGACAAGGACGACGTCGAGGCCATCGGCCTGGTGAAGTTCGACTTCCTGGGCCTGGCCACGCTGACCATCCTGGAGCTGGCCAAGGAGTTCATCGTCGCGCGCCATGCGCACCGCAAGGACTTCGCCTTCGAGACCATTCCGCTCGATGACCCGAAGGTCTACAAGCTCTTCTCCGACGGCCTGACCGAGGCGGTGTTCCAGTTCGAATCGGGCGGCATGCAGCGCATGCTGCGCGACGCCAAGCCCAGCCGGCTGGAGGACCTGATCGCGCTCAACGCGCTCTACCGCCCCGGCCCGATGGACCTGATCCCCAGCTTCGTGGCGCGCAAGCACGGCCGCGAGGTGGTCGAGTACCCGCACCCGCTGGTGGAGCCGGTGCTGGCCGAGACCTACGGCATCATGGTCTACCAGGAACAGGTGATGCAGACCGCCCAGGTGCTGGGCGGCTACAGCCTCGGCGGCGCCGACATGCTGCGCCGCGCGATGGGCAAGAAGAAGCCCGAGGAGATGGCGCAGCACCGCCTGCTGTTCCGCGAGGGCGCCGCGAAGAAGGGCATCGACCAGGACAAGGCCGACGAGGTCTTCGACCTGATGGAGAAGTTCGCCGGCTACGGCTTCAACAAGTCGCACGCCGCCGCCTATTCGCTGCTGGCCTATCACACCGGCTGGATCAAGGTCCATCACGCCGCCGAGTTCTTCGCGGCGAACATGACCATCGAGCTGGACGACACCGACAAGCTCAAGATCCTGCGCGACGACGCCACCAAGCATTTCGGCATCGCCTTCGAGGCGCCGGATGTCAACGTCGGCGTCTACCGCTTCGAGCCGGCGCCGGGCAAGGCCGGCGACAAGCTCATCCGCTACGGCCTGGGCGCGATCAAGGGCACCGGCCAGGGCGCCATCGAGGCCATCCTGCGCGCGCGCGCCGAGGGCGGCCCCTTCCGCTCGATCTTCGACTTCGCGCACCGCGTCGACAGGAAGAGCATCAACAAGCGCGTCGTCGAGGCGCTGATCAAGGCCGGCGCCTTCGACCAGCTGCATCCGCTCGGACTGGACGGACGCGCGCAGCTGCTGGCCAGCGTCGGCCTGGCCTTCGAGTACGCCGACAACCAGGCCGCGCACGCCGACCAGGGCGGCCTGTTCGACTTCGGCGACGAGGCGGACGCGCACGGCAGCTCCACCCGCGAGCCCGACTATCCGGCCGTCGAACCCTGGGACGTGAAGACCCGCCTGTCGCACGAGAAGGTCGCCATCGGCTACTACCTCTCGGGCCATCTGTTCGACCAGAGCGGCCCGGAGGTGCGCCAGTTCGTGCGCCGCGAGATCGCCGACCTGCAGGACAGCCGCGAGCCGCAGACGGTGGCCGGCATCGTCGCCGATCTGCGTGTCGTCAACGGCCAGCGCGGCCGCGCGGCGATCTTCAAGCTCGACGACAGGAGCGGCGCAATCGAGGCGGTGGTGGCCGAGGAGCTGCTCAACGCCAACGCCGAGCGGCTCAAGGACGACGAGCTGCTGATCCTGACCGGCAAGGTCCAGCCCGACCGCTTCAGCGGCGGCCTGCGCTTCAACGTGCAGCAGATCTCGGACCTGGCCGAGGCGCGCTGCCGCCATGCGCGCTTCCTGCGCGTGGTGGTCGGGCGCACGCTGCCGCCGCTCGACGCGGTGCTGGCCGCGCATCCGCCGAAGCAGGAAGACACCGACTACGGCGAGACGCTGACGCGCGGCGTGCCGGTGCGCCTGCGCATCGTGCGCGAGCAGGCGGTGGGCGACGTCGACCTGGGCGAGCGCTCGCGCTTCTGGCCCAGCGACGAGGCGCTGGCGCAGTGGGCGGCGCAGTGCGGCGCGCAGGCCCAGCTCGTCTACACCGACGACAGCGCAGGCTGAGCACAGGCTGAGCCGGGGGCCGGGCAAGGCCGGAGGAAGTGCGCAGGCCTTCACGCCGCCCCTTGTCCTCGGGAGACCGATCCGGAAAAGCGGGCTCGGCGTCAGGGATTCACGCTGCTAACCTTCATCCCAGGTTGACGAGTTCCTGCAGGCCGGCCTACTCAACCGGCCTGATCGTCAGACCTGAACCCTTGATGAGCGCATGAAGCATGAAGGGCCGGGCCTGCTCCCGGGTCCGGCCAGGGACGCCCCCGCAAGGGGGCGTCTTTTTTTCTGCCCTGGCCTCAGCCCTTGTTCTCAGCCCTGGGGGCAGCCCTGGCGCCAGTCCAGCGCCCCCTGCCCCGCCGCGCGCCCGCTGGCCAGGCAGGCCGTCAGCAGATAGCCGCCGGTCGGTGCCTCCCAGTCGATCATCTCGCCGGCGCAGAACACGCCCGGCAGCGCCGCGAGCATCAGCCGCGCATCCATCGCCTCGAAGCGCACGCCGCCGGCGCTGCTGATCGCCTCGTCGATCGGGCGCGCGGCCAGCAGCCGCAGCGGCAGCGCCTTGATGCGCGCGGCCAGCGCCGCCGGATCGGCGCACAGCGCGGTCCACTGCGCCGCATCCAGCCCCTCGCGCAGCAGCGCCGCACGCACGCCGTGAATGCCGACCTGCTCCTTCAGATGATTGATCATCGAACGCGCACCACGCCCCCTGGCCAGCGCGGCGGCCAGCGTGGCCTCGTCCTTGGCCGGCAGCAGATCGAGCGTGATGTCGGCGTGGCCGCAGGCGGCGATCTCGTCGCGCAGCAGCGCGCTGGCGGCATAGACCAGATTGCCCTCCAGCCCGCCGGCGCCCAGCACCGCCTCGCCCAGGCGGTCGAACACCTGGCCGGTGCGATCGGTGAACTTCAGGCGCACGTTCTTCAGCGGCGTGCCGGCGTGGCGCTCGCGCAGGAAGTCGCTCCAGGCGATGTCGAAGCCGCAGTTGGCCGGCACCAGCGGCGCCACGTCGACGCCCTGCCCGGCCAGCCACGGCTGCCAGGCGCCGTCCGAGCCCAGCCGCGCCCAGCTCGCGCCGCCCAGCGCCAGCACGACGGCATCGTGCGTGCTCGCCCGCGGCCCCTGCGGCGTGTCGAAGCCGAGCGTCCAGCCACCGCCCTGCGCGGCCTCGAGCTGTCCGGTCCAGCGGTGGCGCGCATGCAGCACCAGCCCGGCCGCGCGCAGCCGGTGCAGCCAGGCGCGCAGCAGCGGCGCGGCCTTCATGCCCTCGGGAAAGACCTTGCCGGAGCTGCCGACGAAGGTCGGGATGCCCTGCGCGTGCACCCAGGCGCACAGCGCCTCGGGGCCGAAGCCGTCGAGCCACGCGCCGACCTCGGCGGCGCGCTCGCGGTAGCGACCGCGGAAGGCCGCCTCGGGTTCGGCATGGGTGATGTTGAGCCCGCCCTTGCCGGCGAGCAGGAACTTGCGGCCCACGGAGGGCATCGCGTCGAAGAGATCGACCTGCGCGCCGCCGGCGAGCAGGACTTCGGCGGCCATCAGGCCGGCGGGCCCGCCGCCGACGACGAGGGCGCGGCCGGCGGAAGGGACAGGGGCGAAGGAAGGGACAGGCATCCGGCGGAGTCTAGAGGCTCCGGCCGGACGGCGCCGTCAGGGCGAGGAGGTCAGCACCGGCGAGGGGACCAGGCCAGGGGTCTGGTAGCCCCAGGCGTAGACCGTGCCGTTGGTGCGCACCACCACCGAATGGTCCTCCCGCGTCGCCATGGCGCGGATGCCGGTGAGCGCCGCACCCTGCGCCGTCTGGGCGCGCACCGGGTAGACGACGGCCGCGTTGATGCCGCCCATGCCGAGCTGGTTCTTGCCGCCCACGCCCCAGACGCTGCCGTCCGTCTTCAGGAACAGCGTGTGGCTGGCGCCCGCCACCGCGGCGACCACGCCGGTCAGCGGCACGCCCGCCGACGCCAGCACCCGCACCGCCCGCATGGACGAGGCCGAGTAGCCCACGGTGCCGATGCCGAGCTGGCCGTAGCCGTTGTAGCCCCAGGCGTAGACGGTGCCGTCGCGCAGGACCGCCACCGAATGCGTCGAGCCGGCGGCGATGGCCGCGACATTCGTCAGCGGCACGCCGGCCGCGGTGAGCACCGGCCGGGCCAGCGAGCGGTAGAACGCGGCGGTGCCGTTGGCGAGCTGACCGTACTGCTCGGTGCCCCAGGACCAGACGGTGCCGTCGCCCTTGAGCGCCAGGGCGTGCAGGTTGCCCGCACCCGCGGCCACCTTCACGACCCCGGTCAGCGGGGTGCCGGCGCTGGTCAGCACCTGCGCGGCATGCAGCCCCGGCTGCGCGGAGGGCGAGCACAGCCGCGCGTCGGTGCCGAGCACGCACATCGTGTTGCCGCCCCACGCCCAGACGGTGCCGTCGGAGCGGGCCGCCACGGCGAAGTCCCCGCCCGCCGAAGCCGAGACCATGCCGCCGACCGCCACCCCGCTGGCGTAGCGCACCGCCACCGGATAGCGGCGGTAGGCCGTGCCGCCGTCGCCGAGGCGGCCGTCGCCCCAGGTGAGCAGCGTGCCGTCGGTGCGGCGGGCGAGCAGGAAGTTCATCCCCGCCGACAGCTCGGCCACGCCCGCCAGCCCCGCCCCGGTCGCGGAGACCTTGGCGCGCGAGAGCTTCTCGGTGCTGAAGGCGGTCGGGTTGGCACGCAGGTTGGGCAGCGTGCTGCCCCAGTTCCAGACGGTACCGTTGTCGCCGATCACCTCGCTGTGGCCCGAGCCGGTGCTGGCCGACGCGAAGCCGGGCACGACCGTCAGGCGCGCGGCGGCGCTGGTCACCGTCACGCCGGCCGAGCGGACCTGCACGCTGTAGAGCGCGTTGTCGTCGGACAGGGTGGTGGCCGGCGTGGTGTGGCTGGCGGCGGTGGCGCCCGCGATGGCCACCCCGTTGCGCCGCCACTGGTAGGTGATCGCGGTGGCCGGCGCGGCCGAGACCGCGCGCACGGTGAACACCGCCGTGCCGCCGCGCTGCACGCCCAGGGCCGCGGGCTGCTGCGTGATCGAGGGCGCCCCCGCCCAGCCGGCCAGGCATGCGGCGGACAGGGCCGCGGCCAGGGATGGCTCGCGCAGACGGACCAGACGGCTTCGGGACATCGCTTCCTCCTTGCCCAGCCTGCCACGCGCCCGGCGACACCATGACCCGGACCGGCCACAACGGCTGGTACCGTCAAGTCTTCTGCCCGCGTCCCGGCGCCGCAAGTGACCAAAGTCCCTCCCGGACGAAGGGCCGATGTCAGGCAAGCGCGTAAGGGCCGCCGCGCGCCAGGGCCTGCCGGTAGGCGGGCCGGGCATGGATGGCCTGCAGCCAGCGGTGCAGCGCCGGGTGGGTGTCGGCGCGCAGGCCGGCGCGCTGCGCGGCGGCCTCCAGGGGGAAGCTCATCATCACGTCCGCCGCCGTGAAGGCCTCGCCGGCGAACCAGGGCCGCGCCGACAGCTCCGACTCCATGAAGGCGAGCTGCCGCACGAGGTTGGGCGTGACGAAGGACGACAGCACCCGGTCGGCGATGCCCCGGGCCACCGGCTTCGCGAAGAACGGCATCGGCGCGGACGCCACCTTGTCGAACACCAGCTTGAGCAGCAGCGGCGGCATGGCCGAGCCTTCGGCGAAGTGCAGCCAGTAGCGGTGGCGCAGGAACTCGGGCGTGCCCGGCGCGGGCCGCAGCGGCGTGCCGGGGCAGGCGTCGAGCAGGTACTCGACGATGGCGCCGGTCTCGGCCACGGTCAGCCCGGTGGCGTCATCGGCGATGACCGGCGACTTGCCCAGCGGGTGGACCTGCAGCAGCGCGGGCGGCGCCAGCATCGTCTGGGGATCGCGCGCATGGCGGCGCACGTCGTAGGGCAGGCCCAGTTCTTCCAGCAGCCACAGCACGCGCTGGGAGCGGGAGTTCTCGAGGTGGTGAACGGTCAGCATCGGGCGATGCTAGCCGGAAGGCGGGAGGCCGGGAGTCGACAGGGCGATCCCCGGCACGGGCCCCGCTCAGATCGCCATGCGCTGCCGAACCCCTTCGGCCTCCATGTCCTTGCCCCGCCCCCGCTGGATGATCTCGCCGCGCTCCATCACCAGGTACTGGTCGGCCAGCTCGGCGGCGAAGTCGTAGAACTGCTCGACCAGCACGATGGCCATGTCGCCGCGGTCGGCCAGCATGCGGATGACGCGGCCGATGTCCTTGATGATGCTGGGCTGGATGCCCTCGGTCGGCTCGTCGAGGATCAAGAGCTTCGGCCCCGGCGCCAGCGCACGGGCGATGGCGAGCTGCTGCTGCTGCCCGCCCGAGAGGTCGCCGCCGCGGCGGTGCATGAACTGCTTCAGGATCGGAAAAAGCTCGAACAGCTCGGCGGGAATCGGTGTGCGCGCCGGCCGGCTGGCCAGGCCCATGCGCAGGTTCTCCTCGACCGTGAGCCGGCCGAAGATCTCGCGGCCCTGCGGCACATAGCCCATTCCCTTGCGCACCCGGTCGTAGGAGGTGTCCTTCGAGATGTCCGCGCCGTCCAGCGTGACGGCGCCGCTGCGGATCGGCACCACGCCCATCAGGCTCTTCAGCAGCGTGGTCTTGCCCACGCCGTTGCGACCCAGCACGACCGTCACCTCGCCGAGCCTGGCCTCGAAATCCAGCCCGCGCAGGATGTGCGAGCCGCCGTAATACTGGTGCAGACCGGAAACCTTCAGCATCGCGTCGCTCCTTTCCTGATGAATCTGGGCATCATCGGCCGAGGTAGACCTCGACCACCTTCTCGTTGGCCTGCACCTCGCTGAGCCGGCCCTCGGCCAGCACGCTGCCCTCGTGCAGCACGGTGACCTTCTTGCGCCCCTCGGTGAGCTGGTCGACGAACTTCATGTCGTGCTCGACCACCACCAGCGAGTGCCGGCCCTCCAGGCTCAGGAACAGCTCGGCGGTGCGCTCGGTCTCCTCGTCGGTCATGCCGGCCACCGGCTCGTCGAGCAGCAGCAGCTTGGGGTCCTGCATCAGCAGCATGCCGATCTCCAGCCACTGCTTCTGGCCGTGGCTCAAGAGACCTGCGGTGCGCTGCGCCTCGCCCTTGAGGTGGATGAGCTGCAGGATCTCGCCGATGCGGTCGAGCTGCTCGCCCGAGAGGCGGTGGAAGAGGCTGGCGCGCGCACGCCGGTCGGCCTTGAGCGCCAGCTCCAGGTTCTCGAACACGCTGAGCTGCTCGTAGACGGTGGGCTTCTGGAACTTGCGGCCGATGCCGATCTGCGCAATGTCGTTCTCGCGCAGGCGCAGCAGGTCGATGGTGGAGCCGAACGAGGCCTTGCCGGCGTCCGGCCGGGTCTTGCCGGTGATGACGTCCATCATCGTCGTCTTGCCGGCGCCGTTCGGGCCGATGATGCAGCGCAGCTCGCCGACGTTGATCGCCAGGCTGAGCTTGTTCAGCGCCCGGAAGCCGTCGAAGCTGACGGTGATGTCGTCGAGGTAGAGCGCCACACCCTGGGTGAAGTCGGGCTGACCGGCCTGCAGCAGGCGGCCGAAGGAGGCATCACCGCCGGAGGCGCCGGCCTGCTGGGTGCGCGCCTCGTGGCGCTCGCGCACCTCGCGCATGGATTCCATCAGGTCGGGCGTCATGCGCGGGTCTCCTTCTTCTTGGACGAGAACTTGTCGAACAGGCCGACGATGCCCTGCGGCAGGAACAGCGTCACCGCGATGAACAGCGCGCCGAGGAAATACAGCCAGAACTCCGGGAAGACCTGGGTGAACCAGCTCTTGGCGCCGTTGACGAAGAAGGCGCCCAGGATCGGGCCGATCAGCGTGGCGCGCCCGCCCACCGCCGCCCAGATCGCGATCTCGATCGAGGCCGCGGCGCTCATCTCGCCGGGATTGATGATGCCGACCTGCGGCACATAGAGCGCCCCGGCCACCGCGCACATCACCGCCGACAGCGTCCAGATCGCCAGCTTGTAGGCCAGCGGGTCGTAGCCGGTGAACATCACCCGGCTCTCGGCGTCGCGGATCGCCTGCAGCACCCGGCCGAACTTGCTGTGCACGATCCAGCGGGCCATCAGGTAGAAGCCGATCAGCGTCAGGCCGGTCAGCACGAACAGCATCATCCGGGTCTCGGGCAGCGCGATCGGCACGCCCAGGATGCGCTTGAAGTCGGTGAAGCCGTTGTTGCCGCCGAAGCCGGTCTCGTTGCGGAAGAACAGCAGCATCGCCGCGAAGGTCATCGCCTGCGTGATGATCGAGAAGTACACGCCCTTGATGCGGCTGCGGAAGGCGAAGAAGCCGAAGACCAGCGCCAGCAGCCCCGGCACCAGCACCACCATCGCCATCTGGAACAGGAAACTGTCCGAGAAGGTCCAGTGCCAGGGCAGCTCCTTCCAGTCCAGGAAGACCATGAAGTCGGGCAGATCGCTCTTGTAGTTGCCGTCGCGGCCGATCTGGCGCATCAGGTACATGCCCATGCCGTAGCCGCCCAGCGCGAAGAACAGGCCGTGGCCCAGGCTCAGGATGCCGGTGTAGCCCCAGATCAGGTCCATCGCCAGCGCGCAGATGGCGTAGCACATGATCTTTCCGATCAGCGCCACCGCGTAGTCGCTGAGATGGAAGGCGTGGCCCTCGGGCACCACCAGGTTGAGCAGCGGCGCCAGCACCGTCACGGTGATGGCGGCGGCCATCACCGCCGCCCAGCCCTTCGGGCCGAGCAGCAGGCCGCGGCGCGGCGTCAGGTCCAGGGAAGAAGTCATCGGGATGGCACTCATGCTTCGGCACTCCGGCCCTTCATGGCGAACAGGCCTTGCGGACGTTTCTGGATGAAGATCACGATGCACACCAGCACCATGATCTTGGCCAGCACCGCGCCTGCGAAGCCCTCGAGGAACTTGTTGAGCACACCCAGGCCCAGCGCGGCGTAGACCGTGCCGGCAAGCTGGCCCACGCCACCGGTGACCACCACCATGAAGGCGTCGACGATGTAGCCCTGGCCCAGATCGGGCCCGACGTTGCCGACCTGGCTGAGCGCGCAGCCCGCCAGACCGGCGATGCCCGCGCCGAGGCTGAAGGCATAGGTGTCGATGCGCGCGGTCGGAATGCCGACGCAGGCGGCCATGCGGCGGTTCTGGGTGACACCGCGCACGAACAGGCCCAGGCGCGTCCTGTTGATCATCAGCGTCACGCCCGCCAGCACCAGGAAGGCGAAGGCGATGATGGCCAGCCGGTTGTAGGGCAGGATCAGGTTGGACATCACCTGCACGCCGCCCGACAGCCACGCCGGGTTCTCGACCGCGACGTTCTGCGCGCCGAACAGGCTGCGCACGCCCTGCATCAGCACCAGCGAGATGCCCCAGGTGGCCAGCAAGGTTTCAAGCGGGCGGCCGTAGAGCCAGCGGATCACCGAGCGCTCCAGCGCCGCGCCCACCAGCGCCGACACCAGGAAGGACACCGGAATCGCCAGCACGATGTACCAGTCGAAGGCTCCGGGCAGGTACTGGCGGAACAGGTTCTGCACGACGAAGGTGGCGTAGGCGCCGATCATCATCAGCTCGCCGTGCGCCATGTTGATCACGCCCATCAGGCCATAGGTGATTGCCAGGCCGAGCGCCACCAGCAGCAGGATCGAGCCCAGGCTGGCGCCGGTGAACAGCACGCCCAGCCGCTCGCCCCAGGCCAGACGACCCTCGACCGCGTCCAGCGCCGTCATCAGCGCGCCGCGCACCGCCGGGTCCGTCTCGACGCCCGGGGCCAGGCGCTCCTGCAGCAGGCTCTTCACGGCCGGCTCGCTGCTGGCGGACAAGGCCTGCGCCGCAGCCAGGCGCTTGGCGACATCGGACGACGAGACCAGGATCGTGGCGCGCATCACTTCCAGCCGCGCCTTCAGCGCAGCATCGCTCTCGGCGGCCCAGGCCTTCTCGATCAGCGGCAGCTGCGCCTCGTCGAGCGACTGCTTGCGCAACTCCTCGACCGCCTCGGCGCGCACCTTCGCGTCGGGCGAGACCAGCTTGAGCGCGCCCAGCGCGGCTTCGAGCGCACCGCGCATGCGGTTGTTGTTGACGACATCCTCGGCCGCCTCCGGCAGCTCGACCGCCTGCTCGGTGCCGGCGACGACCACCTTGTCGCCCTGCATCTGGAACACCCGCCCGTCGAGCACCTTGACCTCGCCGTCGAGCAGCGCGCGCACGAAGCCGGGCAGCTGGGCGTCGCCCGCGGCGGCGGCCTGGTTGAGCGCCTCGATGCGCGCATCGGTCTCGCCGCTGGCGATCGCGGCGGCCTGCTCGGGCGTGAGCGCATGGGCGACGGGCAGGCAGCCGGCCAGCGCGAGGGTCAGGATTCGCAGGAATTTCACGGCAGGATCTCGTGTCGAGGCCCTCGGCACGGCAAGCCGCGACGATGGCCGTCAGGAAGGCGCCCGGCGCGGGCCGTTCAGGCCCGCCGCACGCTCACTTCTTCTCAGGCACGTTCTTCTTGCCCTTGTTCTCGGCGATGTAGTCGCTCCACGGATCGGCGACCACCGGGCCCGGGGTCTTCCAGACCACGTTGAACTGGCCGTCGGCCTTCACTTCGCCGATGAAGACCGGCTTGTGCAGGTGATGGTTTTCCTTGTCCATCGTGGACGTGAAGCCGCCCGGCGCCTTGAAGGTCTGGCCGGCCATCGCGGCGATGACCTTGTCGGTGTCGGTGGACTTGGCCTTCTCGACCGCCTGCGCCCACATCTTGATGCCGATGTAGGTGGCTTCCATCGGGTCGTTGGTCAGCGGCTTGTCCTTGTGGCCGGCGATGTTCTTGGCCTTGGCGTAGTCGCTCCACTGCTTGATGAAGGCGGCGTTGGTCGGGTTCTTGATCGACATGAAGTAGTTCCACGCCGCCAGGTGGCCGACCAGCGGCTTGGTGTCCACGCCGCGCAGCTCTTCCTCACCCACCGAGAAGGCCACCACCGGCACGTCGGTCGCCTTCAGGCCCTGGTTGCCCAGTTCCTTGTAGAAGGGCACGTTGGAGTCGCCGTTGATGGTCGAGACCACCGCGGTCTTCTTGCCTTCGCTGGAGAACTTCTTGATCTTGGCGATGATCGACTGGTAGTCGCTGTGCCCGAAGGGGGTGTACTCCTCCATGATGTCCGAGTCGGCCACGCCCTTGGACTTCAGGAAGGCGCGCAGGATCTTGTTCGTGGTGCGCGGGTACACATAGTCGGTGCCCAGCAGCACGAAGCGCTTGGCCGAGCCGCCGTCCTTGCTCATCAGGTATTCCACCGCGGGAATGGCCTGCTGGTTGGGCGCCGCACCGGTGTAGAACACGTTCTTCGACAGCTCCTCACCCTCGTACTGCACGGGGTAGAACAGCAGCGAGTTCTTCTCCTCGAACACCGGCAGCACCGACTTGCGCGACACCGAGGTCCAGCAGCCGAACACCACCGAGACCTTGTCCTGGTCGATCAGCTGCTTGGCCTTCTCGGCGAACAGCGGCCAGTTGGAGGCCGGATCGACCACGACCGGCTCGAGCTTCTTGCCCAGCACACCGCCCTTGGCGTTGATCTCGTCGATCGTCATCAGCGCGACGTCCTTCAGGACGGTCTCCGAGATGGCCATCGTGCCCGACAGGCTGTGCAGGATGCCGACCTTGATGGTGTCGGCGGCCTGGGCCAGCATCGGCAGCGTGGTCACGGCGACGCCCAGGGCGACGGCGCTGAGCTTGGCGGCAAAGGAGCGACGGGAAGCTTGCATGACAGGTTGACTCCGGGAAGAGGCTGAGAAGCTGACGGTGTGCGTTGGCAGCGTTGGAATGGAGTCAGTGTCGAAGTCGCGGCCGATTCGTGAAATACGCCGGATGGCGTAGTGTTTCTCCCCCCTGGATGTGCGCGACAGCGCGCGGCAGCCGATCAACTTTCATGCAGTCCCCCTGGCTCTGGTGCAGACTGCATGGCAGCAGTCTTGCCTTTCCCTCGCCCATTCACTCTCCCCTTTCCCCTTCTTCTGCAACGTCAAGCCAAGAGCACGGAGCACACACGTGATGACGACCAAGATCACCAAGGCCATCTTTCCGGTGGCGGGTCTGGGAACCCGCTTCCTGCCGGCCACCAAGGCCCTGCCCAAGGAAATGCTGCCGGTGGTGGACAAGCCGCTGATCCAGTACGCGGTCGAGGAGGCCTATGCCGCCGGCATCCGAGAGATGATCTTCGTCAACGGCCGCAACAAGCGCGCCATTCCCGACCATTTCGACACCGCCTACGAGCTCGAGACCGAGATGGAGGCCGCCGGCAAGACCGAGCTGCTGGAGACGGTGCGCTCGATCAAGCCCGACGACATGCACTGCATCTACCTGCGCCAGCCCAAGGCCCTGGGCCTGGGCCACGCGGTGCTGTGCGCCGAGCCGGTGGTGCGCGAGGAGCCCTTCGCGGTGCTGCTGGCCGATGACCTGATGGTCGGCGAGCCGCCGGTGCTCAAGCAGATGGTCGAGCAGTTCCGCGAATGGCGCACCTCGATCCTGGCGGTGCAGGAAGTGCCGGCCGAGCACACGAAACGCTACGGCATCGTCTCCGGCCGCCCGGTGGGCGAGCGCATGCTCGACCTGACCGGCATCGTCGAGAAGCCGGCGCCCGAGGTCGCGCCCTCGCGCCTGGGCGTGGCCGGTCGCTACATCCTGACGCCGGGCATCTTCAAGGAGATCCGCAACCAGCCGCGCGGTGTCGGCGGCGAGATCCAGCTCACCGACGGCATCGCCGGCCTGCTGCGCCGCGAGAAGGTCTTCGCCTACACCTACCAGGGCCAGCGCTACGACTGCGGCAGCAAGGAAGGTTTCCTGCAGGCCAATGTCGAGCTGGCGCTGGCGCACCCGACGCTGGGCGCCGAGTTCAAGCGCTATCTCGACGCCCGCTACGGCGTGGCCTGAGGAAGATCGCCCGATGCTGTGGCTGAAGGCCTGGGGCGCGGCGCTGCTGGCCGTCGGCGTGCTCGACGCGCTGTGGCTGGGCTGGCTGGCGCGCGGCTTCTATGTGCGCGAGCTGGGCGACCTGATGACGCCGCAGGTGCGTGCGCTGCCGGCGCTGCTGTTCTATGTCGGCTATCCCGCCGGGCTGGTGACGCTGCTGCTGTGGCCCCGGCCCGACGCGATGGGCGAGGCGGTGCTGCGCGCCGCACTGATCGGCCTGCTGGTCTACGGCACCTACGACCTGACCAACATGGCGACGCTGCGCCACTGGAGCCTGCGCCTGGCGCTGGTCGACATCGCCTGGGGCACGCTGGTCAGCGCCGCTGCCGGCGCGGCCGCCTTCGCGGCCACACGTCCCTGATTCCAGCCCCCTGGTTCCAGCCCCCTGGTTCCAGCCCGGAATCCAGGCCAAAAAAAAGCCGCTCCCGGCATGGGAGCGGCATCAAAGGTACGGATTGAAGAGACAAAAGAGCAAGAACAAAGAGCGACGGTCGGCAGGGGGACCGACCGGAAGATCGATCAGGCGCGCGGGCGCGACCTGACACGAACCAGCACGCCGAGGCCCAGGGCCATCAGCGCGAAGGATGAGGGCTCCGGCACCGAAGCGACGGAGAAGTCGATGGCCACCAGCGGCGCATTGCTGCCATCGATGCTGTAGCGATTGCTCAGCGTGAACTGCAGATGCTGGGTGCCGGCCGGCAGCGCAAAAGGCTGCCAGCCCGAGTCGCCCGACCAGCCGGCCGCCAGGATGTCGGACGCCCGCCAGACATCGGGATTGGCGGTGTCGCCGTCGTAGACCACGGACACGCTGTCGTCGTAGGCCGGAATGCCCGGGCCCGCGTCCGAGTACAGATAGTCCGCCGCCAGCAGACGCAGGAACAGCTTGTCGCCAGCCGCCGAAGGCAGATCCAGCGTGAACTCCGCCTGGCTGCTGTGGCTCACCGGCGTGGTGGTCCCGGTCGGGGGCATCGGGCCCATCTGCAGCAGGCCGAAATAGCCGCCGCTCACCGGCGTGACGGTGGTGGTGTAGGCAAACGACGGGTCATGATCGTCGGTCAGCGTGACGGTGTAGCTGCCCTGCGCCGTCAGCGTCACACCATCGGCGCTGACCGTCCAGCCCTGCGTGTCGCCCGACTCGAAACCGGCCGGCGCAGCATGTGCCGGCAGCCCGCCCAGGCACGCGGCCAGAGCCAGCGCGGCGGGCTTGCACAGTGACGACAGTGACTTGAACATCGGGTTTCTCCTGAAACTGCAGATCCGTGAGATCGGATGCTGTGCAGTCTAGAAAAAACGGCCGGCGTTCGATGGACGGAATACCTCGCGTCGCCCGGCCAATTCAAGTTTGGTGCCGGCCTGATTCCTTCATTTCAGGCGCTGACTCCAGCAGATTCTCGAGCGGCTCGGGCCGATGGAGCAGGAAACCCTGCGCCCGGCTCACACCCATGGCCTGCAGCCGCTGCAGCACCTGCGGGTGATCGACGAATTCGGCCACCGTGGACAGGCCCATGACCCGGGCCACATCGACGAAGGAACGCACAGCCGCCTCGTCGAGCGGATCGTCCAGCAGGTCGCGCACGAACTGACCGTCGATCTTGAGCCAGTCGACCGTCAGATGCTTCAGGTAGCCGAAGGAGGAAGCACCGGCGCCGAAGTCATCCAGGGCCACCTGCACGCCGTGCTCGCGCACCTGGCTGGTGAAGCGGGCCGCCTCGCTCATGCTGCCGATCGCGGCGGTCTCGGTGATCTCCAGGCAGAGCTGACGGCAGATCGACGGGCCCGCCCGCTCGAGCATGTCCAGCACATCCTGGCAGAAATGGCGGTCGCCGATCGACTGGCCCGACAGGTTCACCGACAGCAGCCAGGGCGGCGCCGCGGCCGGCTGCCGGCCCAGCGCCTGCAGGCTGAGCTGCAGCACCCGCCGGTCGATGCGCGAGGCCAGGTGGAAGCGCTCGGCCGCGGGCAAGAAGGCGCCCGGCGCCACCAGCTGGCCATCGGGCTCGCGCAGGCGCACCAGCACCTCGGCATGCAGCGCCGGCCGCGCCTGCGCCGGCTCCGGCCGGCACGGCAGGATGCGCTGCGCATGCAGCACGAAGCGGTCCTCGTCCAGCGCCTGCTCCAGCCGGGAGGCCCAGCGCATCTCGCCGTGGCGCTGGCGCACCGCCTGGTCGCTGTCGAACCAGACATGCACCCGGTTGCGCCCGGCCTCCTTGGCCGCGTAGCAGGACACATCGGCCGCCTGCATCAGCGCGGTGATGCTGCGCCAGCGCCTGTCCAGCGGCACCAGGCCGACGCTCGCCCCCACCCGGAAGCGCCGCTCGTCATGGATGAAGCGGAAGGCATCGAAACGCTCGCAGATCAGATGCGCGACCCGCTGCGCCTGGGCCTCGTCGCAGTGCTCGAGAATCACCGCGAACTCGTCGCCGCCCAGCCGGGCCAGCGTGTCGCGGCTGCGCACCGTCTGGCGCATCAGCCGCGAGACCTGCTGCAGCAGCAGATCGCCGGCCGCATGACCGCAGGCATCGTTGACCAGCTTGAACTGGTCCAGATCGATGAACAGCAGCGCATGGTGGCTGCCCTCGCTCTGGGCACGCAGCAGCGTGCGCTCCAGCCGCGCCTCGAACTCCATCCGGTTGATCAGCCCGGTCAGCGCATCATGGGAGGCGCGGTAGCTCATCTCGCCGGCCATGCGGCGCTGCTCGGTCACGTCGCGGAAGACCAGCACCGCGCCATGCACACGGCCGTCGGCACCGCGGATGGCCGCGGCCGAGATCTCGACGCCGGCCTCGCTGCCATCGCGCGAGATCAGCAGCGGCGCCCCGGTCTCGGCCGCAGCGCCCATGCCACCATTCAGGCTCGGCACAACCGGATCCGGCAGCGGCCGGCGATCGCGTTCGTCGACCGCCTGGAAGACCTGCATCAGCGGCCGGCCGGCGGCCTCGGTCTGCAGCCAGCCGCTCAGCCGCTCGGCCACCGGGTTGAGCCAGGTCACCCGGCCCGCGACATCGGTGGTGATGACCGCATCGCCGATCGACTGCAGCGTCACCCGCAGCAGCTCATGCTGCTCGGCGAGCTGAGCGGCGAGCTGGTGCAGCTCGGCACGCTCGCGCACCCGTTCGCTGATGTCCTGCACCGCGCCGATCAGTCGCACCACCCGGCCCTGCTCGAACTCCACCCGGCCGAGCGCACGCACCCACAGCACCGCACCGTCGCGGCGTCGCAGCTGCAGCTCCAGATCCCAGCCGAGGCCTTCGGTGATGCCGCGCTGCACCGCTGCCTCGATGCGGTGCCGATGCTCGGGCAGGAAGAAGCCGATGGCCTCGTCGAGCGCGGGCTGATAGCCCGGTGGCACGCCGTGAATCCGGCAGGTCTGCTCGGACCAGTAGAGCAGCGGCTGCAGCGGATCATGCAGGTCGACTTCCCAGCCACCGACACCCGCCAGCTCGTTGGTGCGGTCCAGCAGTGCCTTGCTGCGGCGCAGCGCTTCCTGCTGGCGCTGGATCGGGTCGATGTCGATGTGGGTGCCGAACATCCACTCGGGCTGGCCGTCGGGCGTGCGCGAGATCACCCGCCCGCGCTCCTGCACCCAGACCCAGCTGCCATCGAGACGGCGCAGCCGCACCTCGTCGACATGAGTCTCGCTGCGGCCGGCGAAATGGCGCATCAGCCGGCGCAGCGTGCGCGTGCGCTCGGCCGGATGGGCGATCTCGAGGCGGAAGCGGTGATCGAGCCGCAGCGGCCGCGCCTCGCCCGGCGCCAGGCCGAGAATGCGCCAGCCGCGCTCGTTCAGGCGCAGCTCGCCGGTCTGCACATTCCACTCCCAGGTGCCGGCATCCGTGCTCTCGATCAGATGCTGCAGCCGCTGGCGGGCCTGGACCAGCTCGGCCTCGAAGCGCTGGCGCTCCCGGGCCGGGAACAGCACCCAGGTGAAGCGCTGGCCCGCCGGATCGGGCGCGTCCTGCGTGCGCCGGGCACTGAGCAGCACCGGCAGACGGGTGCCGGCGGCTTCGCGCAGCATCAGCTGCAGCTCGTGCACCCGCTGCTGATGCAGCAGCAGCGGCCAGACATGGGTCTGCAGGAAGATCCGGCTGGCCGGCACCAGCAGCAGCTCGAGGCGCCGGCCGATCCAGTCGGCCGACTCGCCGCCGACCCAGGCCAGCAGCTCGGCGTTGAGCTCCTGCAGCAGACCCTGGCCGTCGGTGACCAGCACCGCGCAGGGCAGCGCATCCAGGCCAGTCGGCATGATCAGGTGCCGATGTCGGTGCCGGGCTGGCCCAGGAAGTCGCGCATCGCCGCAATCACCAGCTCGGGATGGCTCAGGTGCGCGCAATGGCCGGCCACCTCCAGCACCCGCAGCGTGCTGCCGGCAAGCTGGCGGTGCAGGTAGTCACCGACCTCGGGCGGCACCAGCGCGTCGTGCGCATGCTGCAGGATCAGGCTCGGGCAGCTCACCCGGGGCAGATCGGCGCGGTTGTCGGCGAAGAAGGTTGCCCGGGCGAAGACGCGTGCAGTCTGCGGATCGGTCGAGCAGAAGCTGTCGTGCAGCCGGTCGCTGGTGGCCTCGCTGCCACCGGAGACCACCGGGGCCAGATGATCGGCCCAGCCGATGTAGTTCTGGTCCATCAGCGCCAGCAGGCCCTCGAGATCCTCGCGCTCGAAGCCGCCGTGATAGTGCGGCGGATGATTCAGGAAACAGGGCGAGGGGCCGACCAGCACCAGCCGCTCGAACAGCCCCGGCCGGGCGATCTGCGCCAGCATGCCGATGCTGCAGCCGACCGAATGGCCGACAAAGGTGACGCCGCGCTCCAGGCCGAGCGCATCGCAGACCTCCAGCACATCGCGGGCATAGCCTTCCAGCCGGGCATAGCGGCTCGGCATGAAGGCGGAGCGGTCGGAGCGCCCGCTGCCGACATAGTCCATCAGCACCTGCCGATGGCTGTGCGCGAAGCCCGGCGTGACACCCGACCACATGCCCTGGTGGCAGCCGAAGCCGTGGCCGTACAGCAGCACCGGCCCCTGCTCGCCGATGCAGTTGACATGGTTGCGCTCGAGAATGGATGGGGACATGGCCGCTCCGGATCAGGTCGGTCGCACATTGTCCGGCGACTCGGCATCACGACGCTGCCTGATCTGCAAGTCATGCGCGGGATGAGGTGATTTGGGGTGATTTGGCGCATCACAGTACCAATTGGCCGCCCAGCCGGCTCATGCCATACCAAGGATGGTTGACATCCTCCCCGCCCTAAAGGACGGGGATTCCGGCGGGCACGACCGCTTGCGCGGCCGAGCTTTCGGCGGGTTCCTGCTTCCTCGCGGCTGCGTGTCGTCCCCTCACGGGTCTGGCACGTCTGACCTCCGCTCCACAGGCTTCGG
>NZ_BQWE01000001.1:0-69915 GCF_023706025.1 Sphaerotilus sp. FB-3 | reverse complement strand
GGGTCGATGGTCGTACCGCCCGGTCTCATTTCTCCACCGCTCGTGTCCTCAAGGCTGCTGGGCGGTCACCTTGAAAGGGATGGCATCCAGGACCAGATCGCCACCGTCGGCCGCGACCTGGGCGAGATCGCCACGGCCGCGCTGGCCGAGGTCGACAAGACCCGCTCGATCACCGCCAACCTGTCGGCGATGGAAGGCGATGTCGTCGAGGTCGAGAAGGGCAATGTCGAGGCGGCCGAGTCGGCCCAGGAGATCGTCTCGGCCCTGTCGCAGGTGCGCGTGGCGGTCGACCAGGTCTCCGCGGCGGCCCAGGAGTCCGAGAAGGCCGCTGAGCAGGCTTCGGCCGCGGCGCGCCAGCAGTCTCAGGGTGCCGAGGAGCTCTCCGCCGCGATCGAGGAGATCGCCTCGCTGGCCGACGAGCTGCAGAGCAACTGAGATGGAGGCGCTCCACACGGTCGCCGACGGCGACGAGACGCGGGCGGCCGGGCAGACGCAGCAGTTCGTCACCTTCAGCGTCGCCGGCGAGATGTTCGCGGTGCCGATGGCACCGGTGCAGGAGATCATCCGCGTGCCCGATGTCGCGCGCATGCCGCTGACGCCGCCGGCCCTCGAGGGGCTGGCCAATCTGCGCGGCCGGGTGCTGCCGATCATCAGCCTGCGCCGGCTGTTCGGCACGCCGGAGCGCGACAACGATGACGCCACCCGTGCGCTGGTGATCCACATCGGCCAGTCGCTGGGCTTCGTCGTCGACCGGGTGGCCAGCGTCATCAGCGTCGATGCCAGCGAGATCGAGCCGGCGCAGGTGGTGCAGTCGGTGGTGCAGACCGACTGCCTGACCGGGGTGATCCGCCGCGAGGTGCCCGATGGCCACGGCGGCCATCGCGACCTGCTGCTGATCATCGACTTTGCCCGGCTGGTCCAGCAGCACCTCACCCGGATGATTCCGTCGCGCGAGAGCGGCGCGGTCAGCGGCTCGCGCGCGGCCGATGGCGGCGAGTCCGCCGGCCGGGCCGAGCCCGGCGAGGGCAGCGGCGAGCTGCGGCTGGTGAGCTTCACGGTGGCGGCGCAGGAATATGCGCTCGACATCGCCGACGTGCAGGAGATCGTCCAGGTGCCGGCGACGATCACCGCGGTGCCCGGGGCGCCTGGCCATGTGCTCGGACTGATCTCGCTGCGCCGGCGGCTGCTGCCGCTGGTGAGCCTGCGCTCGCTGTTCGCGCTGGCGGATGCGGAGCTGGACGAGCATCACCGCATCGTCGTCGTGGCGCTGCCCGGCGGCGGCCAGATCGGTCTGGTCACCGACACCGTCAAGGAAGTGCTCAGCGTGCCGCGCAGCCAGGCCGACACCATGCCCGGCATCCTGGCGCGCGATGCCGAGCTGCAGGAGTTCTCGGCGATCTGCAGGCTCGACGGTGGCCGCCGGCTGGTCTCGATCATCGCCACCGACCGGCTGCTCGGCATGGACAGCGTGAGAGAGGCCCTGCAGCTGGGCGCCTCGGGGGTTTCCGGGTCTTCAGAGCGATCCGGATCGGCCGATTCACTCTCCAGCCCGGACGCATCGATGAACAGATCGACCCACAGCATGACTTCCCATCCCGACGACGAGGACGCCCAGGTCGTCATCTTCCGCCTCGGCGCGGAGGAGTTCGGCGTGCCGATCATGAGCGTGCAGGAGATCGTGCGCCTGCCCGAGACGCTCACCCGCGTGCCGCGCACGCCCGAATTCGTCGAGGGCGTGATCAATCTGCGCGGCACGGTGCTGCCGGTCATCGACCAGCGTCGCCGCCTGGGCATGGACGCGATCGAGCGCAACGATCGCCAGCGCATCATGGTGTTCACGCTCGGCGGCCTGCGCACCGGCTTCATCGTCGACTCGGTGGCCGAGGTGCTGCGCATCCCGCGGCAGAACATCGCGCCGGCGCCGCAGCTCTCCGACGAGCAGATCCGCCTGATCGGCCGGGTCGCGCGGCTCGATGGCGACCGCCGCCTGGTGCTGCTGATCGATCCGACCCAGCTGCTGGCCGCGCGCGAGGTGCGTGCCATCGAGTCGCTCGAGCCTGCGGGCGAGTCCCGCACCGCCCCATCGATGGCTCGTGCCGCCTGATGCACAAGGAGATTGCCCGACCATGCCTGGCAAGGTTCTCGTCGTCGATGATTCGGCGCTGATGCGCCGGCTGCTCTCGGCCGTGCTGACGCAGGCCGGCTGGACGGTCGCTGCCGCCCGCAACGGCCGCGAAGGCGTCGAGCAGCTGCTCGAGTGGCAGCCCGATGTCGTCACGCTCGACATCAACATGCCCGAGATGGACGGACTGACCGCGCTGTCGCTGATGATGCAGGCGCGGCCCACTCCGATCGTCATGGTCTCGTCGCTGACCGAGAAGGGCGCGCAGGCCACGATGGAGGCGCTGGCGCTCGGTGCGGTCGACTTCATCGCCAAGCCGGGCGGCACCATCTCGCTGAGCATCGACGACATCCAGGCGCTGCTGCTGGAGAAGGTGCGTACCGCCTCGCGCATCCGGTTGCGGCCGGGCCGACCGGCGGCCGCGATGCCCGCGCCGGTGCAGCGTGCTCCGCGCCCCGCTCTGGCACGACCCGCTCCGGCGAGTCCTCGCACGACCACGAGCGCACCGGCATCTGCATCGCCCGCTCCGCTGCGCGGCGGCATGGGCCGCTGTCCGGGCCTGGTGCTGATCGGCATTTCCACCGGCGGGCCGCGCACGCTCGAGGATGTGCTGCCGCAGCTGCCGTCCGACTTTCCCTGGCCGGTGCTGGTGGCCCAGCACATGCCGCCGAACTTCACGCTGGCCTTCGCGCAGCGCATGGACCGCATGTGCGCGCTGGAGGTGGTCGAGGTCGGCGAGCCGATGCCGCTGGAGCCCGGACGCATCCACATCGGCCGCGGCGGCACCGACCTGGTCGTGGTCGAGCGGCTCGGGCGCCTGGTCGCGCAGCCGCGGCCGGAGTCTCCCGCCCATCCCTGGCATCCGTCGGCCGATGTGATGGTCGAGAGCGCGATGCGGGTCCTGCCGGCCTCGCAGCTGGTGGGCGTGCTGATGACCGGCATGGGCTTCGACGGCGCCCAGGCGATGGCCGAGCTGAAGGCGCGCGGCGGCCGCACGATCGCCGAGGCCGAATCGAGCTGCGTCGTCTTCGGCATGCCGTCCGAGCTGATCCAGCGCGGGGGCGCCAGCGTGGTGCTGCCCAGCCAGGACGTGGCCCGGCAACTGCGCACCTGGGTGCAGCGCCTGGGCTGAGAACCGATTCATCACTGCCAACGACACGGGCCACAGGGGACACCGCATGGGACTGAGAAAGAGCAATACGCCGGATCCGCTGCGCGAGGTCGTCGACCGCGGCTTTCCGCGCCATGTCGACGGACTGGTCGCCCAGCTGCGCGGGGGCGATGCCGAGCAGCGCCGCTGGGCGGTGCGCGACCTGACCTCTCATCCGCAGGCCGCCGCGGCACTCGGCGCCCAGCTGCTGGTCGAGCGCGATGCGGCGGTGCGCGAGGCCATCTTCCTCGCGCTGGGCACGATGGCCAGCGACGAGGCGGTCAGCGCGCTGCTGCCGCTGCTGCGCAGCGAGGACGCCCGGCTGCGCAATGGCGCCATCGAGGTGCTGTCGGGCCTGCCCAAGGTGGTGGGGCCGCGCATCTCGGCGCTGCTGCTCGACGCCGATGTGGATGTGCGCATCTTCACCGTCAACCTGCTCGGCGAGCTGCGCCATGAGCAGGTGACGCAGTGGCTGCAGCAGGTGCTGCTGTCCGACCGGGAGGTCAATGTCGTGGCCGCCGCCATCGAGGTCATGGCCGAGACCGGCCAGCCCGAGCACATCGACGCGCTGCGCGAGACCCGCCGGCGCTTCGCCGACGATCCCTTCATCGGCTTCGCCGCCGATGTGGCGATCGAGCGCATCCGGGCCGCATGACGATGCCCGCCCCCGCGAAGGACAGGCCGATGAAAGCCGCCACCGCCCCCGCGATCGTCCCGCCGACGATCAGCGATGCGGACTTCCTGAAGTTCCGTGAATTCTTCTATCGCAAGACCGGCATCCATTTCGAGGAAAGCAAGCGCTACTTCGTCGACAAGCGCCTGATCGAGCGCATCGAGGCCACCGGAGCCGACAGCTTCCGGGCCTATTTCATCGCGCTGCGCTTCGAGGCCGACGGCCGCGAGCTGCAGCAGCTGGTCAATCTGATGACGGTCAACGAGACCTATTTCTTCCGCGAGAGCTACCAGTTCGACTGTCTGGTCAACGACATGCTCGACGAGGTGGTCCGGCGCAAGCGCAAGGGCGGCCGAATCCGGATCTGGTCGATTCCCTCGTCGACCGGCGAGGAGCCCTACTCGATCGCGATCTACCTGCTCGAGCGCTGGCGCCACATCGACGACTACGAGGTCGAGATCCTGTCCTCCGACATCGACACCACGGTGCTGGCGGCGGCCGAGCGCGGGGTCTACTCGGCCCGATCGGTGGCCAATCTGCCCAAGCACTACCTGGACAAGTATTTCCGGCGCCTGTCCGACAACGAATACCAGATCTCGCGCGATCTGGTCGCTGCGGTCGACTTCAGCCGCGTCAATCTCAGCGATGCGGCCGACACCCGGCGCTTTCGCGACATCGACGTGATCTTCTGCCGCAACCTGCTGATCTATTTCGACGACCTGTCGCGCCGTCTCGCCGCCGAGGCGATGTACGACGCGCTCAACCCTGGCGGATTCGTCTGCCTGGGGCACTCGGAGTCGATGAGCCGGATTTCCTCGCTCTATGCCGTGCGCCGTTTTCCGGACGCGATGGTCTACCAGAAACCCCTTCCCGGAGAGCGCCCATGAAGCAAATTCTCGTGGTCGACGATGCCGCGACCGTGCGCATGTATCACCGCAAGATGCTCGGCGATGCCGGCTGGAGCGTCGACGAGGCCGTCAACGGACTGGAAGCCCTCGAGCGGGTGATGGCCCGTCCGGGCGGGCCGGCCTACGACCTGTATGTCGTGGATGTCAACATGCCCAAGATGGACGGCTACACGCTGGTGCGCGAGCTGCGCCGCCTGCCGCAGCTCGCCCAGGCTCCGGTGCTGATGGTCTCGACCGAGGCCCAGATGCATGATGCCGCCGCTGCCGAGGAGGCGGGCGCCAACGGCTATCTGATCAAGCCGGCGCGCCCGCGCGACCTGGTGCTGACCGCCGCGCTGCTGATGGGCGATGGCGTCACCGCCCGGCGCATCGCCGCCGGTCGCATGCAGGGAGTCAGCGCATGAACTCGACCGAACTCCTGGAGCAGTTCATCCTGGAGGCACGCGAGTGCCTCGAGTGCATCGGCCAGCGTCTGCTCGATGTCGAGAAGTCCCCTGACGATGCGGAGCTTCTCAACGACCTGTTCCGCCAGGTCCACACCCTCAAGGGCAACTGCGGTCTGTTCGAGTTCAAGGCGCTGGAGCGGGTGGTGCATGCCGGCGAGGATCTGCTGGACCGGGTGCGCAACGGGGCCCTGGCCTATGGCCCGGAGATCGCCGACACCCTGCTGGAGGCCATGGACTTCACTGCTGAGCTGATCGACGCGATCGAGGCCCGGGGGGCGTTGCCCGAGCAGGCCGATGAGCGGGCCAGTCCGATCGCGCAGCGTCTGCGCCAGCATCTCAGTGCGCCTGCTGCGCCTGCCGCAGCAGCCACATCCGTGCCTGCACCGCCTCCTGAGCCCGCGCCACTCCCGGCCTGGGCCGAGCGTATTCCCGAGGCGGCTCGCCAGGCGGGGCGCATCGCGGTGCGCTACCAGCCCGAGCCCGACTGCTTCTTCAAGGGCGAGGATCCCTGGCACCACGCCCGGCTGACCCCGGGCCTGCGCCATCTCTCGGTCGCGGCCCGTCAGCCCTGGCCGGCGGTGGACGACTTCGACTGCTATGCCTGCAATCTCGATCTGGTGATCGTCAGCGACGCACCGCAGTCCGAGGTCGCGGCGCATTTCCGCTATGTGCCCGAGCAGATCGAGCTGGCGGAGATGCCGGCCCCTGTGGCCGCCGCTCCGGTGGTGCTCGATCTGTCGGCGGTGCTCAACGAGCAGGAGGGATCGCGCGGCGTCGCAGCATCGATCGATCCGGCCGACGAGCATGAGGCGCTGATGCTCAGGCGCCTGCAGCAGATCTGGGACGACCAGTGCCGGCTGCTGGGGCGCGTCGGCGTGGCTGCGGGCACGGTGGCTGCCACCCGCGCGACGCTGCAGAACCTGCTGAGCTGCATCGACGACGAGGCGGCGCGCAGTGCGCACGCCTCGCTGGCCCAGCTGCCGCCGGGGCCGGCGCCGCTGCTGCAGTGGGCACGCCAGCATCGGCCTGGCCGTCCGGGCACCGCCTCGGCGGATCTGCCGTCGTCTTCTGCGCCGGCCGGTGCCTCGGCTGAACCGGCCGTCGGCGGCCCCGCCGCGCAGATCGCACCGCGCGGGCCGGTCGGCCAGGGCGGCCAGGCTGGCGACGAGCCCGGTTCGCCCGAACGCGGCCAGAAGGTGCTGAAGGTCTCGCAGGACAAGATCGACCGGCTGATGGAGCTGATCGGCGAGATGGTGGTGGCCAAGAACGCCCTGCCCTATCTGGCCACCCGCGCCGAGACGGTGTTCCAGCAGCGCGAGCTGGCCCGCGAGATCAAGGCCCAGTATTCGGTGATCAACCGCATCGCCGAGGACATGCAGCACGCGATCATGCAGGTGCGCATGCTGCCGGTCGGGATCATCTTCCAGCGCTTCGGCCGCCTGGTGCGCGACATCGGCAAGAAGCTCGGCAAGGATGTCTCTCTGGTGATGGAGGGCGAGGAGACCGAGGCCGACAAGAACGTCATCGAGTCGCTGGCCGATCCGTTGATCCACATCCTGCGCAACAGCCTGGACCACGGGCTGGAGACACCCGACGTGCGTGTGGCCAGCGGCAAGCCGCCGCAGGGCGTGCTGCGTGTCGCGGCGCGCCAGGAAGGCGATCGCGTCGTGCTGACGATCAGCGATGACGGCGCCGGCATCGACACCGAGCGGGTGCGGGCCAAGGCGGTCGAGCGCGGGCTGATCCCGGCCGACCGCGCCTCCTCGCTCAGCGACGTGGAAGCGGTGCAGCTGGTCTTCCTGCCGGGCTTCTCCACGGCCGAGTCGATCTCCGACCTGTCGGGGCGCGGCGTCGGCATGGATGTGGTGCGCACCGCGGTCGAGCGCATCAACGGCCAGGTCGAGCTCGAGAGCGAGCGCGGCCGCGGCACCACGGTGCGGCTGACGCTGCCGCTGTCGATGGCGGTGACCAACGTGATGATGATCGAGGCCGGCGGGCGCCACTTCGGCGTGCCGATGGATCTGATCGTCGAGACGGTGCGGGTGCCGGCCGAGGACATCCACCATTTCAAGCGTTCCCAGACCACGGTGCTGCGCGGGCGCATCGTGCCGCTGCGCGCGCTCTCCGACATGCTGGGCATGGACATGCCGCCTCAGCCCAACAGCGACGGCGAGCTGGCGGTGCTGGTGGTGCGGCTCGGCAGCGAGAGCATCGGCCTGCTGGTCGACAACTTCCACGGCACCTCCGACATCATCCTCAAGCCGCTCGAGGGCGTGCTGGCGGGCATCACCGGCTTCGCGGGCACCGCGCTGATGGGCGATGGCAGCGTGCTGATGATCCTCAACCCGAAGGAGCTGGTCTGATGGGAATCCGATACCTGAAGAAATCCGTCACGCTGCAGGGCCGGATCAGCGCCGAAGAGGCGGAAGAGCTGCAGCAGTGGCTCAAGTCGCAGCCCCGGGCGGCCGTCAACGTGGGCAAGTGCGAGCACATGCATGCCGCCGTGCTGCAGGTGCTGCTGGCCCTGCGGCCTCGGGTGACCGGCACGCCGGCCGATCCCTGGCTTCAGGCGGCCCTGGCGCCTCAGGTTTCGTCATGAAGCGACGGTCACTCCAGTGGCTGCCGCGCCGGACCGACTTTCTCCATGAACTGCAGGGGGCTCCCCGATGAAACACGTCTTTCTGGTCGACGACTCCGCGACGATGCTGATGAGCCTGAAGGGCACGCTGGAGATGAGCGGCTTCAAGGTCGACACCGCCGGCGACGGCCAGGCGGCGCTGGATCGCATCAAGACCGGTCTGAAGCCCGACCTGATCATCACCGACATCAACATGCCCCGCATGGACGGCATCCAGCTGATCCGTGAAGCACGCAAGCTGCTGCGCTTCACGCCGATCCTGGCGCTGACCACCGAGAGCCAGCAGGGCAAGCGCGACGAGGCCAAGAAGAACGGGGCTACCGGTTGGCTGGTCAAGCCGGTCGGCGGCTCCGATCTGGTCAAGGTCATCAAGCAGGTGCTGCCCGGAGCCTGATCCTGAGCATTCTCCCTCGCCTTTTCCCATGCCGCATCAGGCAGGCAGGCAGCGGCAGCACGCACGAGCACATCATGAACCAGAGAACGGACACGACCTCGCATGTCGCCGCATCGCCGGCATGGCGCCGCCTGAACGCGCGCCATGCGGTGCTGGGCAGCCTGGGGCTGCTGACCGTCGCGGTGCATCTGGCCTGGCCCGATCTGGTCGGCGCCGGCACCGCGGGCGCGCTGATCGGCGGCCTGGGCGCCGGCCATGTCCTGGGCCGCTGGCAGGGGCCCAGCGGTCGGGTCCGCCAGGACCGTGCCGCCGACGTGATCGCGCAGGACATCGGAACGCTGCGTCAGGCCTTCGGCATTCTCGAGGCCCAGGTCAAGGCGACCATCAAGACCTCGGAAGATGCGGTCATGTCGATGATGGAGCGCATGCAGCGGGTGCATGCCACGGTCATCCAGCTGCATGAGCGGGTCGACCAGGCGGTAGGCCGATCGCACAGCCTGTCGGCGGAGACCCTGTCGCGTGCGGGCCAGCACACCGCTGCGGTCAGTGCGCTGGCCGAGCACCAGAAGGCCTTCGAGCAGGGGCGCGACGAGAGCGTGCTGCGCGTGCGGGCAGTCGCCGACCAGGTTCGCGCGCTCACGCCGCTGGCCGAGCTGATCTCCAACATCTCGCGCCAGACCAATCTGCTGGCGATCAATGCGTCGATCGAGGCCGCGCGTGCCGGTCAGGAAGGCGCCGGCTTCAAGGTGGTGGCGGCCGAGGTGCGCAATCTCTCCACCCAGACCGCCGAGGCGGCGCAGAAGATCACCGAGGGCATCGCGCATGCGGCCGAGCAGATCGATCTGCAGTCGTCCGCACGCTCTGCCGGCAGCGACCGAGGAGCGTCGTCCAGCACGGCCGAGCAGCTCGACGAGATTGCCAGCCACATCGAGACGATGAGCCGCACCCTCGGCGATGTCGTGCCCTACCTGGGTGATCTCTCCTCCAGCATGGACAGCACCATTCGTGCGATGACCCAGGACGTGATCGACACGCTGGGCGACATGCAGTTCCAGGACATCAACCGCCAGATGCTCGAGCAGGTCAACATGGCGCTGGTGGGCATGTCGGAGCATTTCTCCCAGCTCTACGAGCTGCTCGACGGCGACGCGCCGCCCCCGCCCGTCCAGCTCGAGCACCTGATCACCCGCTGGAGCGAGAACTATGTGATGCACAGCCAGCGCAAGGCCCACGCCCAGGCCACGGGTGGTGCCGGTTCGACCGGCTCATCGGGCTCGGCACCGGTCCGGCCACAGCCCGAGCTGGCTGCGGTCAGCGAGCCGGCCGGACCCAAGATCGAGCTGTTCTGATCCTGAATCCTGAATCCTGAAGTCCGAAGTCTGGAGGAGACGATGCAGACCATCCTGGTGGTGGAGGATTCGGCGACGATGCGCCAGAGTCTCCAGAACACGCTCGAGATGAGCGGCTACGCGGTCGTGCTGGCACCGGAAGGCCAGACGGCGCTGGCGCGGCTGCAGTCCGGGCTGCGCCCGGACCTGATCATCACCGACATCAACATGCCGTGCATGGACGGCATTTCCTTCATCGCCGAGGCGCGCAAGCTGCTGCGCTTCACTCCGATCCTGGCGCTGACGACACGCGACCAGCAGGCCAAGCGCGATCAGGCCAAGCACATCGGTGCCACCGGCTGGCTGATCAAGCCGGTCGGGGGCAGCGAGCTGATCCGGCTGATCAAGCCCTTGCTGCCCCCGCAGAATCCGTCCGGTCGGTCCTGATCAGCCGCGGCGGTTGCGCTGGCGATACTGGTCGGCCACCACCGCCGCGACGATGATCGCGCCCTTGACCATCTCCTGGTAGTAGGCGTCGATGCGGATGAAGGTGAAGCCGGAGGTCATCACGCCCAGGATCAGCACGCCGATCACGGTGCCGGTGATGCGGCCCAGGCCGCCGGCCAGCGAGGTGCCGCCGATCACGACCGCGGCGATCGCGTCGAGTTCGTACATCACGCCCATGCCGGACTGGCCGGAGACGGCGCGTGCGGCGGTCACCGTGCCGGCGATGCCGGCCAGCAGACCGGCGATCGAGTAGACCCAGATCAGGTGGCGGTTGACATTGATGCCCGAGACCCGTGCCGCCTGGCGGTTGGCGCCGATCGCGTAGGTGAACTTGCCGAAGCGGGTGTAGCGCAGCACCACATGGAAGAGGGCCGCCAGCACCAGGAAGATGATGACCGGGTTGGCGCCTGCGCCGATCCAGGCGAAGTCGTCGGTCAGCATCGACACCGGCATGCCGTTGGTGAACCACTTGGCGAAGCCGCGTGCGGCCACCATCGTGCCCAGCGTGGCGATGAAGGCCGGGATCGCGGTGTAGGCGATCAGCGAGCCGTTGATCAGCCCGACGATCAGGCCGACCATCGCGCCGGCCAGGACCGGCCAGATGATCGGCAGGTCGGTCAGATGCGGAAAGATCGCGCGTGGGAAGTCCGACACCTGTGCCAGGCTGGCCGAGACGACCGCCGCCGCGGCCACCACCGAGCCCGAGGACAGGTCGATGCCGCTGGTGATGATCACCAGGTTGACGCCGATGGCGATGATGCCGATGACCGCCATCTGCAGGATGATGATCTGCAGCCGGTCGACATTCATCAGGAAGCTCTGGCCGTTGACCCACCAGCCCAGGCCCTCGAACAGCAGGCAGATGCCGACCAGCACCAGGAAGATGCTGGTCTCGGGCGGCCATTTGCGCTTGGCCGGCTTGAAGGTCATCGACTGTGCGCCGACAGTCGCGTTGGTGCTTGCCATGAAGGTCTCCGCTTCGGTGAGTTCGTTGATCTCGTGGATCTTGTTGATGTTCGTGTGCCGGGAATTCAGCGCGAGGCCAGGTCCATGATGGTCACCTGATCGGCCTGCGCGCGGTCGACGATGCCGGTCATGCGGCCCTCGTGCATGACCATGACCCGGTCGCTCATGCCGAGCACCTCGGGCATTTCCGAGGAAATCATCAGCACCGCGACGCCCTCGCCGGCGAGCTTGCTCACCAGGCGGTGGATCTCGGCCTTGGCGCCGACGTCGATGCCTCGGGTCGGCTCGTCGAGAATCAGGATCTTCGGACGGGTCAGCAGCCAGCGCCCGATCAGCACCTTCTGCTGGTTGCCGCCGGAGAGGTTCTGGATGACCTCCTGCAGGTCCGGTGTCTTGACGCGCAGCGTGCGGCTCATCTCCTCGCAGTCGCGCTTCAGCTGCGCCTCCTGCACGAAGCCGAACCTGACATGGCGGTCCTGCAGCACCGCCGTCTCCATGTTGGAGAGAATGTCCAGGATCAGGAAACAGCCGGTGTCCTTGCGGTCCTCGGTCAGGAAGGCCATGCCGTGCTTCATCGCGGCGGCGGGCGAGTCGATCTTCACCGTCCGGCCGCGGATCGCGATCGTGCCGCCGGTGGCGGGCACCACGCCGAACAGCGCCTCGGCCACATTGGAGCGGCCCGAGCCGACCAGGCCCGCCAGGCCCAGGATCTCGCCGGCGCGCAGGTCGAAGCTCACGCCCTCGAAGAGGCCGTCGACCTTCAGGTCCTTGACCGACAGCACCACATCGCCGATCGGCACCTCTTCCTTCGGGAACATCTGCGTGATCTCGCGCCCGACCATCATGCGGATGATGTCGTCGCGGGTCACGTCCTTCGAGGCGTGCGTGCCGATGTACTTGCCGTCGCGGAACACCGAGAACTCGTCGGCGATCTCGAACAGCTCGTTCATCTTGTGGGTGATGTAGACGATGCCCTTGCCCTGGCTGCGCAGCTGCCGAATGATGCGGAACAGGTGCGAGACCTCCTTGTCGGTCAGCGCCGAGGTCGGCTCGTCCATGATGAGGACGTCCGAGTCGAAGGACACCGCCTTGGCGATCTCCACCATCTGGCGGCTGGCGATCGACAGGCTCTGGATCTCGGTCTCGGGATCGAGATCGATGGCCAGGCGGTCGAACAGCGCCTGGGTGCGCCGGCGCATCTCGGCGTGGTCGACCAGGCCGAGGCGGCTCTTCGGCTCGCGGCGGATCCAGATGTTCTCCGCGATCGTCATGAAGGGCATCAGGTTGAGTTCCTGATGGATCATCGCGATGCCGCGGTCGAGCGCATCGAGCGGGCCGCTCAGCGCGACCGGCTGGCCCTTGATGCGGATCTCGCCCTGATCGGGCATGTAGACGCCGGCGATGATCTTCATCAGCGTCGACTTGCCCGCGCCGTTCTCGCCCATCAACGCGTGAACCGTGCCGGCACGCAGGCTGAACTGCACATTGTCGAGCGCGACCACGCCCGGAAAGGCCTTGCGGATGCCCTGGATCGCCAGCAGCGGCGGCGCGGCGGAGGAGGCGGCCGCATCGGGCCGCTCGACGGTGGCGGTGTCGGACATCGGGAGTCTCGCGGGGTTCGGGTCGGTGGGGAGGAGAAAGCTCGGCGGGCGGCACGCCGGCCGCCCGTGATCAGCGCACCGGCGCGATCAGTTCTTGCCGGCGTACTTGCTCAGGTTTTCCGGCGTGACCAGCTCGAAGGGCACGTTGACGAAGCGGTCGACCGGCTGCTTCCTGATCAGCTTGAGCGCGGCATCGACCGAGCCCGCGCCCTGGCCGGCGGCGTTCTGGAACACCGTGACCTTCAGCTCGCCCGCCTTCATCGAGGCCAGCGCGTCCGGGGTGGCATCGATGCCGCCGACGATGCTCTGCGGCGTCCACTTCTTCGAGGCCTTCAGCGCGTTGATCGCGCCCAGCGCCATTTCGTCGTTGTTGGCGATGATGGCGTCGAACTTCATGCCCGACGACAGCCAGTTGGTGGTGATGTCCTGGGCGGCGGTGCGGCTCCACTTGCCCTCGCGCTTGTCGGCGATCTTCAGGCCCGAGCACTCCTTGGTCTTGACGACATCCTCGATGTCCTGGGTACGGGTGCGCGCGGCCTCGTTGGAGAGCTCGCCCATCAGCACCAGCACCGTGCCCTTGCCGTTCAGCAGCTTGCAGATGTGCTGGGTCTGCAGCGTGCCCGAAACCTTCTCGTCGGAGGCGACGAAGGCCACGCCGGCGGGCAGCTTGGCGAAGTCGGCCGGCTTGCGGTTGACATAGACCAGCGGGATCTTGGCGTCGGTCACCATCTTGGTGATCTTCGGCGTCACGTCGGTGTCGACCGGGTTGACGATGATCGCGTCGAACTTCTGCGCGATCATGTTCTGGATCTGGCTGAGCTGCTTGCCCACGTCGTTGCCGGCGTCCTCGAGCTGCGCCGAGGCGCCCGCCTTCTTGGCCGAATCGTTGATGCCGTTGCGCAGGATGGTCAGGAAGGTGTCGTCGAAGGCCGCCATCGTCACGCCGATCTTCTGGGCGTGGGCCATCGGGGCGGCCAGCGTGCCTGCCACTGCAACAGCCATCAGCATCTTCTTCATCTCTGTCTCCTCTTCGAAGTCGGCGCCGTCGGCGCCATCCGGTTGGGTGGGTGAGCTCGTGACCGGTGGAGCGGGCGCGTTGCCCTGTCTGTCCGGCACGGTGGCAACTGTAGCTTCAAGCACTCAAATTTTGGAAACGCATTTCTAAGTGAATACACTAAGGAATTGTTTTTCCGTCTCTCCTAGACTGGGCGCCAACTTCCGCACAAGCCGGCGCATCAGCGTTCGCACTTGCCTTCACAGCCTTCGGGCTGTTTTCATCACGGGCCGGACATTTCCATGAGCATCCTGAACTTTCCCGCCGGGCGCCGCATCGACCTGGCCTGCCTGGGTCGCGTCGCGGTCGACCTGTACGCGCAGCAATTCGGCAGCCGCCTGGAGGACGCTCGCAGCTTCCAGATGTACCTGGGCGGCTCCTCGGGCAATGTCGCGTTCGGCGTGGCGCGTCTGGGCCTGAAGACCGCGATGGTCTCGCGCGTCGGCAACGACCAGATGGGCCGCTTCCTGCGCGAGACGCTCGAGCGCGAGGGCTGCGACACGTCGGCGCTGCAGACTGACCCCGAGCGCCTGACCGCGCTGGTGCTGCTGGGCCTGAAGGACCGCGACACCTTCCCGCTGCTGTTCGTCCGCGAGAACTGCGCCGACATGGCGGTGCGCGCCGACGAGATCCGCGAGGACTTCATCGCCGAATGCCGCGCGCTGGCCCTGACCGGCACCCATCTCTCCACGCCGACCACCCGCGAGGCGGCGCTGACCGCGCTGGGCTACGCGAAGAAGCACGGCACAGTGCGCATTCTCGACATCGACTACCGCCCGGTGCTGTGGGGCCTGACCCCGCGCGGCGCCGGCGAGAACCGCTATGTGCCGGACGCGCGCGTCACGCAGCAGCTCCAGCAGGTGCTGGGCGAGTTCGACCTGCTGGTCGGCACCGAGGAAGAGTTCCTGATCGCCGGCGGCGTGCCGGGCGACCTGATGGCCTGCCTGCGCGCGGTGCGCGCCGTCTCTGGCGCGGTGCTGGTGGTCAAGCGCGGCGCGCTGGGCTGCTGCGTCATCGAGGGCGATATTCCGGCCGAGATCGAGCACGCGCCGACCTTCCGCGGCGAGCGCGTCGAGGTGCTCAACGTGCTGGGCGCCGGCGACGCCTTCCTGTCGGGCCTGCTGGCGAGCCTGCTGCGCGGCCAGGGCTGGCTGGAAGCCACCCGCACCGCCAATGCCTGCGGCGCCATCGTCGTCTCGCGCCACGCCTGCTCGGCGGCGATGCCCACGCCGGCGGAGCTGGCGCACTGGTTCTCCGGCAGCCGCAACCCGAAGGTCGATGCCGACCAGGATCTGGCGCATCTGCACCGGGTCACGCCGGCGCGCGCGGTCTGGGACGAGCTGTGCGTGATGGCCTTCGACCACCGCAGCCAGTTCTATGATCTGGCGCGCGAGGCCGGCGCCGACGAGTCGCGGATCCCGGCGCTGAAGAAGTTGCTGGTGAAAGCGGCCGAGCAGGTGGAAGTCAGCCATCAGCTCCAGGGCCACACCGGTGTGCTGATCGATGGCGGCGACTACGGTCAGGACGCACTGGCCGCCGCCACCGGCCGCGGCTGGTGGGTGGGCCGTCCGGTCGAGCTGCCGGGCTCGCGCCCCTTGCGCTTCGACGGCACCCGCTCGGTCGGCTCGGCGCTGGTCCACTGGCCGACCGAGCAGGTCGTCAAGTGCCTGGTGCACTACCACCCGGACGACGCGGTCGACCTGCGCCTGGAGCAGGAGCAGCGCGTGCTCGAACTGTGGGAGGCCACCCGCGAGAGCGGCAACGAGCTGCTGCTGGAGATCATTCCCCCGAAGGCGATGACGGCCGCCGGCACCGAGGACGAGGCGGTGCTGCGCGCGGTCAAGCGCTTCTACAACCTGGGTGTCCGGCCGGAATGGTGGAAGCTCGCGCCGATGAGCCCCGAGGGCTGGACCCGCCTGGCCGCGCTGGTGGCCGAGCGCGACCCGCACTGCCGCGGCGCCGTCATCCTGGGCCTGAACCAGCCGCTGCAGTACCTGGCCGACAGCTTCGCGCTGGCGACCAACCCGATCGTCAAGGGCTTCATGGTCGGGCGCACGCTGTGGGTCGAGGCCTCGCTGAAGTGGTTCGCCGGCCAGATCGACGACGCGGCCTTCATCGACGAGGTGGCGCGCAACTTCGCCACGCTGGTCGAGGCCTGGAAGCGCCGCCACGACGGCCGCAGCGCAGCCGCCGCCTGAGTCCTGCAACACGCCACCGTTGCCTGCTGATCCCCCGAATTTTCTACCGAGATCCATGATGGACAGGAAGACCGTGAGACTGACCGTGGCCCAGGCGCTGGTGCGCTACCTGGCCGCGCTGAAGGCGGAAGTCACCCAGCCCGACGGCCGCACCGAGGTGCTGCCCTACTGCGGAGGCGTGTTCTCGATCTTCGGCCACGGCAATGTGGCCGGCCTGGGCGAGGCGCTGCAGGCCGAGAAGGCGGTGCTGCCGACCTTCCGCGCCCACAACGAGCAGGGCATGGCCAACGCGGCCATCGCCTACGCCAAGACGAACTTCCGCCAGCGCATCATGGCGGTGACCTCCAGCATCGGTCCCGGCGCCACCAACATGGTGACGTCGGCCGCGCTGGCCCATGTGGCCCGCCTGCCGGTGCTGCTGCTGCCGGGCGACGTCTTCGTCAGCCGCCTGCCCGACCCGGTGCTGCAGCAGGTCGAGAGCTTCGAGCAGGGCGATCTCAGTGCCAACGACTGCTTCCGCCCGGTCACCCGCTACTTCGATCGCATCACCACGCCCGAGCAGCTGCTGGTGGCGCTGCCGCGGGCCATCCAGGTGATGACCGACCCGGCCCAGTGCGGCCCGGTCTGCCTGGCGCTGCCGCAGGACGTGCAGACCTTCGCGCACGACTGGCCGGAGGACTTCTTCCAGCCCGAGGTGATCCGCTTCCGCCGCCCGCCGGCCGAAAGCCGCGAGCTGGCCGCGGCCGCCGAGCTGCTGAAGTCGGCGAAGAAGCCGCTGATCGTCGCCGGCGGCGGCGTGCTCTACAGCCAGGCCTGGGCCGGGCTGGCCGCCTTCGCCGAGGCGCACGGCATCCCGGTGGCCGAGTCGCAGGCCGGCAAGGGCAGCCTGGCCTGGAACCACCCGCTCAACCTGGGCTCGATCGGCGTCACCGGCTCGCCGGCGGCCAACCGCCTGGCCGAGGACTGCGACGTGGTCTTCGCCGTCGGCACCCGGCTGCAGGACTTCACCACTGGCTCGCATGCGCTCTATGCCCACGCCAAGCTGCTGAGCCTGAACGTGCAGCCCTTCGACGCCGGCAAGAAGCGCGGCCGCATGCTGGTGGCCGACGCCCGCGACGGTCTGGTCCAGCTCGGCGCTGCGCTGGGCGACTGGAAGGCCGACGCGGCCTGGACCGCGCAGGCCCGCGATCTGGCCGCCGGCTGGGTGGCCCGCGTGACCGAGCTGACGCTGAACACGCCCGCCGCCGGCACCCTGCCCTATGACGCCGAGGTGATCGGCGCGGTGCGCGAGTCCGCGGCCGACATCGGGCTGGACTCGGACGCCCAGGACATCGTCGTCTGCGCCGCCGGCACCCTGCCCGCCGAGCTGCACAAGCTGTGGCGCTCGGGCGTGCCCGGCAACTACCACATGGACTATGCCTATTCGTGCATGGGCTACGAGGTGGCGGGCGGCCTGGGCGCCAAGATGGCTCGCCCCGAGCGCGAGGTGATCGTCATGGTGGGCGACGGCTCCTACATGATGCTCAACAACGAGCTGGCCACCTCGGTCATGCTGGGTCGCAAGATCATCGTCGTGCTGCTGGACAACCGCGGCTACGGCTGCATCGAGCGGCTGCAGCTCAAGTCGGGCGGTGCGAGCTTCAACAACATGCTCGACGACTGCATCCCCGAGGGCGGCGTGCCCTCGGCGATCGACTTCGCGATGAACGGCCGCTCGCTCGGCGCCGAGGCAGTTCATGTCAAGGACGTGGCCGAGCTGCGCCGCGAGATGGCCCGCGCGCGCCGCGCCACCCGCAGCCAGGTGCTGGTGATCGACACCACGCACCATCGCACCACCGGCGACGGCGGCGCCTGGTGGGAGGTCGCCGTCCCGCAGGTCTCGCAGCGCCCCGAGGTCGAGGCTGCGCATGCCCGCTACCTCGACGCCAAGAAGAAGCAGTTCAACTGAACTGCCCCCTCGAACCACTGAACATCCCCATCTTCTTTCTCAGGAACCCCACCATGACCTGGAACGTCCGCATCGGCATCAATCCCCTGTCCTGGATGAACGACGATCTGCCCTCGCTGGGCGGCGAGACCCCGCTGGAGACGGCGCTCTCCGAAGGCCGCGAGATCGGCTACGCCGGCTTCGAGCTGGGCAACAAGTTCCCGAAGGACGGCCCCGGCCTGAAGGCCAAGCTCGACGAGTTCGGCCTGGTCTGCGTCTCGGGCTGGTATTCCGGCTTCCTGGCTGAAGTGCCCGCCAGCCAGACCGACGCCCAGGCGGTCGCCGCCGAGATCGAGCGCGCCCAGGCCCACCTGCGCAAGCTGCAGTACAACGGCGTCAAGGTGGTCGTGTACGGCGAGTGCGCCGGCACCATCCAGGGCCAGATCGACACCCCGGTGGCCAAGCGCCCGAAGTTCAAGGACGAGGCCGCCTGGGCCGGCTACGCCGCGCGCCTGAACGCCTTCGGCCAGCACCTGATCGAGACCTACGGCATCAAGCTGGCCTATCACCACCACATGGGTGCCTATGTCGAGAGCCCGGCCGACGTCGACCGGCTGATGGCCCTGACCGATCCGGCCAAGGTCTTCCTGCTGTTCGATACCGGCCACGCCTACTTCGGCGGCGCCGCCGACCCGGTCGCGGTGCTGAAGAAGCATGTCGACCGCGTGGTGCATGTGCACTGCAAGGACGTGCGCGCCCAGGTCATCGCCAAGGCCCGCAACGACGGCTGGAGCTTCCTGCACGGCGTGATCAACGGCACCTTCACCGTGCCCGGCGACGGCGTGATCGACTATGACGCGGTGCTCTCGACGCTGCACGACGCCGGCTACGAAGGCTGGCTGGTGGTCGAGGCCGAGCAGGATCCGGCGGTGGCCCCGAGCTACGAGTACGCCAGGAAGGGCTACGACACGCTGCGCGCCATCGTCGACCGCATCGACGCCAGCGTGGTCTGACCGCTCAACCGCCAGGAGCCGAGATGCCCCAGTCCCCCCTGCTGGTCAAGGCCGCCGCCGGCCGCCAGATCTGCGACATCACGCCGGAATCGGCTGGCTGGACGCACGTCGGCTTCCGGGCCCTGCGCCTGGAGGCCGGCGAGAGCGAATCGCTCGAGACCGGCACGCGCGAACTCTGCCTGGTCGTGCTGACCGGCACGGTCGACGTTCAGGTCGGCGGCACGACGCACGCCGGTCTGGGCTCGCGCGAGAGCGTCTTCGAGGAGAAGTCGCCCGACGCGCTCTATGTGCCCGGCGGCGAGACGGTGGTCATCACCGCGCGCGGCGCGGCGGAAGTGGCGCTGTGCACCGCCCCGTACGAGGGCGGCAAGTCGGTGCGGCGCATCGACGGCAGCTCCATGCGCCGCAGCGTGCGCGGCCAGGGCAGCAACACCCGCTATGTCTGCGACGTGCTGATGGCCGACGACCCGACCGCCGACCACCTGCTGGTGACCGAGGTCATCACGCCGGGCGGCCACTCGAGCAGCTATCCCCCGCACAAGCACGACCGCGACATGCCGCCGGAGGAGACGCTGCTGGAGGAGACCTACTACCACCGGCTCAACCCGCCGCAGGGCTTCGCCTTCCAGCGCGTCTACACCGACGACCGCAGCCTGGACGAGGCCTGCGTGGTCGAGGACCACGATGTGGTGATGGTGCCGCGCGGCTACCACCCCTGCGTGGCACCGCACGGCTATGACCTGTACTACCTCAACGTGATGGCCGGTCCCGGCCGCGCCTGGCATTTCAGGAACGACCCGGCGCACGAGTGGATGCTGCAGACTCCGCCCAAGGCCTGATCCGGGCGTCCTCAGGCCGCCTGGGCCTGAAGCCTGAAGTCGCCGACCAGCTCGCCGAGCCGGTCGGCCTGCTCGGTCAGCGCGCTGACCGCGGCAGCGGTCTGTTCGGCCATCGCCGCGTTCTGCTGCGCCACCGAGTCGAGCTGCTGCAGCGCGCCGCGGGTCTGCTCCAGCCCGCCCATCTGGCCGCTGGCCTGCTGCGAGATGGTGCTGATCAGGCCGAAGACCTGCTCGATCGAGCACATCAGCGCCTGGGTGCTGCGCTGCGCCAGGCTGCGCACCTCGCCGGCGACCACCGCGAAGCCGCGGCCCTGCTCGCCGGCACGGGCGGCTTCCACCGCCGCATTCAGCGCCAGGATGTTGGTCTGGAAGGCGATGCCGTCGATGATGCCGATGATGTCGGAGATCTTGCGCGCGGCGGCCTCGACCTCGCCCATCGTCGACACCGCCTGCGAGACGGTGCGCCCGCCATGGGTGGCGACCTCGCTGGCCGAGCGCGCCAGCTCGTCGGCCTGGCGGGCCGAGCCGCCGGTCTCGGTGACCGAGCCGCTCAGCGTGTCGAGCGTGCCCAGCGTCACCTGCAGCGTGGCGGCGGCCTGCTCGGCGCGCTGGCTCAGATCCTGACTGCCGCTGGCGAGCTCGCCGCCGGCCAGGCTGATCGAGGCCGCAGCCTCGTGCACGCCGCTGACCATCCGGTTCATCTGCTGGCGCAGATTCTCGAGCGCCAGCAGCACCTCGCCGATCTCGTCGGCGCGGCCGTCACCGATGCCAATCCGGCCCGGATGGCGGTCAACCGCATCGGGTTCATCACCCTGCTGCTGTGGCCGCTGGCGGCCTGGCGCAGCCCGACGCCGCTCGACGAGGAGCGCCACCGGCTGCGCTGGATGCTGACACTGAGCTGGGCGGTTCTGCTGGTCTACGTGATGCTGGCGCGGGGCGCGCCGCACCCGCAGGCCCTGCAGCTGCTGCAGGACGAGCTGCGGCTGGACCGGCTGGTCATCGGCGCCACGCTGATGGTGCAGTTCTCGATCTGGCGCAACCGGCGCCGTACGGCCGGGCGACGCGCCGAGTTCCTGGCCTTTCACGACGCTGGCCGTGCTCTATCTCGACCTGGACAAGTTCAAGCAGGTCAACGACACCCATGGTCATGCGCTGGGCGACCGGCTGCTGCGCGCGGTGGCCGAGCGCATGCGCGCCAGCCTGGGCGAGGCCGGCAGTGTCTTTCGCCTGTCCGGCGACGAGTTCATGGCCACCGTGCCTGAGGCCGGACCGGACGGCGAGCGTGCCCGCTCGCTGCGCCAGGGCGACTTCCGGCTCGAGTTCCAGCCGCAGTGCCGGCTGTGCGATGGCCGCATCACCGGCGTCGAGGCGCTGCTGCGCTGGCGCCTGCCCGACGGCACGGTGCCGGCCTCGCCCGAGCGCTTCATTCCGGTGGCCGAGGAAAGCGGCCTGATCGTGCCGCTGGGCGACTGGGTGCTCGACGAGGCCTGCCGGCAGGCCGCGGCCTGGCCGGAGCTGGTGGTCGCGGTCAATGTCTCGGCGATGCAGTTCCGTGGCGGCGACTTTTCCATGCGTGTCGCGGCGGCGCTGGCACGCCACGGCCTGCCGGCGCATCGCCTGGAGCTGGAGCTGACCGAGTCGGTGCTGATCGGTCACGAGGACGAGGCCCTGCGCTGGCTGGCCGAGCTGCGTGCGATGGGCGTGCGCCTGGCGATCGACGATTTCGGCACCGGCTACTCGAGCCTGTCCTATCTGCACCGCTTTCCGGTGCATCGGCTGAAGATCGACCGCAGCTTCATCCAGCAGATGGAGTCGGCCGGCCCGACGGGGGAGGCCACGCTGGTGGCCGCCATCCTGCAGATCGCCCGCCGGCTGGGACTGGAGACGGTGGCCGAGGGGGTGGAGTCGCCCGCCATGCTGACGCGGCTGGCCCGGATGGGCTGCGATGTGGCGCAGGGCCACGCGATCGCGCAGCCGCTGCCGTCCCAGGAGATGCGCCGCTGGCTCGATGCGCAGACGGACCGGCCGCAGGTGGCCGCAACGACCGCCTGATCCTGTTCAGCCCTGGCTGGACAGGCGGCGCCGACCGACGCTGCCCAGCGCGGCCAGGCCGGCGAGCATCATCGCCCAGGTCTCGGGCTCCGGAACCGGCGCGATCGGCGTGCCGCTGATGGTGACCATGTCGAAGCGCCAGGTGCCGCCGGCATAGCTGCCGGTCGGGCTGCTGGCCTCGTACAGCGAGCTGCCCGGCGCGAAGGCCGCCACCACGCGCAGCGCGAAGCTGGCGTTGTCGGCCACGCCGGCGATGGCGCTCAGGTCGACGCTGCGGCTGTTGAACCAGGTGTCGCCGGCCGCGCCCGAGAAGATCGCGGCATCGACGAAGTTCAGGCCGTCGATCGAGTACTGCACCAGCTCATGGCGTGCGCTGGTGTTGCTGTGGCGCAGGTCGTAGGAGAACGACACCGCCTCGTGACCGACGGTGCTGACATTGAACTGCACGCCGAACTGGCCATTGCCCAGGCCCTGGGCGGCATAGCCGGTGGTCTGCCAGCCGCTGTCGTCGCTGATGGCCGGGTCGGAAGAGCCGCCGTTCGCAGCGCCCGAGGCGAAGGATGCCGTCACGCCACCGAGCGTCAGCGCCGTGCCGCTGCCGGTCGAGGGATCGCTGCTGCCAGTCGAGGTCGAGCCGTCGGCAACGACCGAGTTGAAGTTCCATTGGGTGATCACGTCGGCGCGGGCGGCGCCGGCACCGGCCACCAGGGCCGGCAGGATCAGCAGGGACAGGGCGGGCTTGAACATCGGAACACTCCTTGAGGGGTGATGGTGCGAAGGGATTCGGGATGTCGGGAAGGTCGGGACAGGGTGGGCGCCCCGGCGATGCCGGACGCCCGGGTCTTCAGCGTCGCTGGCGGCGGCGCGCCTGCAGGCCCAGAGCGCCCAGGCCGGCGGCCATCAGCGCCCAGGTGCTGGGCTCGGGGACCGGCGCGGCGCTCAGCACATAGAGCGCGGGCGTCTCGCCGACCAGATAGAGGGTGCCGTCCGAGCCGATGGTCACGCCCTCGATGTCGCCGGCCACGCCGGAGAGATCCAGACGCGCCAGCACCCGGCCGCTGCGATCGACCTGCAGCAGCGCGGGCGACTCCTGGCTGAGCAGCAGCAGATGATCGGCACTGGCGCTGCCCGACAGCGCCGCGAAGGTCGACAGCACCTGCACATCGGCCAGATCGGCCACGCCGAGGCCGGCCGGATCGAACAGGGCGCTGACCGCCGGTGCGGCACCGCTGCCGAAGGTGGCGTTCATCGAGAGCACGGCCGACGGGGTCTTTTCCTTGACCGCGACGAAGCTGCCGTCGCGAGGATCCCAGGACAGGCCTTCCAGGCCGATGTTGCCGACGGTCGGGCCGAAGACGGCCGAGTCCAGCTGCGCCCGGTCGATGCTGGTGCCGGCGCCATAGCTCAGCAGGTAGCCGGTCTGCAGCCGCTCTTCCAGGACGACGAAGCGATGGGCGCCGCCGGCATCGGTGCCGATGTAGGTCAGGCCTTCGGTGTCGTGAAAGCCGGTCAGCGTCATCGCGCTGAGGCGACGGCCCTGACGGTCCACCTCGACCAGCGCATCGCCCTCGTCGCCCAGCACGAACAGCGTGCCGGTGTTCCAGTTCCAGGTCACGGCCGAGGCTTCGGCGGCCTCGATGTCCGGCAGCGCATGGGTGGCGCTCAGGCTGTAGCGCGACAGGTCGAAGTCCAGCGCCGCGGCGGGGCGGACGATGGCCATGCTGGACAGGGCCGCCAGCGCCGCCAGGGCGAGCGGGCGGGCGATGCGCCGCATCAGGCGGGATCCGCGTTCCTGCTTGTGCTCGTGCATGTTCTGGTGCTCCTTCAGCATGTCGGTTTCCTGAGAGGGGGGGTGACCGCGAGTGCGGAGTGCCGGCGAGCCCGGGCGCCCAGCATCAGCAGTCCGGCGCCGAGCAGCGCCATGCTGGCGGGTTCAGGCACCGGACTGATCTGGTAGCTGCCGATGCCGGCGCTGCCCGGAATGCCCGGCAGCTCGTAGGCCAGCCAGGCCTCGCCGAGCTGGGTGAAGCCCGGCACGAAGGCGATCGAGGCCAGGCCAGGCGAGTCCAGATCGGTCAGCTCGAGGCCCAGCAGCGCGCCGTCGAGAAAATGCACCTGGGCCGGGGCATCGGCCGCATCCAGGCGGCGGATCTGGCCGTCGAGCAGCATCTCGAAGCGGTCGATCGCGACCGCCTCGAGGCCGACGCCGGAAATCATGCCGTCCTGCCAGGACAGCAGGGCGGAAAAGCTGCCGCCGCTCAGCGCGCCGCTGTCGATCTGGCCGTCCAGACGGTAGTCGGCCGCCTTGACAGGCGAGTGGGCCAGCAGCCCGTAGAGCAGCAGCGGGACGAGCGCAGCCGCTGCGCGGAAAATGCGCATGGGAGTTCCTTTCGGGGCGGGGGAGAAGAGGCGCCGTGGAGGGGGCGCCGGTCGGATCAGAGCTTCAGGCTCTCGGGGCGTGCCAGCAGGGCGGTGCAGCCGACACCGCGCAGCAGCAGCAGCGGCCGTGCAGCCAGCGGACCGCGGGCGCCGTCGACATCGATGCCGATCAGCGCGTCGCTGCCATGGGTGGAGCAGACCAGCCAGCCGCCCGACAGGGCCTGGCTGCCCGCGATGCCCAGCGAGCGCAGCAGCTCGTCGAGCACCAGCACGTCGATGCCCGGCTGGAAGTCGCCGATGATGTCGCCCGCCTCGAGCAGGCTGCGCATCACGAACTGGTCGCGGCCGGCGCCGCCGCTGAGCAGGTCGCGGCCGGGTCCGCCGACCAGGATCTCGTCGGCGGCGCTGCCGGTCAGGCGATCGCTGCCAGGGCCGCCGGTCATCAGGCGCGGGGGCGTCAGCCGCAGATCGATCAGCACCGGATCGTGATCGGAGCTGCGGAACTCGTCGGCGGCGTACAGCGAGGCCTGCAGGCCGGCGCTCTTGAAGTTGATGTTGTAGTCCAGCGCGGCCGGCTCGTCGGCGTTGATCGCCCAGTGCTGCGCACGCACCACCTGCGCCGCCATCGAGGCGCTGGCCAGCGCGTGGTCCAGATAGCCCCAGCGGCCATCGAAGACATGGCTGGTGGCCTGGATGCCGCCGGCGTCGCGGCCGATCAGGTCGGTCCAGCCCTGGGCGGTGAAGGCGCTCACCGCATCCTCGCGGGCATAGGCGTTGAGGTCGCCGATCACCAGCAGGTCGGCCTCGCCGGTGCCGGTCGGATCGGTGGCCAGCCACTGGCGCAGCGCGACCGCGGCGCGGCGGCGCACCTGGGCGCACTCGCCCTGGCCGTCGCCGGCATCCGGCGTGTCGCAGGCGCTGCCCTTGCTCTTGAGGTGGTTGACCGCGACGACGAAGCGTGCGCCGTCGCCCTGCTCGAAGGCCTGCGCCAGCGCCGGACGGTTGCGCTCGCTGGCATCGCCGCCACGCACGAACTCGGCGCTGTCGAGCACCGCGGTGCGGCCGACCGGCTTCACCCGTGCCGGGCGATAGATCAGCGCGACCTTGATCGCGTCGCTGCCGAGGCGGTTCGGCGTGCCCAGGCGCGTGTCGACATCCAGCGCTGCCCAGGTGCCGGGCGCGCTGGCGGCATCGAGCGCATCGACCAGTGCCTGCAGCGCGCTGCCCGGTCCGTGCCCGTCGTTCTCGATCTCGATCAGGCCGACCACGTCGGCGTTCATGCGACCGATCGCCGCCACCGTCTTGGCACGCTGGCGCGGATACTCGATCGCGAACTGCGCGAACTGCGCGGCCTGGGCGGCCGCACCGCTCGCATCGGAGCCGGCACCGCGGCAGGCCAGGCTCGGTCCGCCGACACCGCCGCTGCAGCCGGCGACATTGTCGAAGAAGTTCAGCACGTTGAACGAGGCCACCCGCAGCGTGCCCTGGGGCTGAGGTGCACCGGTCGGGCGCGCGTGGGTCGGCTGGAAGGCCGGCAGGGTGCCGCCGAGCGCGCCGATCGGACGCACGCGCCAGGCATTGCCGCTGGCGCTCGCACCGGCCCAGGTCCAGGTCATGACGCCGACCACGCCGCTGACGCTGTCGCCGCCACGCAGGGTGTTGGCGGCCGACAGCGGCAGGCCGCCGCGGGCGAACAGGATCGGGTCGTCGTTCTGGGCGTTGCGTGCGTCGTCGAGGATCAGCCGGTCGAGCTGCTGTGCCTGCAGCAGCGCCTGCGCGGCCGCGCCGGGCGGATGGATCTGGGTCGGCTGGATCTGGCGGCCGGCCGAGCTCAGCAGCACCTGGCCGAAGCGGGCGAGCTGGTAGTGCTCGGTGACCTGCAGCGTCTGCGGCAGTCTCACCAGCATGCCCTCGAGGCGCTCTGCATCGTCGGCGCTGGCGAAGGGCAGTCGCAGCTCCACCGGCGCGACCGTGCCGCTGCCGCAGGCCACCAGCGTGCCGGCCTGGGCGGAGATCTGGGTCTGGCCCTGGAATTCCGACACCGTGCCGGTCACCCGAACCCGCTGGCCGACGCCGACCTCGTCGCGGTCGGCGTTGAAGACGAAGATCGCGTCCGAGGTGGCTGCGTCGCCGTCGCCCTGCTCGTCCTGCAGATAGAAGCCGCGCAGGGCCGGCGACGGTCCCTCGAAGTCGCCGACGACGATGCCCTGGACGGTGACGGTCGCGCCGGCCAGGGCGGTGGCGGCACCCCGGCCCTGGATCGCCGGTGCGGCGGTGAAGGAAGCCGCGCAGGCGGCCGACTGCGCCGCTGCCGGCAGCGTGGCCGCCGACAGCAGCAGCGCGGGCCAGGCCAGGCGCAGTCCGGTCGCGATGGAACGAGCAAGCGGTTTCATGAGCACATCCTGGTGGAAACCTGTGGGAGGAGTCGGATGGGCTCAGGCTAGGCAGCGTTCGTGACGCTTCGGTGATCCGTGCAGGCTTGCTGCGCCCTCCCCCCCGCAATCCGGGGGGATTTTGCGCTTTCGGGTCCGGATCGACTTCAGATCGGCCGGGCGCCGTCGGCCAGCCAGCGGTCGATGGTGCGGATCACCGAGGGCAGCTCGGCCACCGAGTCGATGATGAAGTCGGGCTCGGCCACCTCGAGCTGACGGCGAGCCTGCACCGAGCAGGCCTCGCGCGCCTCGTCGTCCAGCGCCTGCCACTGCGCCAGCGTCAGGCCGCAGGCATTGCCGCTGGCCGCGATGCCGACGGTCCAGCAGCCGGCATGGCGGCCCTCGAGCAGGCCCGGCACGGTGTCGTCGACCTTGACCACCCGCCAGGCCGGCCAGACGCCCAGCTCGAGGAAGCTGCGGTACATGCCCATCGGGCTGGGGCGGTTCTCGCTCAGGTCGCCGGCGCAGACCAGGCTGTCGGGCACGAAGCCCTGAGCGGCGGCCAGCGGCGCCAGCACCGCCATGATCGGCCGGGTGTAGCCGGTGGTCGAGCCGATGCGCAGGCCGCGCGCGCAGCCAGGCCAGCGTCTCGAGCGTGCCGGGAATCAGCTCGGCATGGCCGGCGACCGCCTCGGCGCTCATCGGCGTGAACTCCTCGTGCAGACGGTCGGCGTCATGCTCGTCGAAGTCGCGTCCGTGCACCGCGCGCCAGGCCGCCTTGATGCGCGGCTGCCGGCCCAGGGCCAGGATGTGGTGCCATTTCGGCAGCCCCATCGGCGCACGCGCCTCGTCGATGTCGATCGGCACGCCGTGACGCTCGAACAGCCGCACGAAGGCGCCCATCGGGGCCAGGCTGCCGAAATCGACCACCGTGCCGGCCCAGTCGAAGACGACCGCGGCCAAGGCCTGGGTCTGCGGTGTCTCACCAGTCATTGCAGACCTCCTCGGCGATGCCGAACGCGGTGCTGGCCCCGGTTCCGCTGGTGACCACGACCACCCTCAGCCCGGGCTCCGGCGCGACGATCAGGCAGTCCTGGTCGTGGCCGGTCGGATAGACCCCGGTCCAGCGCTCGACGACCCGGCACTGCGTCAGCTCGACCGACTCGCGCAGGTGATCCAGGATCAGCCGGTCGACCGCCTCGCTGGCGAAGGGTTCGGGCGTGGCGTCGTCATGGTGGGAGTCGCCGACCACCAGCGAGCCGTCGCGGCCCTGCACCGCGATCAGGTGGATGCCATGAGCCAGGCTCTCCGGCACCTCCTCCTCGAGCTGCCGGTGCAGCGCCGCGACCTCGGGCAGCGCGGCATAGCCGGCGTAGCGCACCAGGCCGAGGTCGGACATCACCGGTGCGGGCAGCCGGAAGCCGGGCTCGGGCTGCACCCTCAGCATCTGCAGCCGGGTCAGCTTCAGGGCATGCGGCGCCAGCCAGGGCGCGGCCACGCCGGTCAGCTCGGTGCCCGGGCACAGCACCACCCGGCCGGCCTGCAGCGTGCGCAGGGCGGTGCGCACGCCGCCGGGCCGGACCTCCAGCACCGCCTCGCCGCGGATGAAGTCCACCCCATGTCGCTCGGCCAGCCAGGCGGCCAGACGTGGAACGGCGTGACGCGATTCCACCCGCAGCTCATGCGGCGAGTGCAGCGCGCCGCTCAGGCGCTCGGCCCGCAGGCCCGGTGCCAGCGCGGCGACCTCGGCGGCGTCATGCAGCCGGCAGTCCTCGCCCATCGGGGTCTGCGCGAAGGCCTCCAGCACCGCACGTGCCGCCGGCCGGTGTGCCAGCATCCACAGTCCGCGCTGCTCGATGGCGATGCCTGCGTCCGGCGCGATCTCGGCCCAGACCTGGCGCGACCGCATCGCGCGCTGCCAGGTGGACCCCTGGCGCTGACCGGTCACGGTGACAAAACCGAAATTGCGGATCGAGGCACCGACGCAGCGCCAGTCGCGCTCGACGACGGTGACCCGCCAGCCGCGACGCACGCCCGCCAGCGCATGCGCCAGGCCGACGATGCCAGCGCCGACGACCAGCAGGTCGCAGGCCGAGGCGGTGGCCCGGGCGGCTCCGGGATTTCCGATATCAGCAGGCAGGGACATCGATCTGCGGCTCCTGGGGGAAGGGTTTCGGGACAGGTGCGATGAAGTTGCGCCCGCGCGGACTGTCCAGGGCGGCGCGAATGCGGTCTTGCGCCTCGGTGATGCCGAACGCGGCTGGATCGGCCTGTGCGCCGACCGATCCCAGCCAGCGCGCCAGATGCACCGCGCCGAGTTCAGGCGCGGTGTCGAACACCCGGGCCAGACCGGCATCGACCCGCTCGTCATGCCCGACCGCCAGTTCCCAGCAGGCCACCAGCCAGCAGGCACAGGCCTGCCCGTGCGACAGCCCGTGCTCGAGCGTCAGCGCATAGGACAGCGCATGCGCCAATGCGGTGCGGGTCTGCGCGAAGGCCAGTCCGGCCTCGAGCGCGGCCAGCGACAGGGCGCTGCGGTGGGCCAGATCGTGTGGCTCGGCCTGCGCCCGGGGCAGTGCAGCGATGACGCGCCGGGCTGCGCTGACCGCCAGCAGGTCGCTCAGCGGGCTGGCGTGGTGGTTCCAGATCGCCTCGAGCGCATGCGAGAGCGCGTCCAGCGCCGCATCGCGCAGCACGGCTGGCGGGCAGCTCAGCGTCAGCACCGGATCGATCAGGGCCCGCTCTGCATGGCCGAAGGGCCTGTCGAAGGAGCGCTTGACCGGGGGCTCGGCACCGGTGTCCCAGAGCGTGGCCCAGCGGGTCACCTCGCTGCCGGTGCCCGCGGTGGTCGGCACCAGCCAGAGCCGGTCGATGCTCAGCATCGGCCAGTCGCCGCGATCGCACAGTGCCGCCTCGAGCGTAGCCGCATCGCCATCGAGACTGCGGCAGCGCAGCACCTTGGCCAGATCGAGCACCGTGCCGCCCCCGACCGCCAGCAGCACCGTCTCCGGCCAGCGCGCCATGATCGGCCACAGGCGTGCGGCCAGCGGTTCGAGCCGGCTCAGCTCGGCCAGCCCCTCGGGCACGAGCTCGACATGCAGCAGCTGGTCGCCGAGCAGCCCGCGCAGCCGGCTCAGCAGACCGCAGGCCTCGGCTCCGGCGAAGGTCAGCAGCACCACCCGGTCGCCGTCGAGCCGTGCCGGCAGGGTCTCGAGCACGCCGGCACCGAAGTGCAGCGCCACCGGCATCTGCCAGTCGAACATCGCAGTCAGGGCATCCGTCATCATGGGTTCAGATGAAGCGTCGTCGCAGCCAGGCCGAGGCCAGGTCGATCAGCGACACCACGACCACCAGCATCAGCAGCACCGCGCAGGTCTGCGCGTACTGGAAGCCGCGGATCACCTCGAACAGCACCACGCCGATGCCGCCGGCACCGACCATGCCGACCACCGAGGCCGAGCGCACGTTCGACTCGAAGCGGTAGAGCGCAAACGACAGCCACAGCGGCATGACCTGGGGCAGCACGCCGTGGCAGATCTCGTACAGGCGCGGCGCGCCGCTGGCGCGCAGGCCTTCGACCGGGCGCGGATCGATCGCCTCGACCGCCTCGGAGAACAGCTTGGCCAGCGTGCCTGCGGTATGCACCGCCAGTGCAAGCACGCCGGCAAAGGGCCCGAGCCCGACCGCGACGATGAACAGCATCGCGAACACCATTTCGTTGATCGCGCGGCAGGCATCCATCAGCCGGCGCACCGGCTGATGCAGCCAGGGTGGCGCGATGTTGGCCGCGCTCAGCAGCCCGGCCGGCACCGCGACGATCACCGCCAGCAGCGTGCCCCAGATGGCGATGTGCAGCGTGACCAGCATCTCCTTCAGATAGATGCGCCAGTCGCGGAAGTCCGGCGGGAAGAAGTCGCCGGCATAGGTGGCGATGTTGCCGGCATCCCGGATCAGGTCGAGCGGGCGGATCTCCGCGCCGCGCCAGGACAGCAGCAGCACCGCCAGCACCAGCGCCCAGCCGAGCGCATGAGGCCAGCCCGGCCGTTCGGCCGCGGCGCGGGCCTGCAGCCGCTCCAGCGCCGGTGGCAGCGCCACGGCCGGGTTCATTTGAGCGCGGCCAGCTTGCGGTCGATCTCGGCGAGCTGCCGGGCACGCTCGTCGGCGCCGAGCTTGTCGTCGGTCTCGATGCGGCGGCGCTCCTTGAACAGCTCGAGCTGGCGGATCGGCAGCAGCTGCGCATTGCTGGACTCGCGGAAGCCGCCGTAGTTGTAGATCACCTTCAGCGTGGCCTTTTCGGCCGGATCGGTCTTGGCATAGCCCAGCACGAAGGTCTTGAGCCGGGCCTTGACCGCCGGGTCGAGATCCTTGCGCCAGACGAAGGGGTCGCTCGGGATCAGCGGGCTCTTCCACAGCACGCGGATCTGCGCGAACTGCTCCGGACGGGCGCTCTCCAGCTTGCCCATGTCCTCGGTGTTGTTGGTGGCGACATCGACCTGGCGGGCCAGCACCGCCTGGATGTTGGCGCCGTGGCTGGCATTGCGCACCGTCTTGAAGGCGGTGCGATGGTCCAGGCTGTTCTGCGCGAACAGGTAGTAGGTCGGCACCAGGAAGCCGGAGGTCGAGTTCGGGTCGCCGATGCCCAGGTTGATCGACTTCGTGTTCTTCAGCACGTCGTCGAGGCTCTGGTAGGGGCTGTCCCTGTGGGTGATCAGCAGGCCGTGATAGCCGTAGCTGCCGTCTGCATACATGACCTGCGCGAAGACCTCGCCCTGGGCGCGGTCGACCGCCTCCATCGCCGCCTTGTTGCCGTACCAGGCCACCTGGATCTTGTTGAAGCGCATCGCCTCGATCACGCCGGCATAGTCGGGTGCATAGAAGGCGTTGATCTTCAGGCCGGTCTTCTTCTCCATGTCGCGGAAGAAGGGCTCCCAGCGCTCGCGCTGGGTGCTGGCGGAGTCGGTGGCGATGATGCCGAAGCCGATTTCCTGGGCCTGGGCGGACAGGGACAGGCTCAGCGCGGCCAGCGCGGCCAGCGTGACGCGGGGCAGGAGACGAAGCATCGTGGGACTCGCGAGGATGGGGTTGAAGGAACGGGACGGTGAAGCGGATCAGGCTACGCGACTCAGGCCACGAGCGTCCGCTCCGGCAGGTCCTGCCGGCGGATCTCGTCGGCCGGGTCCGCATCGGCCAGCAGCTCCCCGGCATCGGTGCCGTAGAGCTGTCGCAGGAACTCGGGCGTCAGCGCGCCGGTCGGGCCGTCGAACAGCAGCGTGCCGTCGCGCAGGGCCAGCACCCGATCGAAATGACGCCGCGCCAGTCCGACGTGATGCAGGCTGGCGATCAGCGTCAGGCCCTGTGTGCGGTGCAGTTCCTGAAGCAGTTCCATGACCCGTCGGGTCGACTCGGGATCGAGCGAGGCCACCGGCTCGTCGGCCAGCAGCACCCGTGCACCCTGCACCAGCGCCCGCGCCAGCGCGGCGCGCTGCTGCTGTCCGCCCGACAGGGTCGATGCGCGCTGGAAGGCCTGTTCCGACAGCCCGATCGCGTCGAGCGCCTGCAGCGCGCGCACCCGGTCGGCCATCGGGAACCAGCCCGGCAGGCTGCGCCACAGCGGCACCGTGGCGCTGCGCCCGGCCAGCACATTGCGCATCACGCTGGCCCGGCCGACCAGGTTGAACTGCTGGAAGACCATGCCGACCTGACGGTGCAGTGCCCGTGCCTCGGCGCTCGGTCGGCCGTCGACCTGGGCCGGCCGGCCGAACAGCTCGATGCGACCGGCGCCGGCGTCGATCGTCTCCAGTCCGCACAGGCAGCGCAGCAGCGTCGACTTGCCCGAACCGGAGGCGCCCAGCAGGGCCACCCGCTCGCCTTGGCGGATCTCGATGTGGAGATCGCGCAACGCCGGGCGCAGGCCGCTGTCCGTGCGGAAGGTGCGGCTGGCCGCCACGAGCCGCACCACCACTTCGCGATCGGCGATCGGGGTGAAGAAGGGCGGTTCGGACACGGGCAGCGGTATGGGGTCGACCATGATGGGCGCATGCTGAACGCTGGCAGTGAAGCACTGATGACAGCCGCGACGGCTCGCAGCGATGGCCGTGCCGATGCCGGATCGGGACATGCCGCCGTCATGGGCCACGCGCAGCATCCGGCCCATCGCACGACCGAGAAGCCCCCCGCCATGCTCAACTCCTCCGATCTTGTCGATCTGTACCGCCGCCGCGGCGCGCTGGCCTATGAAGGCGAGGGCGTGTCGCAGTGGCTGCATGGCTGGCAGTGCGGCCATCTGGCTCTGCAGGCTGGCGCCGAGCCGGCGCTGCAGCTGGCCGCCTGGCTGCATGACATCGGCCATCTGCTGGACGAGCAGCCGGGCACGCCGACGCTGCAGGGCCTCGACGACCGGCATGAAAGCCGTGGTGCCGCACTGCTGGACGCCGTCTTCGGGTGCGATGTGGCTGCACCGGTGGCGCTGCATGTGCAGGCCAAGCGCCACCTGGTGGCGATCCGGCCGGACTATCTGCAGCGGCTCTCGGCGGACTCGCTGCGCAGTCTGGCGCTGCAGGGCGGCCCGATGAGTCCGGCCGAGTCCGCGCACTTCAAGACCCTGCCCGGTGCGCAGGAGTCGCTGCGCCTGCGCGCCTGGGACGATTTCGCCAAGGACCCGCGGTGGCAGCCTGAATCCTTCGATGCGGCGCTGCATGAGCTCGAGCGGCTGATCCATCGGGTGCGGCACACCGCACCGTGCTGACGCGCCGGCCCGAGCGGGCGGGCCATCCGGTGCTCAGGTCATCAGCCCGAACAGCAGCGTGCAGGCCAGGGCCAGCAGCTGCAGGCCCAGGACCGAGCCCCGGAACGCGAACACGGAACGGGCGGGCCGGTTGCGGCGGGCGGTGACAGGCAGCGTGGACATCGCGGACTCCTGATTCCTGTGGCACGGTGACAGGATCTCACGATCGGCCCTGGCGGTGACAGGCGCGTGAAGACGACGGGACAGCGCGATGACGCGCCGCCGGCTGCGCTTCAGTCAGCCCGGAAATCCGCATGGCCGAAACGGTCCTGGAGGAAGCGGCCGTTGGCGAGCAGGGCCTGCGCGTCGCCGCGGGCCACCAGCAGCACCGCCTGCCGCAGCTGCTCGTCGAGCAGCGCAAGCTGGCCGTCGAGCAGCTGCCGGGCGGTCCGGCCGCCTTCGAGCGGATGCGCCACCCGGAAGGCCGGTGGCAGCGCGGCATAGTTGGCCAGCGTCTCGGGCAGATAGCGCATCACCGTCTCGCGCAGCGTGAACGAGAGCTCGCCGCTGTCGCCGCCCTGGCCCTGGGCCTCCAGCCGGGGCAGCACATCGCTCACCGAGGCGCGAATGCCGGCCAGATGCGCCAGCGCGGTCTCGCCCAGGATCGGCCGCACCTCGTTGATCAGCGCATCGAGCCGGACGGGCAGTTCGGCCAGCGTCAGGGACTCGTCCAGACGCTGCACCAGGTGCAGCGGGCTGGGCGCCAGCAGCGCCCCGATCGCGTACAGCCCGGCGGTGATCGCCCACCAGCCCTCGCGGATCACGCCGGCGAACAGCAGCCCCGGCCCGGCACAGGCCAGCAGGCTGCCGGCGATGTGCCTGTTCGAATAGAGCCACAGCAGCAGGCGCCGGCGCAGTCCCGACCCTGGCCGCGACCGTGGCCGGCCCTGCCGGTGGTCCTCACTGGTAGCCACGGATGTCCTTGAAGACCGCCTCGAGCGAGGCCGATCGGGCATCGAAGACCCGTCCGCCGCCGAGCGCGGCGATGTGCTGCATCTCGCTCTGGCTGGCATCGCCGAACAGGATCGGGAAGATGCGCACCGGGTCGCCGTCGTGCCAGCGCTGCTCGAAATCCTGCAGATCGATGCCGGCGGTCTTCAGGCCGTCGGACAGCAGCACCACCGAGACCAGCCGGTCCGGGTTCATGCGCATTTCCTGGCGGGCGATCTCCAGCGCCCGGACCAGCGCCGAGTACAGCGCGGTGCCACCGCCGGTCGACAGCGCCTCGGCATAGGCGCGGATGCGCGCGGCGGCCTGCGTGTCCGCGGCCTGGGCGCTGGCACCGATGTCGGTGCCGGCTGCGCCGAACTCCACCCGCTCGACCGGACCGACCTCGGAGCCGAACGGCAGCATCACCACCCGTTCTCGCTGCTGGAAGCGGGCATGGCGGGCGCTGAGGCTGTCGGCCGGCTCCGCGCCGGCCAGCAGTCGCAGCGACTGCCGCAGCGCCGCGATGCGCTCGCCCTCCATCGAGCCGGAAACATCGAGCACGAAGATCGCGGTGGCGGGCCGACGCCACTCGCCCTGCCAGGCGCCGAGCACCGCGTCGATCACCTCCAGACGGCCGGGAAAGGCCAGCTCGACCACTGGCGTGACCGGCAGCGCCGCAGCCGGGCGCACCTCCGGATTCGATGGCCGCAGGAAGGCCTGGGCCAGCACCTCGCCCTGCACTGCCGGACTGCGCCAGGCCTGCACCAGCTTCTGGAAGCGCGCACGCAGTGCCTCGTCGGCGGGCGCCAGCAGCATCAGCGGATAGTCGGCCGAGATCACCCCGTCGGCCGGGTAGACCGGCACCAGCGGCTCCTTCAGCGCATCGGTGCCCTGGCGGGCGTTCAGACCCAGGATGACCGATTCGTAGTTGACCATCGCGTCGAGCGTGTCCTGCTCGCGCCCGTAGGCCTCGGCCAGCCAGCCCGAGCTGCCGGCGGTGAGCTTGTGGCCGGACAGGAAATCGCGCAGCAGCGCCTCGGCCTCAGGCGTGCGCACGTCGGCCAGCGTCATGTCCTCGGTCTTGCCGGCTGCTGCGGCCGCGACCGCGAACAGCGCGCTCATGCCGCTGTTGGAGCGGCTGGGGCTGCTCATCGCGTAGCGCAGCCGACCCGCCCGCACCGCCTCGGCGATCTGCGCCCAGCCGGGCGGCTGGCGGTCCCAGCCCAGCTCGCGCCAGCGCGATGTCTTCACGCCCAGCGCGATGCGGGAATAGAACAGCCGCTCGACAGCCAGCGGCGGACTTTGCAGCGCCAGGGCCGGATAGGCGCCGCCCGCGGGCAGGATCGCGTCGAAGCCGCGCGCGTCCGAGCCCGGTCCGGCGCGGTTGCTGCGATCGACGATGTCCAGCGAGCCGGCGAACTCGAACTGCACCGGCACGCCCGCCTGCTGCGCGGCCTGCTGCAGCGCCGGGGCCAGCTCGCGCAGCTCGGAGCCGGCCAGGATCCGCAGCGCACCGGCGGACGAGGAGGACGCGGCCTGGGGGGAGGGCGCCGGACCGGATCGGTCGCAGCCGCCCAGCAGTGCAGCGGCCAGCAGCGTGCCCGCCAGCGCGGCCAGGGCGTTCACGGGCGTGCTCCGGCTGGATGCTCGGGCAGGCCGGACAGCAGCGTGCCCTCGGACTGGCGTGCCCGCACCACCTGCTGGCGTGCCTTGTCGACCTCGGCGCCGAGCAGCTCCACGGTGGCCTGCATCGAGCCCAGCGCCTCGGTCTTGAAGCTGGCGATCGCATCCATCGTCTGGTAGATGTTCTGGAAGGCCCGCTGGAGCTGGGCGATGTCGAGCGTGCTCGAGGCGGCCTGCTGGTGCAGGGTGCCGGTCTGCTGGCGCAGCATCTCGCTGGTGCGCTCGATCAGGTGGCCGGTGGTGGTGTTGAGCGCGCCGATCTGGTCGAGCACCAGCTTCTGGTTGGCCAGCGCCTGTGCCACGATCACCGCGGTGCGCAGGGCCGACACCGTGGTGGTGGTGGCCCGGTCGACGCCCTTGATCAGTTCCAGGTTGTTGCGCCGCACCATGTCCAGCGCCAGATAGCCCTGGATGCTGACACTGAGCTGGGTCAGCAGGTCCATGACCTTCTGCCGCATGTAGAACAGCATGTCCTCGCGCACCACCCGGGCTTTTTCGGGGTCCTGCAGCTCGAGCCGGGCGGCACGGTCCTCCAGCCTGGCGTCGAGCTGGCGGCCGAGGTAGACATGGCCTTCCAGCCGTTCCATCAGCGTCCACAGATGGAGCTTTTCCTGCTCGATCGCGGCGTTGTCGCGCATCAGCTCGTCCTTGCCGCGTCGCAGCGCCTCCAGGATGGCGTTCAGATGCGCCTGGGAGGACTGGAAGCGTGCGAAGTAGTCCGCCAGCCGGTTGCCCATCGGAATCATCCCGAGCAGCCGGCGGGGCGCCAGCAGGTCGCCCTGGCGCGAGGGGTCGAGCGCCTCGACGGTGCGGCGCAGGTCCACGAGCGTGTGCCCGATGCCCGAGCTGCCATCGATCAGGCCGTTGTTCAGCGTGCGCACCGGCCGCTCCAGCATCCGGCTGGAAACGGCCGCCGCGCCCTCGATGTCGCGGCTGCCCAGGCCGTGGATGCGCTGCACGCAGTCGCGGAACTTCGGGTCCTGGGGGTCGAGCGTGCTGACCTGCTGGACGAAGTCGGCGACCTGCGCATCCAGCGCTGCCACCGCCTCGGGCTTGAGCCGCACCCGGCCGCTCGCGCTCTCGACCGGGATCGGGGTCAGCGCCTCGGGCGCCTGCAGCGCCAGATCGCTCGGGGGGGACAGCTCGTTCATCACGGACTCCTCATGCTCGTCGACGGACTTCGGACTTCGGATTTCAAAGGGGCGTCTCGATGGCGGTGATCAGCGCTTCGAGCCAGCGGGGATCGGGCGGATCGACCACGTCGACCAGCGTTTCGGGCACCTGGACGCCTTGCCGGGCCCAGGTCGCCGGGCCGCGCTCCTCGCCGCCGGTGCGCAGGCCGAACTCGTGCGCCAGCGTGCGCAGCGCGGCATCGCCCTCGAGTGCCGCTGCCAGCCGACGGCCCTTGTCGCTGAAGGGCACCAGCACATGCTTGGAGTAGACGGTCGGTCGTGGATAGAGCATCACCTGCGCCGCCTCGGCGCGCCGCTGCGGGTGCCTCAGCCAGAACTCGACCAGCTGCGATTCGTAGGCCACCAGCAGCGGCGCCTTGCCCATGCCGAGCGCCAGATAGTCCTGGAAAGGCTCCTGGCTCGAGCCCTGCTGGAAGCCCTGGCGGCGGAACAGACCGGCCACCGCGGGCAGCACCCGCTGCACCTGCTCCGGCCCCTGCACCACCGCGTCGCCATTGGCGACATAGCTCAGCAGCGACAGGTACATCGCCGCGCTGTTGGAGGAGCTCAGGTCGGTCGAGCCGACCAGCACCGCCTTGCGGGTCGGAAAGGCGGCGCTGTCCTTCAGCTCGGACCAGCGCGTGCCCCGGTTCATCAGCGCGATCAGCTGTGGCAGATCGGTCAGGAACCAGTGCTCGCCCTCGCGGCGCGCCAGGCCGTTGGCCTCGAGAATGGCCGCGATCGGCTGCCAGCTGGCGATGACGATCGGGGTGTAGAACGGGGTGGTCTCGCCGCCGGACACGCCGGCGGCCCGAGCCCGGGCGCGCAGTTCCACCGCCGCCGGCTCACCGGCCGGAAAGGCGAAGTCGTGCCGCGCCGGATCCAGCTGCGCCGCCATGGCCCGCGAGCCGGCCTTCTCGGCGGTCACTTCCAGGCCGTGGCGCGCCAGCGCGGCCCGGACACGGGCATCGGCGAAGAACTCGGCCTTTTCCGAGCCGATCAGCCCGACCAGCCGGATCTGCCGGGCCTGCTGCTCGGCCGCCTGGCGCTGCTGCGCCCGTTCGGCCTCGTCCTGGCGCAGCAGCACTCCGGACTGCCAGATGCCGGCGCCCACCGCGATGGCCAGCACGCCAGCCAGCGTCGGACCCAGCCAGCGCCTGCGCATCGCCTCAGCTCCCGATCACGCCGCCGTCGTCCTTGCGGATCACCACGGTGGCCGAGCGCGGCCGGCCGGCGCCGTCGGGCCAGCGCGAGAGCTTCATCGGGTCGGCCGGATCGCTGCGCTCGCTGGGCGACTCGCCCGGGTGCTGGATGTTGACGAACATCGTGCGCAGGTCGGGCGTCATGACCACCCCGGTCACCTCGCAGCCGGCCGGGCCGAGCAGGAAGCGGCGGATCTCGCCCTGGGTCGGGTCGCAGGCCAGCATCTGGTTGTTGGGCAGGCCGGCGTAGTCGCCCTTGCCCAGGGCCGAGGTCGACACGTCGGTCTGGATCCACATCGTGCCGCGCGGGTCGATCCACAGGCCGTCGGGGCTGCCGAAGGCGTCGCCGCGGATGTTGCCCCGGGCCTCGGCACGCGCCAGCGTGGCGTCGCCCGCCAGCACGAAGTGCGTCCAGGCGAAGCGGCGCGCGTCCAGGTCGCCGTCTTCCTTCCAGCGGATGATGTGGCCCATCGTGTTGTTCGCGCGCGGGTTGGCCGCGTCGACCGCCGGATGGTTGTTGCCGCCCCGGTTGGTGTTGTTGGTCAGCGTGCAGTAGACCTCCTTGCTGACCGGGTCGACGGCGGTCCATTCCGGGCGGTCCATCTTCGTCGCGCCGAGCAGGTCGCTGGCCTGGCGGGCCTTGATCAGCACCTCGCCCTGGTCGGCGAAGCCCCGGGCTGCGGTGAGCGGGCCCTGGCCATGCACCGGCGGCAGCCATTCGCCGCGGCCGTCGGCTGTCAGTGCAAGCGCGGCGCCCTCGTGTGCGGCACGGCCCAGCGCGGTGCGCTTGACCGGCGTGGCCTTCGGGTCGGCGGGATCGATCTCGACCACCCAGCCGAAGCGGTTGAACTCGTTCGGATGCCGGCTGGCGTCGAAGCGCTCCTCATGCTCGTGCCAGCGGTAGAACTGGCCATTGCCCTTCTTCATGCCCCAGCGCTTCTGATGCGCGTCGGGCTGCTCGGGGCCCTCGAAGTAGTTGACGAAGTTCTCCTCGCAGGTCAGGTAGGTGCCCCAGGGGGTGGCGCCGTGGCCGCAGTTGTTGAGCGTTCCCAGCACGGTGCGGCCGGCCGGATCGGCGGCGGTGCGCATCAGCGCATGGCCGGCGGCCGGACCGGCCAGCGCCATCGGCGTGGCCGCGGTGATGCGTCGCGCGTACCGCGACGGCGACACCACCGACCAGGCCGCGCCCTGGCGCTGCACCTCGACCACCGACACGCCATGTGCGGCGATCGACTTGGCGACCTTCTCGGCCGACCAGGTCTTCATGCCGTCGGCATGCAGCAGGCCGTCGTCGACATACTCGTGGTTCATCGCCAGCAGGCCGCGTGCCGAGCCGTCGGCGCCGCTGCCGAGCGGGAAATAGTGGATGCCGTCGTGATGCATGCCGGCCTGCAGCGCCTGCTCGGCCGCGGTGTTGCCGGCATCCGCGCGGAAGACGGGCTGGCCGGCGGTCGCGCCGACCGGATCGCCCCAGCGGTACAGCACCGAGGCGGTGTAGCCCGCAGGCACCACCACCTGGTCGACCGCGCGCATCGGCACCGAGGCGAAGCCGATGCCGCGGCCGGCCGATGCCGTGCCCTGACCCAGGCTGGCGCAGCCACCCAGGCCGCCGAGCAGGCCGGCGGCCACGCCGCCCAGGCCGCCGCGCAGCAGCAGGCGGCGGGTCGGGTTCGACATCTCGTGAATGCTGGGGTTGGTGCTGCGGTTGGAGTCTTCCATCCGCGAAAAGTCCTTGGCCATCGTGTCCTCGCAGTCAGCGTCGCCGGGCGACAGGGTGATGCGGCACATCGTGGACACGGGTCATGAAAGTGTCATGACATGACGCGGTGAGGCGATGGCGTGCGGGCGCGCAGGTGCCAGGTGCGCCAGGGCTCGGGTCTTTCCCTGAATGTGGGCATCCGGCAACATCGTGACGGGATCATGAAGTTTCATGTCCGACTTCACTATCATCGCAGGATGCTTTTCTGGCGTCGTCACAGCTTCCGTCTCGTCAGCGCGGCCATCGCGCTGCTGATGATGGTCGCGCTGGCGCCGACGCTGTCGCGCCTGCTGGCCGCCGCCGATCCGGTGCGTGCGGCGATGCTGGCCGAGATCTGCTCGGCCACGATGCCGGCGTCCTCGCGCACCGATGCCGGTGCGCTCGGCATGACCGACGCCGCCGGTGGCAGCCACTGCCCGGCCTGCCTGAGCCCGGCACTGGGCGCCCTGCTCCCCGAGCCGGACCGCCGCGCTGACTACCGCCTGATCGAGCCCCGGCCTGCGCCGGTGCTGCGCATCGACTTCGTGCCGGATGCGGCGGCACATCATCCTCCCCTGCCCGCCCGGGCCCCGCCTGCGCTCTCCTGAGCGCGAACTGATCCGACGCCTTCACGCCAGCGCGCGCCATCGGGCGTGTCATGGCCGCAGCACGCCTGCGGCGGCTGCCGCACATCCGTCGATCGTTCTCCACCCCGCCTGAATCCTGTCCTGGCCGCACCGGCACGGTGTGGCCCGGCTTGCGCTCGTCCGGACCTTCGCTCCGGCCCGCGACGGGCTGCCGCTTTTCCTTGCGAATTTCCGTTCATGCCTGCCATCACATTCACCCCCTCGCCGGTGCCGTTCCCGAAGAAGACGCTGCCGTTGCTGTGTGCGCTGATGCTGCGGAAGGCGATCATCCCGGCGACCGCTTCCCCGACACCCTGGTCTGGATCGATTCGACCCGCGGCGAGATCGTCGCGCGTCGCGATCCGCGCCATTTCAGCGCTGGCGACACCGTCTGGCAGTGGATGCATCCGCTGCACAGCGGCGAGGGCTTCGGCCCGGTCGGCCGCCTGCTCGTCTGCCTGTGCGGCGTGCTGCCGGTGCTGCTCGCAGTGACCGGCCTGTGGCGCTGGCTCGACAAGCGCCGCGCCCGGCGTCGGACCGCGCCCAGGTCGCCCCGCGTTCTTCCTGTTTCCCCTGTCACCGAAGGAGTCTCCCGATGATCACCCTCCGTCCCCTGCTGCGCGCTGCGGCGCTGTCCGCCCTGACCCTCGCCAGCCTGGCCGTCCAGGCCCAGGTCAGCGTCAAGGAACCCTGGGTCCGCGCCACCGTCGCGCAGCAGAAGGCCACCGGCGCCTTCATGCAGATCAGCAGCACCGAGCCGGTGCGGCTGGTCGAGGCGAAATCCACGGCGGCCAGGATCGTCGAGATCCATGAGATGCGCATGGAGGGCGACCGGATGATGATGAAGGCGATCGACGCACTCGACATCGTCCCGGGCCGGACGCTTGAGCTCAAGCCCGGCAGTTATCACATCATGCTGATCGACGTGCTCAAGCCGGTGAACGCCGGCGACAAGCTGCTGCTGACCCTGGTGATCGAGGGCCGCGACGGCAAGCGCAGCGCGGTCGAGGTCAGCGCCGAGGCCCGGGCGATGAACGCGGCTCGGCCGGCTGCGGCGGCCGAGCACAGGCACGCTCACTGATCGGTCTGCAGCGTGCCGCGGCGCATCTGGTCGCGCTCCAGCGACTCGAACAGCGCCTTGAAGTTGCCTTCGCCGAAGCCCTCGTCGCGCTTGCGCTGGATGAACTCGAAGAAGACCGGCCCGAGCAGCGGCTGGCTGAAGATCTGCAGCAGCAGGCGCGGCGTGCCGCCGGCGGTGGAGCCGTCGAGCAGGATGCCGCGCGTCTGCAGCTCGGTCACCGGTTCGCCGTGGCCGGGCAGGCGCTCGGCCAGCATCTCGTAGTAGACCGCGTTGGGCGCGCTCATCAGCGGCACGCCGGCCATCTGCAGCGCGTCCACCGTCGCGATCAGGTCATCGCAGAGCAGCGCCACATGCTGGATGCCCTCGCCGTTGAACTGCATCAGGAACTCCTCGATCTGGCCGCCGCCCTGGCGCGCCTCCTCGTTGAGCGGGATGCGGATCAGGCCGTCGGGCGCGGTCATCGCCTTCGAGGTCAGGCCGGTGTACTCGCCCTGGATGTCGAAGTAGCGGATCTCGCGGAAGTTGAACAGGTGCTCGTAGAAATGCGCCCAGTAGGCCATGCGGCCGCGGTAGACGTTGTGCGTCAGGTGGTCGATCAGGCGCAGGCCGTGGCCGACCGGGCGGCGGCGCGCGGCGTCCTGGAATTCGGGCAGGAACTCGAAGTCGATGTCGTAGATGGACTTGCCGTCCTCGAATCGGTCGATCAGGTAGAGCGGCGCGCCGCCGATGCCCCTGATCGCCGGCAGGCGCAGCTCCATCGGACCGGTCGGGATCTCCACCGGCTGTGCGCCCAGCTCCAGCGCCCGGGCATAGGCGCGGTGCGCATCCTTCACCCGGAAGGCCAGGCCGCAGGCGCTGGGGCCGTGCTCGGCGGCGAAGTAGGCCGCCAGGCTCCTGGGCTCGCGGTTGACGATGAAGTTGATCTCGCCCTGGCGGTAGAGCACCACGTCCTTGGAGCGGTGGCGGGCGACGAGCGAGAAGCCCATCCGCTCGAACAGCGGCTCGAGCAGGCCGGCCACCGGCGCGGCGAACTCGACGAACTCGAAGCCGCACAGGCCCATCGGATTGTCGAACAGGTCGGCGCGGGGGGAGGACAGGGATGTGGCGGCAGGAACGGGAACGAAAACGGGAACAGAGACGGGAACGGTCGGGTCAGCCATGACAGGCTCCTTCGGCAGAGGTCGGGACGTGCGCCGTCGAGCGCGAGCGCGCAGGCCGAAGCGGCCGCGTCGATCACGACGACGGAAAAACGCGGAGGGAAAAGGGGGAGAAGCCGCGGGGCGGCTCAGGCGCACGAAGGCGGCGAGCACGGCACGCCGCGCACGCTGCGGGCGAGGTGATCACCGATGACCAGCTGGAAGCAGCCGTCGAAACCGTGAAGGCGGAAAGGCATGCGCCGAATCTAGTCGATCCGTCAGGGCCTGCCTAGAGGGATGACCAGCGGGCGCCGCCGTGGGCGCCGAGGAAGGTCAGGCGCCGCCCATGCGGCGGCGGCGCTCGCGGCTGTTGGCCAGGTGGGTGCGCATCGCCGCGCGTGCGGCCTCCGGGTCGCCGGCGGCGATCGCATCGCAGATGCTGTCGTGCTCGGCATTGACCCGGCGCAGGTAGTGGCGTCGCTCCTGCTCCTGTTCCGGCGTGCTCTGCCCGTCCAGGCGCGAGCGCGGAATGATGGTGCGGCCCAGCGTGCCGATCAGCTCGGCGAAGTGATGGTTGCCGGTGGCGCGCGCGATCGCCAGATGGAAGTGGAAGTCGGCCTCGACCGCATCGCGGCCGGCCTCGATCGCGGCGGTGACCTCGGCCAGCGCGGCGCGCATCGCCGTCAGGTCGGCCTCGGTGCGGCGCTGCGCGGCCAGCGCGGCCGCTTCGGTTTCCACCCCGATGCGCAGCTCCAGCATCGCGATGACGTCATGCAGCGTGGCGACCTGTTCGGGCGCGATGCGAAAGCCCGGCGCCTCGCCCAGGCCCAGCACGAAGGTGCCGATGCCGTGGCGGGTCTCGACCAGACCGCTGGCCTGCAGCCGCGAGATGGCCTCGCGCACCACGGTGCGGCTGACCGCGAACTCGGCCATGATCGCCGCCTCGGTGGGCAGCTTGGTGCCGGGGGCCAGCTGGCCGTCGCGGATGCGCTCGCCGATCGACGCGACCAGTTCGAGCGCGAGGGTGCGGGGGCGGCGGCGTTCGGTGGGCGGATGCAGCGACATGGGTTCGGACATGGACGAAAAAACGATCGACTTTACCGCGTGCGGCCCTCGCCCCGGCTGACAGCCGGGCGGCCGAGCGTCGAGCCGCGCACGATCACCCGCGAGGCGATCAGCTCATGGCCGCTTCTGGCGGCTGGATCGCCGCCGATGCGCGCGATCAGCCGGCGCATCGCGCGCTCGCCGGTCTGCTCGCTGCCGCTGTCGACGGTGGTCAGCGCCGGACTGGTGTAGCGGCCGTAGACGATGTTGTCGAAGCCGGTGATCGAGACATCGCGCGGCACCGACAGGCCCAGCGCCTGCGCCTGTCCGAGCAGGCCCAGCGCGATCAGGTCGTTGTAGGCCACCACCGCGTCGGGTGCGTCCGCGCCCAGCAGCACTTCGGAGGCGATGCGCTCGCCCTCGTCGGCGCTGGCCTCGGCCACATCATGGCGGTGCAGCTCGGCCCCGCTGCCCTCGAAGGCCTGCTGCAGCCCGAGCCAGCGCTCCTGGCTCCAGCGTGCGCCGGAGAATCCCACATAGCGCAGGCGCCGATGGCCCAGCTCGCGCAGGTGGCGGCCGAGCATCGCGGCGGCGGCGCGGTTGTCGATGCCGACGCTGCTGCAGTCCTGCTGTGCCGGCGGTCCGCCGTAGTAGACCACCGGCATGTCCGAGGTGCCCAGCCAGGCCAGCGCCTCGTCCGACAGCCGCGCGCTGACGATCAGGCCGTCGACCCGCCGGCTCAGCGCCTGCAGCGTCGGCAGCTCCGGCGCCAGGCCCTCGGCGATGTCGGCGAACAGCAGGTTCAGCCCGGCCTCGGCCGCCGGCCGCGAGGCGCCGCGGATCAGGCTGGTGAAATGCGGGTTGCGCACATCCAGCACCACGATGCCGACGTTGCCGGTGCGGCCGGTGATCATGCCGCGTGCCATCGGGTTGGAGCTGTAGCCCAGATCGCGCACCGCCTGGGCCACCCGCTCCTCCACCTCGCGGGTGAAGCGCTGACCGCCGTTGAGGAATTTCGACACCGTCGCGGTCGACACGCCGGCCGCCTGGGCGACATCGCGGATCGTCGCGGCGCGGCGGCGTCCAGCCCCGTTGGGCATGGCGATGGACGTTCTGGTGTTCACTGTCATGGCGCAGATTCTATCGCCTTAGTAAAACGTTTATTTCCTGCTTCAGACAATGTGCTCCACTGGTGATTACCCTGGCAATGATCAGCTTGACCCTCAAGGTGAGTTAAACGTTTAATCACTGGTACGACATCCGACCAGTCCGATATCCATCTGAGGAGACAAGCATGTCCAAACTGAATGCCGTTCTTGCTGCCGCCGCGCTTGTCGCGCTGACCCCGCTGGCCCAGGCGGTCGATTTCCGCTCGGCCGACATCCACAACTCCGACGACTATCCCACGGTCGCCGCGGTTCGCCACATGGGCCAGCTGCTCGAGCAGCGCAGCGGTGGCCGCCACAAGATCAAGGTCTTCAACAAGGGGGCGCTGGGCACCGAGAAGGAGACGATCGATCAGCTCAAGATCGGCGCGCTGGAGATTGCGCGCGTCAACATCAGCCCGATGAACGGCATCTGCCAGAAGACGCTGGTGCCCACCATGCCCTTCCTGTTCAGCTCGATCGATCACATGCGCCGCACCCTCGACGGCGCGGTCGGCGAGGAGATCCTGAAGTCCTGCGAGGACCAGGGCTTCGTCGGGCTGGCCTTCTACGACTCGGGCGCGCGCTCGCTCTATGCCAAGAAGCCGATCCGCACGGTCGCCGATGTCAAGGGCATGAAGGTGCGGGTGCAGCAATCGGACCTGTGGGTGGCCCTGGTCGGCGCGATGGGCGGCAACGCCACGCCGATGCCCTTCGGCGAGGTCTACACCGGCCTGAAGACCGGCCTGATCGACGCGGCCGAGAACAACATCCCCTCGTACGACAGCGTCAAGCACTTCGAGTCGGCCAAGTACTACTCGAAGACCGAGCACTCGATGGCGCCCGAGATGCTGCTGATGTCCAAGATCGTCTGGGACAAGCTGCCCAAGGCCGACCAGGACCTGGTGCGTGCTGCAGCCAGGGAATCGGTCGCCTTCCAGCGCCGCAAGTGGGACGAGCAGGAGGCGAAGTCGCTGGCCTCGGTCAAGGCGGGCGGCGCGGAGATCATCGAGGTCGACAAGAAGTCCTTCCAGGCGGTGATGGGGCCGGTCTACGACAAGTTCATGACCACGCCGGACCTCAAGCGCCTGGTCAAGTCGGTCCAGGACGGCAAGTAAGGCGGGGCGCAGGACCATGTACACCAAGTTCTGCGCCGGGCTGTCCCGGCTCAGCCTGATGCTGGCGGTCGCCGGCCTGATCGCCGTGGTGCTGTGCGTGCAGTACCAGGTGATCGGCCGCTACCTCTTCAACGACACGCCAACCTGGGCCGAGGCCCTGTCGATGCTGCTGGTGCTCTTCGTGACCGCGTTCGGCCTGGCGGTGGGCGTGCGCGACGCCGGCCACATCGGGCTTGAATCGATGGTGGCGCTGCTGCCTCCCGCCTGGCGGCATCGCATCGAGCTGCTGATCCACGCGCTGGTCGGCCTGTTCGGCGCGCTGATGGTGCACGGCGGCTGGCGTTGGATGAGCGCCAAATGGGGCGAGAAGAAGCCGATGCTGCCGGTCCCGGACGGCATCGACTACGTGCCGGTGGTGATCGCCGGCGGCCTGATCGTGCTGTTCTCGATCGAACACATCGTCGCCATCCTGCGCGGTGAGGAAGTGGTGCCGGCATGGAATTGACGATTCTCGCGGTGAGCTTCACCGTCCTGCTGCTGCTGGGGGTTCCGGTGGCGTTCGCGATCGGGCTGTCCTCGGTCGCCACGATCCTGGCGGCGGGCCTGCCGGTCGCCATCGTGTTCCAGAAGATGGTCGGCGGGATGCAGGTCTTCAGCTTCCTGGCCATCCCCTTCTTCGTCTTCGCGGGCGAGCTGATGCTCTACGGCGGCATCGCCGAGCGCATCGTCCGGTTCGCCAACAGCCTGGTCGGGCATGTCAAGGGCGGCCTGGGCATGAGCAACGTGCTGGGCTGCACCATCTTCGGCGGGGTCGCGGGCTCGCCGCTGGCAGACGTGTCGGCGATCGGCTCGGTGATGATCCCGCTGATGAAGAAGGACGGCTATGACGCCGACTACGCCGTCAACGTCACCACGCACGCCTCGCTGGTCGGCGCGGTCATGCCCACCTCGCACAACCTGATCATCTACACGCTGGCGACCTCCGGCATCGCGTCGGTGAGCGTGCTGAGCCTGATGCTGGCCGGGCTGGTGCCGGCGATCATCCTGACGCTGTGCAACCTCGCTGCCGCCTACTGGGTGGCGGTCCGGCGCGGCTACCCGGTGCGGCCGGGCGGCTTCGGCGGCTGGCCGGCGGTGCTGACGGCGTTCCTGGCGTCGCTGCCGGGGCTGCTGGTGGTGGTGATCATCCTGGGCGGCATCCTGTCGGGCGCGTTCACCGCGACCGAATCGGCCTCGATCGCGGTGGCCTGGGCGCTGCTGATCACCACGCTGGTCTATCGCTCTCTGACCTGGAAGAACTTCCTCAAGGCCTGTGCCAAGGCCTGCAAGACCACTGGCGTGGTGCTGCTGCTGATCGGCATCTCGGCGGCCTTCGGCTACTTCATGGCGCTGTACGAGGTACCGCAGAAGACCGGTGAGCTGATGAAGTCGATCTCGACGGAGCCGTGGGTGATCTTCCTGATGATCAACCTGCTGCTGTTCATCCTGGGCACCTTCCTGGACATGGCCGCCACCATCCTGATCTGCACGCCGATCTTCCTGCCGATCGCGATGCAGTTCGGCATGGACCCGGTGCAGTTCGGGATCATCATGCTCATCAACTGCGCGCTCGGTCTCAACACCCCGCCGGTGGGCTCGGTGCAGTTCGTCGGCTGTGCCATCGGCGGCATCTCGGTCGGGCAGGTGATGCGCACCATCGGGCCGTTCTACGGCGCACTCGGGGCCTGCCTGCTGCTGGTGACCTATGTGCCGGCCTTCTCGCTGTGGCTGCCCGGCCTCTTCAAGTGAACCTGTCCCAGGAATGCCCTCGATGCTGAGTTCTCCTGTTTCCCCGATCCGCTTCGGCCGGATCCTGCTGACCGGCGCAGCCGGTCACCTTGGCCGTGAGATGCGTCCGCGCCTGAAGGCCTGCTGCGACCGGCTGCGCCTGAGCGACCGCGAGCCGATGGCACCGGCCGCCGACGGCGAGGAGGTGATCGTCGCCGACCTGGCCGACCGCGCGGCGGTGCTTGCGCTGCTCGAGGGCGTCGATGCGGTCGTGCATCTCGGCGGCGTCTCGACCGAGCAGAGCTGGGAGCGCATCGCCGCGGCCAACATCCACGGTGCGGTGAACCTGTACGAGGCGGCGCGCCGGCACGGCGTGCGCCGCATCGTCTTCGCCAGCTCCAACCATGTCACCGGCTTCTACCGCCAGGACCAGGTCATCAGCCCGCGCGACCCGGTGCGGCCGGACGGCTTCTACGGCCTGTCCAAGGCCTTCGGCGAGGATCTGGCCCAGCTCTACTGGGACCGCTTCGGGCTCGAGACGGTCAGCGTGCGCATCGGCTCGGCCTTCGCCGCGCCGAAGGACCGGCGCATGCTCGCCACCTGGATGAGCTTCGACGACACCGAGCGGCTGTTCATGGCCGCGCTCACCGCGCCGGTGGTCGGCCACAGCATCGTCTACGGCCTGAGCGACAACGCCACCGCCTGGTGGGACAACACCCCGGCGCGCCACCTCGGCTACCGGCCGCAGGATTCGTCCGAGGTCTTCCGCGCCGAGGTCGAGGCGCGCCAGCCGGTGCTCGACCGCGAGGATCCGGCCGTGATCCATCAGGGCGGCGCCTTCGTGCGCACCGGCCCCTTCTTCGAGGAGGCCTGAGATGCCGGTTCCCGAGCCGATCGACCGCCTCGGTCCCCTGGCGCTGCGCTGTCCCGACCCGGCGGTCGAGGTGCTGCATCCCGACTTCCTGAAGCTGCGGCTGTTCAGCGCCTCGGTCGAGCGCCTGGCCGGCGGCCTGCGCTGGGCCGAGGGGCCGGTCTGGTTCGGCGACGGCCGCTTCCTGCTGCTGTCGGACATCCCGAACGACCGCATCCTGCGCTGGGACGACTGCTCGGGCCAGCTCAGCGTGTTCCGCCAGCCCTCGAACTACGCCAACGCCCATGCCCGCGATGAGCAAGGGCGGCTCGTCAGCTGCGAGCACCTGACGCGCCGTGTCACCCGCACCGAGCACGACGGCCGCATCACCGTGCTGGCCGATCGCTTCGACGGCGCGCGGCTGAACTCGCCCAACGACATCACCTGCTGCCGGCGCGACGGCGCGGTCTGGTTCACCGACCCGGACTTCGGCATCGGCGGTCACTGGGAGGGCGAGCCGGCCGCGCCGCAGCGCCCGCACGGCGTCTACCGGATCGACGCCGCAGGCCGCCTCGACTGCATGATCGACGACCTGGCCGGACCGAACGGGCTGGCGTTCTCGCCGGACGAGTCGGTGCTCTACCTGATCGAGAGCCGCGCCGCGCCGCACCGCCGCCTCTGGGCCTGGGACCATGCCGCGGACGGCCGGCTGTCGAACCGGCGCCTGATCGTCGATGCCGACGGCCCCGGCGCGCTCGACGGCATGGCGGTCGACGTGGCGGGCCATCTCTGGTGCGGCTTCGGCAGCAACGGCGCGCCGGGCGCCGAGCCGGACGGGCTCGACGGCGTGCGCGTCTTCGCGCCCGACGGCCGCCCGATCGGCCACATCCACCTGCCCGAGCGCTGCGCCAACCTCTGCTTCGGCGGCGCGAAGGGCAACCGGCTGTTCATGGCCGCGAGCCATTCGCTGTACGCGCTGCATGTCAACACCACGGGAGCGGTGCGCTGAGCCGCACCAGCAGCCTGCGGCCTGCACTTTTCTTGTGCATGCGATCGTTCCGGCGGGATCAAAATGAAAAATTCATTGGCCTGAGTCCCGATCCCTGCACATCATCGCTGCCAGTCGTGCAGAAACTGCATAGAAGTCGCACAGAAGTCGTGCAGCGAAGAGCTGGCGGAATTCCGCCGCCGGATGGAGGTCGTGCCCATGACGATCGCGGAGCAGTTCGGTGCGCGCATCTCGCTGTCGCTGCCCGGTCTGGGTCTTTTCCTGATGGTCAGCCGCCGGCCCGGGCGCATCGCGGCCCTGGCCGGGCAGGGCGGGCGCGTGGCGGTGCCGCTCGATCCCTGCCGTGCGCTGGTGATGATGCCGGTGACCCGCTATCTCGGCCTGCGCGGACATCCTGAGCTGAGTTTCATCGGACCGGTCCATCTTGATCAGGACCGGTTTGCCCGGGTGGCTGCGGCCCATGCCGCCCTGCCCTCCTTCCCGGACCGGTCGTCCAGCGCGGCGCCGTCGTCCGTCACCGTCACGTCATCACCCAGGAGTTGAGGAAATGGCTGCAAGCGTGGGACAGGAACTGCTCGATGTACCGCTGCCGGACATGGTGCTGAAGCTGGCACTCGGCATCGCCGAGGCGCAGCGTGCGCTGGACGAGAACTCGGTGGAGACCGCCAAGGCGCTGGCCGACACCACGCTGCCGATGGTGCTCGGCATGACGCAGACCATCGCGCAGGACGGCTCGGTGAGCTACCAGAACTCGCCGCCCGTCAATGTGTCGCTGATCCAGGTCGGCCTGATGCCGACCTTCTACCAGTTCGCCGAAGCGACGATCGAAGTGGCGATGGACATCAAGACCACCACCTCGACCGAGACCAATGTCAAGGTCGGGCTGAAGGCCAAGGTGGGCTTTTCCTGCTGGAGCGCTTCGGTCACCGCCGACGTCTCGCACAACCGCAAGTTCGGCAAGGAAGTGCACGGCACCAGCCGGCTGGTGACGCGTCTGGTGCCGGTGCCGCCGCCGCCGCGCCTGGCCCCGCAGCTCGTGGTCGTCGACAACCGGCCGCAGCAGTGACATGAGCAGCGCCACCCGCGCCTTCCGGCCTGCGCTGCATGCGCCGGAAACAGCGGTCAGCGAGGTCGGCTCGGCCTCGCTGACCGACCTGATCCGCATGATGGCCGAGAGCATCGCCGACGCTCAGGTCGCGCTGGACCGCAGCGCCGCCGAGCTGGTGGCCGAGCTGGCGCAGACCCGCGTGCCGGTCGTGCCGAGCATCACCGAGACGATCGGTGCCGACGGCAGCATCAGCTATGCGACCGCCAAGCCGCAGATGGTGTCGCTGCTGGAGCTCGGGGTGCGGCCGACCTTCTACCAGTTCTCCCAGGCCACCCTCGAGGTCAGCATGGACATGAAGCTGGTCGAGCAGCTCGACGAGCGCGGCCAGCGTCGATCGGGCAGCCTGGGCCTGTTCGCCGACACCGCTTCGGTGCGCTTCGAGCGCAAGCTCCAGCGCGATGTGCAGGTGCGCTCGAAGATCACCGCGACCCTGGTTCCGGTGCCCGCGCCGCTGCGGCTCGACATCCCGCGCCGCACGGTGGGCACGCCGGAATGAGCGCACCGCACCCGACCCGATCCGCACGGGAGATCTGACGATGGCCACCTTCACCAAGCCGGCTGCCGCCGCGACGCTCTCCGAGCTGGCCGACAGCGCCGGGCGCTCGCTGGCCCGCGCGCAGGAGCAGCTGGTGCGTGCCGGCGAGACCGGCGCCGCCTCGATGATGATGTCCGAGGTCACGCTGGAGATCCGCGCCGCATTGACCCCGGGCGCCGGCGAGCTCGGGGTCGAGCCGGTCTCCCTGGCGCGGCTGAGCGCCGGACTGCCCCAGGACGGCCTGTCGACGCTGAAGCTGCGCTTCGTGGCCACCGCGCCGCCTGCCGAGGCGGCTGCGCGCCCGCCCCAGCGCAGCGCCGAAGCGGTGGCCGCCGAATTCCGTGCCCGCGCCGAGACCGCGCGCCTCGACAAGCTGCTCGGGCCGATCCAGGTCCGGGCCGACTACCTTGCCCCGCAGCGCCGCTGGCTGGTGAGCGCGACCGACGCACGCGGTCGCCTGCTGCGCGAGACGCTGGTCGACGACACCGGAGCTGCCTGATGGTCACCGATCTTCGCAAACCGACCACGCTGGCGCAGTTCCGGGCTGCGCTGGCCGAGTCCGACACCGCCCGCCAGCTGCTCGTCAAGGAATGTGACCAGCTGCGCCAGGCCCTGAACGACAGCGAGCAGCGCAACGAGCAGGCCGCCAGGCAGCTGGTGCAGGCCGAGGCGATGCTCGGACAGTTCCGCCTGGCCGCCACCGCCGCGGCCGACCGCGAGCTGACGCTGCGCCGCGAACTCGACCAGCTGGCGCAGCGCCTGGCCGCCAGCCCGTCCGCGCCCGCCGCACTGACCGAGCCCGACGAGATCGCGCGTCTGCAGCAGCAGATCGACGGTCTGGTCGAGGACAACCGCCGGATGGCGCAGGAGCAGGAGCAGTCGGCGCGTGCGCTGTCCGGTGCCGAGGCGATGCTGCAGGAGCAGAAGACGACGCTGGCCAAGGCGGTGGCCGAGGCACTCGAGCGCGGCACGGCCGAGCTGCGCCGGCAGCTGGGCCGACAGGACGAGGAACTGAAGCTCGCACGCGAGCGCCTGGGCGCGCAGGCGGCCCAGCTCAAGGCGACCGGCCGGCTGGAGGTGGTCGCACCGGAGCAGGTCGGCGCGATGATGGACCGCTTCCTGCAGCGCATCGGCCAGGGTCTGCCGGCCTTGCAGCTGGCCGAAGGCGAGCTGAAGCTGAAGCTGGGCGTCGGCAGCCAGGGCCATGTGCCAGGTTTCGTGATCCTGCCGCCGGAGGCCTCGCCCGAGCTGAAGCAGACGCTGCAGGAAATCTCGCTGCGCTTCGACCGGCGCGGCCTGCTCGACACGGATCCGGGTCTCTCCGCAGAGAAATAGCGCCGCAGGAAGGCATGCCGCCCCGGACTGGGCGAAAATCGCAGGCTCCGTTTCCCCGCTCCCGTGCCCTGCGCACGGGGCTGCCCGAAAGAGCTGCCATGCCCGCCTACCGTTCGAAGACCTCCACCGCCGGCCGCAACATGGCCGGAGCCCGTTCCCTGTGGCGTGCCACCGGCATGAAGGATGACGACTTCTCGAAGCCGATCATCGCCGTGGCCAACAGCTTCACCCAGTTCGTGCCGGGTCATGTGCACCTGAAGGATCTGGGCCAGCTGGTCGCGCGCGAGATCGAGGCCGCCGGCGGCGTCGCCAAGGAATTCAACACCATCGCGGTCGACGACGGCATCGCGATGGGCCACGACGGCATGCTGTACTCGCTGCCGAGTCGCGACCTGATCGCCGACTCGGTCGAGTTCATGGTCAACGCCCACTGCGCCGACGCGCTGGTGTGCATCTCCAACTGCGACAAGATCACGCCCGGCATGCTGATGGCCGCGATGCGCCTGAACATCCCGGTCGTCTTCGTCTCCGGTGGCCCGATGGAGGCCGGCAAGGTGCGCCTGGCGGTGCCGGGCACCCAGACCGTGCAGATCAAGAAGCTGGATCTGGTCGACGCCATGGTCATGGCCGTCGACAGCAAGGTGTCGGACGCCGATCTGGCCGAGGTCGAGCGCTCGGCCTGCCCGACCTGCGGCTCCTGCTCGGGCATGTTCACCGCCAACTCGATGAACTGCCTGACCGAGGCGCTGGGCCTGTCCCTGCCGGGCAACGGCACCGTGCTGGCCACGCACGCCGACCGCGAGCAGCTCTTCAAGCACGCCGGCCGTCTGGCGGTCGAGTTGTGCAAGCGCTACTACGAGCAGGACGACAGCAGCGTGCTGCCGCGCTCGATGGGCTTCAAGGCCTTCGAGAACGCGATCACGCTCGACATCGCGATGGGCGGCTCGACCAACACCATCCTCCACCTGCTGGCCATCGCCCAGGAGGCCGGCATCGACTTCACGATGGCCGACATCGACCGCCTGTCGCGTGTCGTGCCGCAGCTGTGCAAGGTCGCGCCCAACACCAACAAGTACCACATCGAGGACGTGCACCGCGCCGGCGGCATCATGGCCATCCTGGGCGAGCTGGACCGCGCCGGCAAGCTGCACACCGACGTGCCGACCATCCACGCCAAGACCATGAAGGACGCGCTGGACCAGTGGGACATCGCCCGCGCGCCGTCTGACGAGGTGAAGACCTTCTACATGGCCGGCCCCGCCGGCATCCCGACGCAGGTCGCGTTCAGCCAGGCCACCCGCTGGCCGAGCCTGGACCTGGACCGTGCCGAGGGCTGCATCCGCTCGAACGAGCATGCCTTCTCGCAGGAAGGCGGCCTGGCGGTGCTGCGTGGCAACATCGCGCTCGACGGCTGCGTGGTCAAGACCGCCGGCGTCGACGAGTCCATCCTGGTGTTCGAGGGCTCGGCCTATGTGACCGAGTCGCAGGACGAGGCGGTGGCCGACATCCTGGCCGACAAGGTCAAGGCCGGCGACGTGGTCATCGTGCGCTACGAAGGCCCGAAGGGCGGCCCGGGCATGCAGGAAATGCTCTATCCCACCAGCTACATCAAGTCCAAGGGCCTGGGCAAGGCCTGCGCGCTGCTGACCGACGGCCGCTTCTCGGGCGGCACCTCGGGCCTGTCGATCGGCCACTGCTCGCCGGAAGCGGCGGCCGGCGGCGCGATCGGCCTGGTGAAGAACGGCGACCGCATCCGCATCGACATCCCGAACCGCTCGATCAATGTGCTGCTCAGCGACGAAGAGCTGGCCGCGCGCCGCGTCGAGCAGGACGCCAAGGGCTGGAAGCCCGCCCAGCCGCGTCCGCGCCAGGTCTCGGCCGCGCTGAAGGCCTATGCGCTGCTGGCCACCAGCGCCGACAAGGGTGCGGTGCGCGACCTCTCCAAGCTGGAAGGCTGAACCACGGCAGCCGGGCACGGCCGGGACACCCGCCCGGCCTGTCTCCTCACAGATCCAGCACCAGCCGCGACGACTTCGCCCGCGAGCGGCAGGGCAGGAACTGGTCGCATGCGGCCTGCTCCTCGGGCGTGAGGTACTGGTCGCGGTGGTCGGGCTCGCCGGAGATCACCCGGGTCAGGCAGGTGCCGCAGACGCCCTCGCCGCAGGAGGTGAGGATCTCGATGCCCTCGGCGCCGAGCGCCTCGACCACCGTCTGGTCGGCGCGCACGCTGATGACGCGGCCGCTGTGCGCCAGCTCCACCTCGAAGGCCTCGTCCTCCTCGACCGGTCCGCCGTCGCCGCCCTCCAGCGCCGGGTCGGCGGCGAAGCGCTCCCAGTGCAGGCGCGACTCCGCCCAGCCCTGGCGGCGCGCCTCGGCCAGCGCCGCGTCGATCAGGCCGGCCGGGCCGCAGACCTGCAGCGCCGTGTCCGGCGGCTGGGCGGCCAGCAGCGCGGGCAGGTCCAGGCGCTGCGCCGGCTCGCCGTCGTCCAGATGGACGACCGCGTCGCCCGCGCCCGGCAGATCGCGCAGGCCGGCGCCGAAGGGCACCCGCGCCGCCGTGCGGCAGGCCAGGTGCAGCGCATACGGCCGCGCGTCCCGCGCCAGCACCGCGGCCATCGACAGCAGCGGCGTCAGCCCGATGCCGCCGGCCAGCAGCAGCACCTTCGGCGCCTGCGCGTCCAGCGGGAAGCGCGCCTTGGGCGGGCCGATCTGCAGCCGCGTCCACGGCAGCAGCAGCTCGTGCACCGCCCGCGAGCCGCCGCGCGACGCAGGCTCGCGCAGCACCGCGATGCGGTAGCGGTCCCGGTCCTGCGGGTCGCCGTAGAGCGAGTACGGCCTGATCATGCCGCCGGGCAGGAAGAGCTCGATGTGCGCGCCCGCCTCGAAGGCGGGCAGCTCGCCGCCCTCGCCGTCGACCAGATCGAGCGCGACGATGTCCTGGGCGATGCGCTCGCGGCGCTCGACGCGCACCCAGCGACGCGCCGGCAGGTTCACCGCGCTGCTCATGCGCGCTCCGCCGCGACCAGGCGATCGATCACGCGCCGGGCCTGCACGCCGCCGGCGTCGATGTTGAGCATCAGCAGGCGCCGCTCGGGATGCTGCTGCAGGTTGAGCTGCTGACGCTCGAGCATCTCGCGGTCCTCGGCGAAGATGCGGCCCTGGCCTTCGCGGATGGACGCGGTCAGCTCGGCGTCCTCGCTGCGGAAGCGCCGCGCCATGCCCCAGAAGTACCAGATCGAGGTCTCGGTCTCGGGCGTGATGAAGTCGGTCACCACCGAGGAGGCCTTGGCCTCGGCCGGCGCATCGAAGCCGCCCTGGCCCGCCAGCGCCACGCCGACATCGATCAGGATCTGGCTCGGCGGCAGGAAGCGGCAGATCTGCCAGCGGTCCACCGGCGCGCTGTCGTCCAGGCCGTTGGCGCGCATCGCCATCTTCCAGAACGGCGGCGCCTGGATGCCGTTCATGAAGCGGCTGGTGACGACCTGGTCGCCGTCGGTGCGGGTGCTGCACGGTGTCTCGTCGATCTCGGGCTGGCCGATGCTGGTGGCGTGCACATAGGTCTCGTGCGTCAGGTCCATCAGGTTGTCGATCATCAGCCGGTAGTCGCAGGCGATGTGATAGAGGCCGCCGCCGTGCGCCCAGCCGGGCTCGTCGACCCAGGGCAGGCGTGGCAGCGGCGTGTTCTCGGCCTGCGCGGCCTCGCCCGGCCAGACCCAGATGTAGCCGCCGTGCTCGCGCACCGCGAAGCGCTTCAGGCAGGGAAATCCGCGCACCCGCTGGCCCGGCATCGCCACCGTGCGGCCGTCGCCGCCCATCTCCAGGCCGTGGTAGCCGCAGACCAGCCGGCCGTCGCAGACCCGGCCCAGTGACAGCGGCGCGCCGCGGTGCGGGCAGAAGTCCTCGACCGCCGCGACCCGGCCGTCGGCCTCGCGCCAGAAGACCAGGGCCTCGCCACAGATGCGGCGTCCCAGCGGCCGGCCCTCGATCTCGTCGGGCGTGGCGGCCACATACCAGGCGTTCTTCGGAAACATCGTGCTGCGCTCCTGATCCTTGTCGATCACTGTGATTCAGTATGCTGAATGATGATCCCGTGCAGGCCCGGAACCGATCGTGGTTTACCCCGACGGCCCTCAGTCGGACGACGGGAATTCCGGCATCGGCTCCTGCACCGGCGCCGCGCTGGCCAGCAGCTTGCGCAGCAGCCGCATCAGCTCCTGCTGCTCGCCGGGCTCGAGCATGTGCATCAGCGTCGCCTGCATCGTCACCATCGACGCGCGCAGGCTGGCCAGCAGCGTCTGGCCCTCGGGCGTCAGATAGAGCGCACGCTGGCGCCGCGCCAGCAGCTCGCGCACGATCCAGCCCTTGCGCTCCAGGCGCACCGCGGTCTCGGCGGTGGTCGAGGTGTCGAGCGCGATCTCGGCCGCCAGCGTCACCTGGTCGATGCCGGGCCGGGCCTCCAGCGCGCGCAGCACCGCGTACTGCACCGGCGTGACATCGCGGCCGAGGTTCTCGTGGAACAGCGCCACCGCGAGCTGATGCGCGCGGCGGATCAGATGGCCGGCCTGGTCGGCCAGCGCGATGTCGTCGGCGGGGCAGTCGGCAGTGCAGTCAACAGGAGGGGCGGAGGTCGGGATCGTCATGGCGGCAGACACTCTAGCCCAGCCTCATCGGCTGCATCCCCGACTTCAGCCGGGCCTGCTCGATCGCGGGCATGCTGCCCTCGATCCAGTCCGCGAGATCCTGCACACGTTCGGCCACCTCGCGGCCCAGCGGCGTCAGGCTGTAGTCGACATGCGGCGGCACCACCGGATGCGCCACGCGCAGCACGATCGCGTCGGCCTCCAGCGCCTGCAGCGTCTGCGCCAGCATCTTCTCGCTGACGCCGCCGATGACGCGGCGCAGGTCGCTGAAGCGGTGCGTGCCGCGGCGCAGCGCCACCAGCACCAGCACGCCCCAGCGGCTGGTCACATGGCGCAGCACCTCGCGCGAGGGGCAGGCCTCGGCGAACAGGTCGCCGCGCAGCAGCGGCTCGTCGCTTGTCGACATCTTCACTTACCTTTTCGTATGTACTTACGGAAAGTAAGCCTGAAAGGCAGCATGGCGTCCATCGATTCCCCTGCCCTGTTTCTGGAGAAGTTCATGATCGTCATCACCGGTGCCACCGGCCAGCTCGGCCGCCTCGTCATCCAGTCGCTGCTCGAGCGCGGCGCCACGCCCGCCTCCCTGGTCGCCGCGGTGCGCCAGCCGGCGCGCGCTGCCGATCTGGCCGCGCTGGGCGTGCAGGTCCCCCAGGCCGACTACGAGCAGCCCGAGACGCTGCAGACCGCCTTCGCCGGCGCCGAGAAGGTGCTGCTGATCTCCTCGAGCGAGCTGGGCCGCCGCGCCGCGCAGCACCGCGCGGTGATCGACGCGGCCCGTGCCGCCGGCGTGGCGCTGCTGGCCTACACCAGCGTGCTGCGCGCCGACACCTCCGAGCTCGGCCTGGCCGGCGAGCATCGCGAGACCGAGGCGATGCTGGCCGCCAGCGGCCTGCCGCATGTGGTGCTGCGCAACGGTTGGTACACCGAGAACTATCTGGCCAGCGTGCCGGCGGCGCTGCAGCATGGCGTGCTGCTGGGCAGCGCGGGCGCGGGCCGCATCGCCTCGGCCGCGCGCGCCGACTATGCGGCGGCCGCTGCCGCGGTGCTGCTGGCCCCGGCGGCCGAGCAGGCCGGCCGGGTGCACGAGCTGGCCGGTGCGCCCGCGTGGACGCTGGCCGAGTTCGCCGCCGAACTCAGTCGCCTGAGCGGCCGCAGCATTCCCTATCAGGACCTGCCGCCGGCCGAATACCAGGGCATCCTGGCCGGCGCCGGCCTGCCGGGACCGCTGGCCGAGCTGCTGGCCGACTCGGACGCCTGCGCCTCGCGCGGCGCGCTCGACGGCAGCCATGCAGCGCTGCAGGCGCTGATCGGCCGTCCGGCCACGCCCTGGACCGCTCAGCTCGCCGCTGCGCTGGCGGCCTGATCGGGTCGGGCCAGCACCTTGCCGGGATTGAGCAGGCCCTGCGGGTCGAGCGCGGCCTTGATGCGCGCCATCAGCCGCAGCTCGTGAGCGCTCTTGTAGCGCGCGACCTCCGCGACCTTGAGCTGGCCGACGCCATGCTCGGCGCTGACCGAGCCGCCCAGCGCATGCACCGCGTCATGCACGCAGGCGTAGATCTCGTCCTGCCGGGCGGCCAGGGCCTCGGCGTCGAAGCCGGGGCCGCTCAGCAGGTTGTAGTGCAGATTGCCGTCGCCCAGATGGCCGAAGGGCATGACGCGCAGACCCGCAAAGCGCTCGGCCAGCCGCGCGCCGGTCTCGCGCATGAACTGCGGAATGCGCGAGATCGGCAGCGCCACATCATGCTTCAGGCTGCGCCCGGCCTGGGCCTGCGCCAGCGTGATGCTCTCGCGCAGGTGCCAGAGCGCCCGCCCGTGCGCCAGACTCTCGGCGATGACCGCGTCCAGCGCCTCGCCCGCCTCCAGCGCCGCGCCGAGCACCGTCTCGAAGCGCTCGCGGCCGTGCTGCTCGCTCTCGGCGTCCGACATCTCCAGCAGCGCGAACCAGGGCGCCTGCGCGCCCTCGCCGGCGAAGGGCAGGCGCTGCTGCCGGAAGGTCGCGGTGACCAGGGCCAGGCAGTCGGCCGACATCAGCTCGAAGCCGGTCAGCGCGGCGCCGAAGCCCGTGCGTGCGCGCGACAGCAGGGCCAGCGCCGACTCGAGGTCCGGCACCGCCAGCATTGCGGTGCAGCGCGCCGCCGGCAGCGGATGCAGCTTCAGCGTCGCCGCGGTGATGATGCCCAGCGTGCCCTCGCTGCCGATGTAGAGATCGCGCAGGTCGTAGCCGGTGTTGTCCTTGCGCAGCGCGCGCAGGCCGTGCCAGACCTCGCCCTCGGCGTCGACCACCTCCAGGCCCAGGCAGAGCTCGCGCATGTTGCCGTAGCGCAGCACCTGGGTGCCGCCGGCGTTGGTCGCCAGATTGCCGCCCACCGTGCAGCTGCCCTCGGCCGCCAGGCTCAAGGGGAAGAGGCGCCCGGCCGCCTGCGCGGCCTGCTGCACCGTCTGCAGCAGGCAGCCGGCCTCGACCGTCATCGAGTCGTTGTCGGTGTCGATCTCGCGGATGCGGTCGAGCCGGGTCAGCAGCAGCACGATCGCGCGGCCGCTGGTGTCGGGCGTGGCACCGCCGCACAGGCCGGTGTTGCCGCCCTGCGGCACGATCGGCACGCCGGCGGCAGCGCAGCAGCGCAGCACCGCAGCCACCTCGGCGGTGCTGCCCGGACGCACCACCGCGCGTGCGGCGCCGCGGAAATGGCCGCGCCAGTCGACCAGAAAGGGCGCGGCCTGCTCGCCGCCCAGCACATGGGCGGCGCCGACCCGGGCGCGCAGGCTCTGCAGGAAATCGTCTTGGCTCATCGGATCGGTCGTGTGCGGTTCATGTGCGGTTCATGGGGGATGAATGTCAGTGGCTGGCGATCAGGCCGCCGTCGACCCGCAGCTGCGAGCCGGTGATGTAGGACGCGCCGGCGCTGGCAAGGAAGGCCACCGCGTGGGCGAACTCGGCCGGCGTGCCGGTGCGTCCGGCCGGAATCGTGGCGCGGCTGGCCGCCTCGACCTCGGCCAGCGTGCGGCCCTCGCGCTGCGCCTTCGCGCCATCGAGCACCGTCAGCCGCGGCGTGGCGATGCGCCCGGGAATGACGATGTTGACCGTCACGCCCTCGGCGGCGACCTCGCGCGCCAGCGTCTTCGACCAGCCCACCAGCGCCATGCGCAGCGCGTTCGACAGCGCCAGATTCGGGATCGGCGCCACCGTGCCGGACGAGGTGCTGGTGATGATGCGGCCCCAGCCGCGCGCGCGCATGCCCGGCAGCACGCCGGCGCTGATCGCCATCACCGAGGCCACCATCGCACGGAACTGCGCCTCGAGCTGCGCGGCGTCGAAATGGCTCGCCGGCGTCGGTGGCGGCCCGCCGGTGTTGTTGAACAGGATGTCGATCGGGCCGGCTTCGGCCTCGATCGCGGCCAGATGGCCGGGCACCGCGTCCAGATCGCCGAGATCCCAGACGCGCGCGGTGGCGGTGGCGCCGATCGCCTGCAGCCGCGCGAGCGTGGCCTGCAGCGGGCCGGCGCTGCGCCCGGCCGCGACGATGCGCACGCCCTCGCGCGCCAGCGCCTCGCAGACTGCCGAGCCCAGGCCGCCGCCTGCGCCGAGAACGAGCGCGGTGCGCCCGGAAATGCCGTAGTCCATGGTGTTGTGCGGGCGTCGATGCGCCGTTCGGGTCTCAGGTCGTGCTCAGTCCGACATGATGCCGCCGTCATGCACCAGCCGCTGCCAGCGGGTGATCTCCCGGGCCAGCAGCTGCGCATGGGCTTCGGCGCCGGCCGGTGGCAGGGTCAGGCCCTCGGCCTGCATCGTACGCTGCATCTCGGCCGAGGCCATCACCCGGCGCAGCGCTGCCTCCAGCCGCTCGACCACCGGCGCCGGCGTGCCGCGCGCCACCATCAGGCCGGACCAGCTCAGCACCTCGAAGCCGGGCAGGCCGCTCTCGGCCAGCGTCGGCACTTCGGGCAGCAGCGGGTGGCGCCGTGCGCTGCTGACCGCCAGCGCGCGCACCCGGCCGGCGCGCAGATCGGCCAGCGCGCTGTCGAGATTGACGAACAGCAGGCCGACCCGGCCGTCGACCAGATCCTGCAGCAGCCGTCCGCCGCCCCGGTAGGGCTGGCCGGCCAGCGGCAGCGCGCTGCATCCGGGCTGGGTCATCGGGCAGCGGGCCGCCTCGCGGCGCAGCAGCTCCATCGCCATGTGGCCGGACGAGGCCGGGGTGTAGGCGTACTGGATCGGGTCGGGCCGACGGCGCGCCTCGGCGATCAGGTCCTCGAGCCGGCGCAGCGGCGAGTCGGCCCGCACCAGCAGCACGTTGGCGCCGACATGCAGCAGTCCCAGCGCGATCAGGTCCCGGCGCGAGTCGTAGTCCGGTGGTGCAGGCAAGGCATGCGCGATCGCGTTCTGGCCGATGCCGCCGAGGATCAGGGTGTAGCCGTCGGCCGGCTGGCGCAGGGCCTGCGCCACGCCGACACTGCCACCTCCGCCGCCGATGTTGTCGACCAGGATGCGCTGGCCGATCTCGCGGCCGAGCAGATCGGCCGCGCGCCGGCCGATGCGGTCGCTGGTGCCGCCGACCGGAAAGGGCACCACCAGGCGCAGCGGCTCGCGCTCCGGCCAGACCGCCTCGCCGTCCTGGGGCTGCGCATGGACTGCCACCGTCGCCAGGGGCGACAGCATCAACAGTACATGCAGGTTCAGACAGCCACTCAGACAGGCACGACGGCGCACGGACAGCTCCGGCAGATGGGGCTGTCGATGCTAGCCGGAACCCGGAAGTATCAGATCGACCGTCCGGGGGACGCTTCAGTCTTTTCTGTCTTCAGACCGCCTCCGGCAGGCCGCTGCGCAGCGAGCGGGTGATCGCCAGGCCGATGCGGGTGGCCTCCAGCGCGTCCGACAGCGTCAGCGTCAGTGCCCTTTCTCCGCGGCAGGCGGCCACGAAGTCGACCATCTCCAGCGCGAAGGCCTCGCGGAAGCGCTCGAAGAAGTCGGGCAGCACCTCGTGGTGCACGCCCGCGGCGCTGCGGCGCTCGATGCGGTCGCGCGCCGCGCCGAAGCCGACCTGCAGCGTGCCCTCGGTGCCGATCACCTCGGTGGTGGTCTCGTGGCCGTGCGGCAGCGTGCGGCTGGCGTAGAAGACCGCGCGGGCGCCGCCCTCGAACTCGACGATGGCTAGGCCGTTGTCGACGTCGCCGCAGTCGGCCAGACCCGGGTGCAGCGCGATGGTGCCGCTGGCGAAGGCCCGCAGCGCCTTCGGCCGGCCCAGCATCCAGCGTGCCAGGTCGATGTCATGGACGCTGCAGTCCATGAAGATGCCGCCCGAGGTCGGCGCGAAGCGCACGAAGAAGCCCTGCGGATCGTTGCGGTCGCAGGTCTGCGAGCGCACCAGGAAGGGACGACCGATGCGGCCCGCCTCGATGTCCTCGGCGGCGCGGCGGTAGCTGGGGTCGAAGCGGCGCACGAAGCCGACCATCGCGACCTGCTGCGGATGCTCGGCCGCGACCGCCAGCACCCGCTCGCAGTCCTCGACGTTGAGAGCCAGCGGCTTCTCGACGAAGACATGCTTGCCGGCGCGCAAGGCGGCGATGGTCTGGTCGGCGTGCAGCGAGGTGGGCGTGACCAGCACCACCGCGTCGATGGCCGCGTCGTCGACGAAGGCCTCGAAGTCGGCGTGCAGATGCTCGGGCGCGATGCCGAACTCGGCGGCGGCCAGCTCCAGCTCGGCGGCGACCGGGCTGCAGGCCGCGACCAGCTCGACATGGCGGGTCGAGAAGGCCAGCGCCTCGGCGTGGCGGCGGCCCAGCCGGCCCAGGCCGGCGATGCCGACGCGCAGCTTGGCTGCGGATGCGGAGGTGCTCATCGGTGTGCTTTCCGGTGTACGGCCTTGGGGATCAGAGCTTGACCGGCTGGCCGCTGGCGGCGCTCTCGGCGGCGGCGTCGGCCAGGATCTGCGCCTTCACGCCGTCATGCACCGTGGTGCGGAAGGCGGCGCCGGTCTGCAGGCACTCGAAGAAGTGCTCGATCTCCAGGCGGTAGGCGGCGGCGTAGCGCTGCAGGAAGAAGGCTTCCGGCTTGTCGGCCCGGATGCCGCTGGCGTCCCACTGGCGCACTTCGCTCGGGGCGTGGTTGCCGGCCTGCAGCATGCCGTCGGACCCCAGCACCTCGAAGCGCTGGTCGTAGCCGTAGGCGGCGCGGCGCGTCGTGTTGATCTGGCACAGGCGGCCCTGCCGGGTGCGGATCGTCACCGCGGTCGAGTCGAAGTCGCCGGCCTCGCCGACGGCCGGATCGGTCAGCACCGAGCCGGTGGCGCTCAGCCACTCGGCCTCGTCGCCGTCGCCACAGAGAATCCAGCGGAACACGTCGAAGTCGTGGATCAGCATGTCGCGGAAGATGCCGCCCGAGCCCTTGATGTATTCGACCGGCGGCGCACCGGGGTCGCGGCTGGTGATGACCAGCATCTCGGGGTTGCCGATCTCGCCGGCGTCGATGCGACGGCGCACCTCGTTGAAGGTCGGGTCGAAGCGGCGCTGGAAGCCGATCATGCAGGCGACACCGGCGGCGCGCACCTTCTCGCCGCACTCGACGGCGCGCGGCACCGACAGGTCGACCGGCTTCTCGCAGAAGATGTGCTTGCCGGCGGCGGCCGCGCGGGTGATCAGGTCGGAGTGGGTGCTGGTGGGCGAGCCGATGACGACCGCATCGATCGAGGGATCGAGCAGCGCGTCGTCCATCGTGGCGACCTGCGCGCCGAGCTGCTGCGCGAGCTGCGCGGCGCTGTCGCCGAACGGGTCGCAGACGTACTTGAGGCTGACGCCGGGCAGACGGGCGAGGTTGCCGGCGTGAATGCGGCCGATGCGGCCGGCGCCGAAGACGGCGACGTTCTTCATGGATGGATCTCCGGGGGCGGAACGGGGTGGGGCAAGGCGGGTCGCCGTGGCAGATGGCTCGGGGCCGCGTGCGTTGCGGGTGACTATAGCGGCCAATCCTCAATAATGAAAATGAATTTTCATTGATGTTTTCCATTGGAAAAGTGTTTCGTGGAGCCGATGACCCTTCAATGACCATTTCAGGTCAATGCAGGCGGCCCGCAGGGGGATTGCGGCTTCTAGAGTCCGATCCGCCCCCAACGCAAGGAGACTGTCCATGAGTACCCCGATCCACTTCGCCATCAACCGCATCAGCGCCCCGCGTCTGGGCTTTGCCGAGTTCGCCGCGATGTCGCGCCGCCTGGGCGTGAGCGCCATCGAGATCCGCAACGACCTGCCGGGCGTCGAGCTGCGCGACGGCATGCCCGCCAGCGATGTCGGTGCCATCGCCCAGGCGCACGGCCTGACGATCCGCTCGATCAACGCGCTCTACCCCTTCGACGTCTTCAACGCCGAGCGCGCCGCCCAGGCCACCGAGCTGGCTCGCTACGCCCAGGCCTGCGGCGCCGAGGCGCTGGTGATGTGCCCGCTCAACAGCCTGGAGGACCGCCGCAGCACCGAGGAGCGCTACGCCGATCTGGTCGCCGCGCTGCGCGGCCTGCGCCCGATCCTGCAGGCGCACGGCCTGGTCGGCCTGGTCGAGCCGCTGGGCTTCGAGGAATGCTCGCTGCGCCACAAGTCGGTGGCGGTGCGCGCCATCGAGGAAGTCGGCCATGACGGCACCTTCCTGCTGGTGCATGACACCTTCCACCACCACCTGGCCGGCGAGAACGCCTTCTATCCCGAGTACACCGGTCTGGTGCATGTCTCCGGCGTCGAGGACGCGGGCCTGGGCGTGAACCAGATGCGCGACGGCCACCGCGTGCTGGTCGGCCAGGATGACCGCCTGGGCAACCTGCCGCAGCTGCGCCGCCTGCTCGACCTGGGCTACACCGGCTTCGTCTCCTTCGAGCCCTTCGCCGAGTCGGTCGCCGCCGCCACCGACATCGAGGCCCAGCTGGCCGCCAGCATGGCGCACCTGCGCGATGGCGTCGCCTCGCTTGCCACCACGGCCTGAGTCGTGGCATGAAGGCGGGATGAGCGTGTCCCTCCTCTCTCCCGCCCCGGCGGCGCCGCGACGCAAGCGCAGCGCACGCTTCATCGAGATCGCCGCCGTCGCCGGCGTCAGCGAAACCACCGTCAACCGGGTGCTCAACGAGCGCGGCAGCGTCTCGCCCGAGACCCGCGCGCGGGTGATCGCCGCGGCGCGCCAGCTCGGCGTGCCGCGGGTGCTGCCCGATCCGCGCCACGGCCTGACCCGCTTCGACGTGGTGATGGCGCGCAGCACCACGCCCTATGTGCACCGGCTGGACCTGGCGCTGCAGCGCATCCAGCAGATGCTCGACCCGCGCATCCTGATCCACCGCCACATCGTCGACGGCGACGACGAGCGCCGGGTGCTGGAACTGCTGGCCGGCAGTGTGCACCGGCGCGACGGCCTGATCGTGGCGCTGCGCGACAGCCCGGCGGTGCGCACGGCGCTGCAGCAGCAGCTCGCGCGCGGCGTGCCGGTGGTGGCGTTGATGAGCGGCATCGGCGCGCTCGAGGGCGTGCGCTATGCCGGCATCGACAATGTCGCAGCCGGGCGCACCGCCGGGCATTTCCTGGCCCGGCTGGCGCGGCGCCTGCCCGGGCGGGTGCTGATCCTGACTAACCGGCTGGATTTCCGCGCCCATGCCGAGCGGGTGCGCGGCTGCCAGCAGGCGCTGGCCGAGCGCCAGCCGCAGCTGCAGGCGCTGGCGCCGGTGGCGTGCGGCGACGATCCCGCGCTGGCGCGCATCGCGCTGGAGGCGGCGCTGCAGGACGCGCGCCGCGACGGCGTGCCGCTGGTCGGGCTCTATCACAGCGGCGCCGGCTCCGACGGGCTGGCGCGGGTGCTGCGCCAGCTCACCCCCCCGGAGCGCCCGGTCTGGATCGGCCACGAGCTCAGCGACGAGCACCGCCCGCTGCTGCGCCTGGGGCTGATGGATCTGGTGATCGACCAGGACCCGGACGGCCAGGTCGCCGCCAGCCTGCACCATCTGCTGCACGCCACCGGCCATGTCGAGCAGCCGGGGCCCGGCGCGCCCAACGAGTTCCGCCTGTTCGGCCCGGAGAACCTGCCCGGCGAGGGCTCCTACCTGGACGCGCCGCTGAAGGCGCCGGTCGAGCGGCTCAGGCGCTGACGCCCGGCGCCGTCGTCGGCCGGTAGGACAGCTCCAGCCGGAAGGCCAGCGCGACGAACAGGCTCTGCGCCAGGCCCATCGTCGCGGTCAGCGATCGGAAGCCGAAGGTCGCGCTGTCCTGCACCAGCAGTGTCGCGGCGGCCTCGCGCGCCAGCGGGCTCATGCGGCTGTCGGTGATCGCGATCAGCCGCGCGCCGCGCTCGACCGCCTGCTGCGCCACCTGCATCGTCTCTTCGGCGTAGGGCGCGTAGGAGATCGCGATCATCACGTCGCCCGGGCGCACCGAGCGCATCTGGCCCTCGTGCATGCTGCCCAGTGCGGTGACCAGGCCGATGCGCTTGTCGGTGTGCTGCAGCGCGTAGTCGAGATAGACCGCCGCCGGGAAGGAGCGTCGCGAGCCCGCGATCCAGATCGCGTCGGCCTGCACCATCAGGTCGATCGCGCGCGAGAAGGCCTCCTCGTCGAGCGACTGCTGCAGCTCCTGCATGCCGGCGATGCTGCCGCGCAGGAACTCGTGCGCGATCTCCGCCTCGCTCAGGCTGCCCGAGCCGGACTCGATGACGTCGCGCAGCCGGCGGCTGTAGTTGCGGCTCGGCGCGATCTGCTCCGACAGGCCCTGGCGGAAGAGCCGCTGCATCTCGGTGAAGCCGCTGAAGCCGAAGTGCTTGGCGAAGCGCACCACCGCCGAGGGCTGCACCCCGCACTGCGCCGCCACGTCCTGGATGCCTTCGAGCCCCAGGTGGTCGCGGTGCGCCTCGACATGGCGGGCGATCAGCTTGAGCTGGCGGCTGAGGTTCTCGTACTCGGCGGTGATGCGGTGCAGGAAGGCGGCCACGTCGGTCGGCATCGGGGGCGTGGAGGTCATCGTCGGTGTCGGGGCGGAAGTGGGACGGGGCATGGCCTGGCCATCGTGCGGGATTCTCGCCGAGTCAGGAACAAGGATTTCCCGCGTATCGCCATTATGGAAACGGTTTTCGACATCAGGCCGATCCCGGAGCGAGCATGCCCGCCGCAGCTGACGTCAGGCTGCACGCGCCGGCGCGCTCAGCAGCCCGCGCAGCATGTCCACATGGGCCTGCCGCGCCTGCGCGAGCGCCTGCGGCGCCTGCTCGCCCAGCACCAGCTGGGCCGTCAGCAGGTGCACCGCCGGCGCGATCGCCAGCCAGGGCTCGCGGCCGAGCAGGTGATCCGGACCGGCCAGGCTGGCCAGCAGCTCGCCCAGCAGCTCCAGCCAGGGCCGCACCAGCGCCTGGTGCCACTGCGCCACCCGCTGCGGCACCCGCTCGCGCTCGGCCACCAGCAGGCGCAGCACCGCGACAACCGACGGCCGCATCAGCTGCCGGTGCAGCTCGTCGACCAGTGCCTCGGCGAGCCGGTCGGCCTCGCCCGACTCGCCGCGCTGCGCCAGCGCGTGCAGCGGCGCCAGGTCCGGCGGCACGAGCTCGCGCTGCATCAGCGCGTCGAACAGCGCCTCCTTTGCGCCGAAATGCGCGTAGAGCCCACCCTTGGACAGGCCGCAGCGCGCGGCGATGTCGTCCATGCGTGCGGCAGCGAAGCCGCAGCGGGTGAACTCCGCCAGCGCGGCGTCGAGGATCTGCGGAATGCGCTCGTCCGGGCTGAGCCGCTGCCGGGTGCGCACTTTCTCCAGGGTCGTCAAGTCCGTCTCCATGTCGTGTCTCGGCGAGTCGTGCCGCCTGTCGGGCGACACTACATACCGACTGGTCAGTCGGTATGTTGCGCTGCATCAAGGCTGTCCACCGCCGGGTGAGCCGATGATGCTCGCATCGCAGGCCCCCGTGACGCTCGACGCATGACCCTGATCCCTTTTCCCCGCCTCGCACCGGCCGCCGGGCTGGCGATGCTGCTGGCCGGCTGCACCTCGCTGGCGCCGCCGCCCGCGACGCCGGATCCGGCCCTGCCGGCGCATTTCGACGCGGCGCCCTCCGAGCCGGCCGGCCCCGCGGTCGGCGACGACTGGCAGGCCTTCTTCACCGATGCCCGGCTGCAGGCGCGCATCCGCCAGGCGCTGGCCTTCAACCGCGACCTGCGCGGCGCGATGCTGCAGGTCGCCGAGGCCCGCGCGGCCTACGGCATCCGCCGCGGCGAGCCGCTGCCGGCCGTCGGCCTCGGGGCCGGCGGCATGCGCGAGCGCGTGCCGGCCGACCTGAGCCTGACCCGGCACACCAGCTACGGCACGCAGTACCAGGCCGGCCTGGGCATCGCGAGCTGGGAGCTTGACTTCTGGGGCCGCGTGGCCAGCCTCGAGGAGGCGGCGCTGCAGCAGTACTTCGCCAGCGTCGAGGTCCGGCAGGCCGCGACGCTGTCGCTGATCGCGCAGGTGGCGCAGACGCACCTGCTGCTGCAGGAGCTCGACGAGCGCCTGCGGCTGGCGCGGCGCACCGTCGCCAGCCGCGCCGAGAGCCGGCGCATCGTCGCGCGCCGGGTCGAGGTCGGTGCGGCCTCGCGGCTGAGCCTGACCCAGGTCGACACGCTGCTGAACCAGGCCGAGGTGCTCGCCGCCCAGCTCGAGCAGGCGCGCGCGCAGCAGGCGCACGCGATGCGGCTGCTGACCGGCGAGACCGAGCCGGCCGCCAGCGACACGCCCGAGGCGCCGCTGCAGCTCGGGTCCGCGCCGCGTGCCGGGCTGCCCTCGGAGCTGCTGCTGCGCCGGCCGGACCTGCTCGCGGCCGAGCACCGCCTGCGCGCGGCGCAGGCCCAGATCGGCGCGGCGCGCGCGGCCTTCTTCCCGAGCATCTCGCTGACGGCGCTGGCCGGCACCGCCAGCACCGACCTGTCGCGTCTGCTCGGCGCCAGCGCCGGCGGCTGGGCCTTCATGCCCTCGCTGACGCTGCCGCTGTTCGACGGCCAGCGCCGGCGCAACAGCCTGACGCTGGCCGAGGCCCGCCGCGACGAGGCGGTCGCCGCCTACGAGAAGGCGGTGCAGAACGCCTTCCGCGAGGTCAGCGACGCGCTGTCGACGCGGCACTGGCTGGGCGAGCAGCTCGCGCTGGCGCGCGACGCGGTGCGCATCCAGCGCGAGCGCACCCGGCTGTCGGAGCGGCGGCTCGACGTCGGCGCGACCACCTCGCTCGAGCTGCTCGACGCGCAGCGCGACCTGCTCGCCGCCGAGCAGCAGGAGGTGCAGCTGCGCCGCGCGCTGGCCTCCAGCGAGGTGGCGCTGTACGCCGCGCTCGGCGGCGGCGTGCCCCGCCAGGACACCGCCAGCCCCGCCGCCCCCCGAGATTCCCGAGGAGAATGACCGTGTCGAACACGAACAGGACGATCGTGCGCGCCGTCGCGGCGCTGCTGGCCGCCGGCACGCTGGCCGGCGGCGG